>NZ_JBBEUD010000032.1:0-47508 GCF_037402475.1 Caulobacter sp. CCG-8
GGGCATGTCCCCGGCCTGCGCTCGCGTCCACCTCCGTCACCCTCGGAACAAGTCCCAGGATGACGGTTGAAAGGCGGGGCTCTTCACGTCGAAGACCGGCCGAACGACCGCGTTTCATTCGGTGAGGGTGTAACCACTCACCCTCCCATGGCTTCGCCATGGGCCCCTCCCTCTCTCAAAGAGAGAGGGAAACATGACGCCGCCTCAGTAGAAGCTGTCGCCCGCCTCCAGCCGGTCCTGCCGCGTCCCGTCGCACAGGGCGTAGCTGAAGCCCTTCTGGATCGACCAGGCGCCGACCTGGCCCGTCTTGCTCAGCGCCAGGAAGCCCACCTGCAGGTCCTTGGCGTCCGGCTTCTTCTTCAGGATGCGGGCGACGGCCTCTTTGCAGGCGTCCTGGGGCGAGCGGCCCTGGCGCATCAGCTCGACCACCAGGAACGAGCCGACGTTGCGGATCACCTCCTCGCCGACGCCCGTCGAGGTGGCCGCGCCGACGTCGTTGTCGACATAGAGCCCGGCCCCGACGATGGGCGAATCGCCGACCCGGCCGCGCAGCTTCCAGGCCATGCCGCTGGTGGTGCAGGCGCCCGACAGGTTGCCGGCCGCGTCCAGGGCCAGCATGCCGATGGTGTCGTGATTGCCCTTGCCGCCGGGCGTGCCCAGCTGTCCGGACGTCTTCCCGTAGTCGCCGACCTCGCTGTTGGCCCTGGGCGCGTACTTGGCCTCCTTCTTCCAGGCCTCCCAGGCGGCACGGGATTCCGGCGTCAGCAGTTCCTCGCGCGGAAAGCCCTGCTCCTGGGCGAACTGCAGGGCGCCGGCCCCGACCAGCAGGACGTGCGGGGTCTTCTCCATCACCGCTCGGGCCACCGAGATCGGGTGGGCGATGTGCTCCAGGGCCGCGACCGCGCCGCAGCCGCCGTGCTCGTCCATGATCGAGGCGTCCAGCGAGACGTGGCCGTCGCGGTCGGGATAGCCGGCCCGGCCGACGCTGTGGTTCTTCAGGTCCTGCTCGGGCACGCGGGCCCCGGCCTCGACCGCGTCCAGCGCCCGGCCGCCCTTCGACAGGATCGCCCAGGCCGCCTGGTTGGCCGGCACGCCGAAGTCCCAGGTGGAGATCACGCAGGGCTTGGTCAGCTGGATTCCGCCCGAGGGACCGGCCGCCGAGGCCGCGCCGCCCCCCATCAATCCCGACCCGACGAGCGAGGCGCCGATCAGGCCTCTACGATTCAGCATGGGTAAGCTCCCCGAAAGGCGCCAAAAGAACGCCGGTCACGAATCCGTACCACGAGCCTGGGAGCCGCCAAGATGTCCGACCGCGTGATCCTGGAAGTCTGTGTCGATACGCCCGCCGGATTGGCGGCGGCGATCGCCGGTGGCGCGGATCGCATCGAGCTGTGCTCGGCCCTGGCCCTGCAGGGCCTGACCCCGGCGCCGGGGCTGATGGCCATCGCGGCCGAGGCGGCGATCCCGATCTATCCGATGATCCGCCCGCGCCACGGCGACTTCGTCTACGACGCCCGCGAGGTGGACGCGATCTTCCGCGACATCGACGCCGCGCGGAAGGCCAGGCTGGCGGGGGTGGTGGTCGGCGCCAACCGGCCCTCGGGCGAGCTGGATGTCGATGTGCTGGCCATGCTGGTCGCCCACGCCGACGGGATGGGCGTGACCCTGCACCGGGCCTTCGACCTGACGCCCGACCCGTTCGCGGCCCTGGAGACCGCCATCGACCTGGGCTTCGAGCGCATCCTGACCTCGGGCGGCGCGCTGAACGCCATGGCCGGCTCGTCGATGATCGCCGCCCTGGTCGGCCAGGCGGCCGGCCGCATCGCCATCCTGGCCGGCGGCGGGGTCAATCCGTCGAACGTGGCCGAGCTGGTCGCCCGCACCGCCGTGCGCGAGGTGCACGGCTCGTGCAGCGCGCCGATGGTCGAGGGCCTGGCCCAGGGGCACGAGCACCGCGCCCACGAGCTGGGCTTCGTGCCGGACGGCCTGCGCGACACGGACGAGGCCGTGGTGAAGGCGGTGGTCGAGGCGCTTAGGGGGCTCTGAGCCTCATCCGCCATTTCTAGCGGTTGTCATCCCGCAAGCGCGTAGCGCTGTCCGGGACCCAGGTGAACCGCACCGCTTTCGCCCAGTCCCCTGGGTCCCGGACAGCCTCTGCGAGGCTTCCGGGATGACAACTTTAAGAGCGGAAGATCAGAACCGCGTGTCCATCGCCGGGATCGCGATCACCCCGGCCTCGCCGTCTTCATCCCCCCAGGCCAGCCGGCTCCCATCCGCCGAGACCGACAGCGAGCTGATCGCCGCGCCCTTTTCGGCCTTCAGGGTCTCGATGCGGCCCGATCGCATGTGGGCGCCCCAGATCTTGCCGTTGTCCTGGCCGGCGAGGGCCACCGGCAGCGCGTCGACGCCGGCGACCTGCACCACCATCGAGTCGCGCGAGAAGCCGATCTCGGCCGCTTCCTTGCCCATCGGGCCGTTGGACCCGGCGAACGGCCAGACCACGGCGCCGTTGGCGCCGGCGGTGACCATCAGATTGCCCTTGTCGAAGAAGGCCAGGCTCTTGATCTTGGACGGATAGCCGCCCATCCGCATGTCCTTGCCGTCGGCCAGCCGCCAACCGTGCAGCTGGTTGTCCTGCATGGCCGTGACCATGAACTTGCCGTCGGGGCTGAAGACCGCGGCGATATGGCTGCCGGCCCATTTCAGCGCCTGGGGCTTCTGGCCGTCGATCTTGGCCCACCACAGCCAGGCGCCGCCGTAGCCCACCGTGGCCAGGCGGCGGCCCTTGGGGTCGAAGGCCAGGCCCGAGACGGTCTTGTCGTGCGGGAAGACGCGCAGGAACTTGGCGTCGGCCACGTCGCGGACGTGGGCCTCCTTGCCGGCGGTGAAGGCGATCAGGCCCGAGGCGGCGCTGGCGGCGACGTGCTCGATCCAGCGGCCCTTGACCTCGGCCACCAGGGTGGCGGCGACCTCGTCGCCCTCGATCCGGCTCCAGACCACGCGGCCGTCGTCGCCGCCGGTGACGATTCCCCGGCCCGAGGGGTGGACGGCGGCGGCCAGCACCGCGCCGTCGTGGGCCTCGACGGTGACGAAGCCGCCCTCGTTCTCGAATCGCACCGTGCCGTCGCCCAGGGCGAAGGCGGCGCGACCGGCGCGGTCGAACAGGGCGGCGGTGACGTAGGCGTCGAAGGAATAGATCATTCGCGCGCCATACCGCGCCCCGACGCGGGCGCCTAGTCGGGCGTCAATACGCGCTCAATGCGCGTGGGGCGCGAGCCAGGCCCGGAGAACCCGTCCCCTGAACGGCGTTCCGTCAAAAAGAGTCACAAAAGGGGTTGCCATCGCGGCCTCTCGTCGGGCTTTACTTCCGCGCCCGTCTGCGCCAGACGTGGCCTCTAACATTTTTCGGGACCGCCACAGAGGCGGCCCTTGGGAGACAGTCAGGCAATGGCGGCTAAACTTGCTGGCGGGGGTGGTGGTCGCTACTCCCTCGGCCAGAACTCCGAAATCAACGTCACGCCCTTCGTCGACATCCTGCTCGTGCTGCTGATCATCTTCATGGTCGCCGTGCCGATGGCGACCGTGGCGATCAAGGTGGACCTGCCGCCGGCGACCCCGCCGCCGCCGAACGCCCCCAAGCCGAAGGAACCGGTGTTCATCTCGATCCAGAAGTCGGGCGCCCTGTACGTGGCCGACAAGCAGACGAGCCTGGACAACCTGCAGTTCGACCTGGACGCCAAGTTCACGGCCACCGGCCAGGCCGGACCGAAGGACGACCAGCGCGTCATGGTCCGCGCCGACGCCGACGTGACCTATGCCGACTTCATGGGCGTGCTGAACGCCCTGCAGACCGCCGGCTGGTACAAGGTCGGCCTGATCAACGAAGACATCCACTAAGGATCTCTTCCGCGATCATGCGAAAGATCAGGGGCCGGACGCCATGTCCGGCCCCTTTTTCGTGCCTGTCTCAGGGCTTGGGAGCTTGGCGCTTTACAAGCGTAAGAAACGGTAGAAAACTACACCTGTAACTTCAATCGATCCCGAACGGGGCATGGAGAGGAGACAGGTCATGGCGGCGAAACTGGCTGGGGCGGGCGGCGGGGCCTATGCGATCCGGCAGAACGCGGACATCAACGTCACGCCGTTCGTCGACATCCTGCTGGTGCTGCTGATCATCTTCATGGTCGCCGTGCCCATGGCCACCACCTCGATCAAGCTCGACATGCCGCCGGCCCGCAAGACGGACGTCCCGCCCAAGCCGCCGGTGCTGATCTCGATCCAGAATTCGGGCGCCCTGTACCTGGCCGGCCAGCCCACGCGGCTGGACACCCTGGCCGGCGACGTCAGCGCCCGGTTCGCCGCCGACGGCCAGACCGGCCCGCGCAAGGACCAGCGCCTGATGGTCAGCGCCCAGGCCGACGTGCCCTACGAGGCGCTGATGGGCGTGATCGACAAGGTCCACGCCGAGGGCTGGACCCAGATCGGGATCGTGAACGAGGATATTCGCTAGGCATTACGAGAAAGCCCCGTGCCGATGGTCCGGGGCTTTCTGACTTGTGCGGGCGAACACTTGCCCCCTACGGATCGCTTCGCGATCGTCTTCCCCCAGAGGGGGAAGAGCCTCGCGGGTAGGCTCCGCCCCCTATGGGGGCGGACAGACGGCGAAGCCGTCAGGTGGGGGCAAGTCGGTGTGAGCCTTCCTAAGCCGCCGTCGCCTCGAAACCGGCCTTCAGTTCGGCCTCGTCCAGGTCGCGGCCGATGAACACCATGCGGCTGTAGCGCTTGTCCTTGTCGGTCCACGGGCGCTGGAAGTCGCCTTCCAGGATCATGTGCACGGCCTGGAACACCAGACGGCGCTCCTCGCCCTTCACGTCGATGATGCCCTTGGCGCGCAGGATGTCGACGCCGCGGCGGGCCAAGAGGTCGTTGAGCCAGGCGGTGATCTTCTGGCCGTCCACCGGCTTGTCCAGCGTCAGGGATATGCCCTTCACGCCGTCGTCGTGGATGTCGCTCTTGTGGTCATGGTGGTGATGGTGGTCGTGACCGTGGTGGTCATGATCATGGTCGTGGTGATGGTGATCATGGCCGCAGTGCTCGTCGTGGACGTGGCCGTCCTCGCCGTGGGCCGGGTTCAGGAACTCCGGCTCCAGCTCGGTGATCCGCTCCAGGTCGAAGCTGTGCTTGCCGATGATGGTCTCGAGCGGGACGTTCGAGCGCTGGGCGCGGTGGATCGGGGCCAGCGGGTTGATGCGCTTGATACGGGCCTCGACGTGGCGCAGGTCGTCTTCCGAGACCAGGTCGGTCTTGTTCAGCACGATCTGGTCGGCGAAGGCGATCTGCTCGACCGCTTCCTTGGAATCGGAAAGCCGCAGCAGGATGTGCTTGGCGTCGACCACGGCGGTGACCGAGTCCAGATAGGTGCGGGCCTTGACGTCGTCGTCGACGAAGAAGGTCTGGGCCACCGGGCCGGGATCGGCCAGGCCCGTGGTCTCGACCACGATGGCGTCGAAGCCGCCCTTCCGTTTCATCAGGCCCTGGAGGACGCGGATCAGGTCGCCGCGCACCGTGCAGCAGACGCAGCCGTTGTTCATCTCGAACACTTCCTCGTCGGCGCCGACCACCAGGTCGTTGTCGATGCCCACCTCGCCGAACTCGTTGACGATCACGGCGTAGCGCTTGCCGTGCTCCTCGGTGAGGATGCGGTTGAGGAGGGTGGTCTTGCCGGCGCCGAGATAGCCGGTCAGCACGGTGACGGGGATCTTGCCGGAATTGGATGTGGTGTCGGTCATGGCCGCTATTTAGGTGTGAAGAGGCCTCGGTGGAAGCACCTCCAAACGCCGCTCATCCCGGCGAACGCCGGGACCCAGATCCTAAAGCGGGGAATCTGACGGGATGAGCGCCGCGTTCAAGGAACCCACCTCAAAGCCATTCCATCCGGGTCCCGGCGTTCGCCGGGATGAGCGGATCAAGAAGTCTAGGTCTTGAGGAACGCCACCGCCGCGCCGATCACGATCAGCGCGCCGCCCAGGATCAGCTCCTCGTACTGTTCCAGCCGAGCCAGGCCCAGGCGGTTGAAGCCGGCCAGGCTCAGGCCCGTGAAGATCAGCATGCCGGCCGAGGTGGCCGCCAGCAGCACCGCCGAAAGGGTCAGGAAGCCGGCCACGCCGTGCTCCATCCCCGCCAGATAATAAGGAAGGAAGGCCTCGCACGGCGACAGGGTCAGCAACACCACCAGGGCGGTGATGGCGGCGCGGTCGGAGGCGAACTTGCGGCCGGTCTCCAGGGTCGCGTGCTTGTGCCGGCCCTTGACCAGATAGAAGACGCCCAGCGCCGCCATCAGCCCGCCGACCACCCAATGGAAGGAATCGCCCAGGTGCGGCTGGGCCACCAGGCCCGCGGCCACCACGGCCAGGCCCAGCACGATGGTCAGGCCCACATGGCCCAGGCCCGCCAGCAGGGTGACGCCCAGGGTCCGCCCCGTCGTCCATTTCTGGGCGCGGCCCACCAGCACGAACGGCAGCCAGTGCGTGGGCAAGGCCGCATGCAGGAAGGCCACGACGAACCCGGTGGCGGCGACGGAGGCGAAGAAGGTCGTGTTCACGTCTGCGGCTATAGCCTGTTATAAAGTAACATACCAGAGGCTCTCTTCATGGAGCCGCGCATCGGACCGCGCCGGCGGGGGCTCCTGATTCCCCGTACGCGAGGCGCGAGGCGGGGCGGGACCTCCAAAGCTTCGCCCCTCTCCACTTCCATGCGGGCCGACGTTCGGCGCGGCTAGGGCTGCGTCGTGGATTTCGTCAAGCGTCAGGGCGCCGTTCGCCGTTGACTCAGGGGCTTTCGCCGGTATAAGTGCGCCCCTCTCGCCCGCAGGGTCTCCCAGCGGGCGTTCCCCATTTTGCGAACGCACGTTTCTTAAGGCGCTAACCTATGTACGCGGTGATCAAAACCGGCGGCAAGCAGTACCGGGTCCAAGCCGGCGATCTGCTGGTTGTCGAAAAGCTCGACGGTGAACCGGGCTCGGAAGTCGCTTTCGGCGAAGTCCTGATGCTTGGCGAAGGCGAGGCCGTGACGGTCGGCGCCCCCACGGTGGACGGCGCTGTCGTCTCCGGCACCCTGATCGAAACCCGCAAGGGCGAGAAGGTGAAGATCTTCAAGAAGATCCGCCGTCAGGGCTATCGCCGCACCCGCGGTCACCGCCAGACCGAGTCGGTCATCCGCGTGACCTCGGTCGCCGGCGCCGGCAAGACCAGCAAGTGGGACGGCACGGTCGACCTGACCCCGAAGGTCATCCTGAACGCGCGCGCTCGCGGCCTGGGCGACGCCGCCGTCGCCGCCGTGGCTCCGGTCACCCCGGCCAAGGTTGAAGTCGAGACCGTCGCCAAGAAGGCCTCGAAGTCGTCCGCCAAGGTGGAAGCCGTCGTCGTCGAGCACGCCGAACCGACCGCCGCCCCGAAGAAGAAGGCCGCGCCTAAGAAGGCCGCCGCCAAGGAAGACGGCGAAGCCTAAGCGGCTGCGCCTCTAAGGATCAGGAGAGCACAATGGCTCACAAGAAATCTGGTGGTTCGTCCAGCAACGGTCGCGACTCGGCTGGCCGTCGTCTTGGCGTGAAGAAGTTCGGTGGCCAGAAGGTCGCCGCCGGCAACATCATCATCCGTCAACGCGGCACCAAGTTCTGGCCGGGCGCCGGCGTGGGCATGGGCAAGGACCATACCCTCTTCGCGCTCGTCGAAGGTGCGGTGGGCTTTGTCACCAAGCGCAACAATCGGACCTACGTGAACGTGGCTCCGGTGGCCCAGGCCGCCGAATAGCGCGAACCTCGTAGAGATCCGGGTCGCGCTTTCCTCCAAGAAAGACGATCCGGACAGACGAAACCTAAGCGGGGAGTCCGGACGCCGGGCTCCCCGCTTTTGTTTTGTCCGCGCTCGAAATTTCCTGGCCGCAAAAGGACCCCAGGCCTGAAATCCGAGCGTCACGGTCCCCACCTAGAAGGACCGAGAACGGGAGGCGCGCCCAGGTGCGTAACCAAGACATGTGCGTGATCGAGAAGAGTCCGATCATCGAGACGCGGCGGCTGACGCTGCGGGCTCCTGAAGCCGACGACGCGCCGCGGATCGCGGCGCTGTGCGGCGACTATGCGATCGCCAAGATGACCACCCGCATGCCCTGGCCCTACAGCCAGGCCGAGGCCGACGGCTTCGTGGCCCGCTGCCAGGTCCAGGACCGGGGCAGGGACGCCACCTTCGTGATCGACTTGGAGGACACCGGCGTGGTCGGGGTGCTGGGCTTCTTCACCCCGCCCGTCGGCCACCTGGAGATCGGCTACTGGATCGGCCGGCCCTACTGGGGCCGCGGCCTGGCGACGGAAGCCGTCCAGGGGGCCATGGCCTGGGCCAAGGCTGATTGGCGCAAGAAGGTGGTCGTCGCCGGCCATTTCGCCGACAACCCGGCGTCGGGCCAGGTGCTGGTCAAGGCCGGCTTCCTGTACACGGGCGTGGTCGAGACCAAGCCCTCGGTCGCCCGCGGCGAGCCGGTGGACACCCGGATGATGGTGTGGCTGGCGTGAGGCCTAGGCCGCGCGGTGCGTGGCGATGGTCTTCTGCGGGCCTTCGCGGAAGCGCTTCTCGGCGACGATGATCCGTTCGCACAGGGCGTCCAGGTCGCTGAGCAGCGAATAGGTCGCGTAGATGGGGATCTCCATCATCGCCACCTGCGCCCGGGGCATGAACTCGCAGTACTTCTTCCACGCCACGTGGCCGTCGCGCGCGTTCATGGCGCGCTGGCCCAACGGGTTCCAGAGGTTCAGGGCCATCAGCTCGTCGCGGCATTCCCGCATCACGGGCAGGGCGATGAACAGGAACAGGAAGGTCGGCGTCGCGGCGCGGGCGAACTGCGGCTGCACCTGCATGTGCCAGATGCGGAAGGCCTCGAAGAAGTTGGCCTTGCGGGTCGGGTCCGGCGGCAGCCACTGCAGGTCCGGATTGATCAGCTCCTGGGCCGAGCCCGAGCGCTTGACCAGTTCGTCGGCCGTGCGGCCGTCGGCCATGGTCTTGTTCAGGGCGCCGATCGGGATCGCCAGGCGCTTGGCCACCTCGGTATAGGAGACCTGGCGGCCGGCCATCGGGGTCCACTGGCCGAAGTTGGCGGCGTTGGGCGCGCTGGCGCGCTTCATCGCCGCGGCCTGGTGCATCAGCTGATGGGTTTCGCGGCTCTTGGCGGCCTGCTGGCGGTCGAACTCTTCCTCGTGGACGGCCTGTTCGTCGGGCGTCATCCAGCGGGCCCGTCCGGGGCCGTAGGTGCGTTCGTGGCGATTGAGCAGGACGAAGTCGTGCTCTTCGGTGGGGCGGCGGCCGATGGCGGTCAGGAAGGCGCGGAAGTCGCGCCATTCGGGCGCCAGGCCCGTGCCCCGGCTCATCAGCATGTTCCGATGCAGCGACGCCTCGTGGGTGTACTTCCGACACAGGGTCGGCAGCGTCAGATCCTGCAGATCATGCGCAAAATCGGCGTCAGTAATTGTCGTCGTCAACGCCAGCCCTCCCCGCGCAATGGTCCTGTCGGCTTCCTCATGAGGTCGTTTGTCGCATGATCTCTTTTAACATTTCGTCACGATGACGAACGCGGTTCGACGCGTCAAAGTGTCGCCTAGACGACAAAAGACCGAGCCTGAACGCGGCGAGGCTTTGCCGTAGACCGGTTTCGGCTCGACGGACACGCCGCCTTACGACAAAAGACGCTCATGAAATTCTTGGACCAGTGCAAAATCTATGTCCGCTCCGGAAACGGCGGCGGCGGCGCGGTCTCGTTCCGACGCGAGAAGTACATCGAATACGGCGGCCCCGACGGCGGGGACGGCGGCCGAGGCGGCGATGTTTGGATCGAGGCGGTCGAGGGCCTCAACACCCTGATCGACTACCGCTATCAGCAACACTTCAAGGCCGGCACGGGCGTGCACGGCATGGGCCGCCAGCGCCACGGCGCGGCGGGCGAGGACGTGATCCTGAAGGTCCCCGTCGGCACCCAGGTGCTGGAGGAGGACAAGGAGACCCTGATCGCCGACCTCGACACCGCCGGCATGACCCTGCGCCTGGCCAAGGGCGGCAACGGCGGCTGGGGCAACCTGCACTTCAAGGGCCCGGTCAACCAGGCCCCGAAGTACGCCAATCCCGGCCAGGAGGGCGAGGAGCTGTGGGTCTGGCTGCGGCTGAAGCTGATCGCCGACGTCGGCCTGGTCGGCCTGCCCAACGCCGGCAAGTCGACCTTCCTGGCCGCCGCCAGCGCCGCCAAGCCGAAGATCGCCGACTATCCGTTCACCACCCTGACCCCGAACCTGGGCATGGTCGACCTGTCGACCAGCGAGCGCTTCGTCATGGCCGACATCCCCGGCCTGATCGAGGGCGCCAGCGAGGGCGCGGGCCTGGGCACCCGGTTCCTGGGCCACGTCGAGCGCTCGGCGGTGCTGATCCACCTGGTGGACGCCACCCAGGACGACATCGCCGGCGCCTGGACCACGATCCGCGGCGAGCTGGAAGCTTATGGCGACGAGCTGGCCGACAAGTCCGAGATCCTGGCCCTGAACAAGGTCGACGCCCTGGACGACGAGACCCGCGCGGCCAAGGCCGCCGAGCTCGAGGCCGTGGCGGGGATCAAGCCGATGCTGGTCTCCGGCGTCTCCGGCGAAGGCGTCACCGAGCTCCTGCGCGCCGCCTACACCCAGGTGCGCATCCGTCGCGGCGACGCGATCGAGGAGATCGAGGACGACGAGGACCACATCGAGGAGACCCCCGGGGGCTGGAAGCCCTGATGTCGGCGTCGGGGGGAGCGCTCAGCCGCGCCAAGCGCATCGTCTTCAAGGTCGGCTCGGCCCTGCTGGTCGACGCCGCCACCGGCGCGGCGGACCGCGCCTGGCTGGACGCCTTCTGCGCCGACGTCGCCCGGCTGCGGGCCCGGGGGCAGCAGGTGGTGGTGGTGTCGTCCGGGGCCGTGGCCCTGGGCCGCAGGCGCCTGGGCCTGACCGGCCGCAAGTCCCTGACCCTGCCCGAGAAGCAGGCCGCCGCCGCCGCCGGCCAGTCGGTGCTGATGCGGGCCTGGGAGGAGGCGCTGGAGCCGCACGGCGTCGGCGCCGCCCAGATCCTGCTGACCCGCGACGACACCGAGGTGCGCCGCCGCTGGCTGAACGCCCGCGCCACCGCCGAGACCCTGATCGCCCTGAACGTCGTGCCCGTGGTCAACGAGAACGACACGGTGGTGACCGAGGAGATCCGCTACGGCGACAACGACCGCCTGGCCGCCCGCGTGGCCCAGATGGTCGGCGCCGACCTGCTGGTGCTGCTGTCCGACATCGACGGCCTCTACACCGCCGACCCGCGCCGCGATCCCTCGGCCACCCACATCGAACGGGTCGCCGAGATCACGCCGGAGATCGCCGCCATGGCCGAGGGGGCCAACGCCTCGGCCGGGGTCGGCACCGGCGGCATGGCCACCAAGATCGCCGCCGCCCGCATCGCCCGGGCCGCCGGCTGCGCCACCCTGATCACCCTGGGCTCGCGCCCCGCGCCGCTGCAGGCCATCGAGGACGGGGCCCTGGCCACGGTGATCGAGGCCGGCGCCTCGCCCGCCGCCGCCTACAAGGCCTGGATCGCCGGCTCGCTGGCCCCCCAGGGCTGGCTGACCGTCGACGCCGGCGCCGCGGTCGCCCTGGCCAGCGGCAAGAGCCTGCTGGCCGCCGGGGTCCGCGCCGTCGAGGGGCCGTTCGACAAGGGCGACGCCGTGCGCGTCCGCGACGAGACCGGCCGCGAGGTGGCCCGGGGCCTGGTCCGCTACGACAGCGCCGACGCCCACAAGATCGCCGGCCTGCGCAGCGACGCCATCGAGGCCGAGCTGGGCTTCACCGAAGGCCCGATGATCCACGCCGACGACCTGGCGGTGGGCGGCTGATGGGCCGGGTCGCGCTCCTGACCCTGGCGGTCGGCGCGACGCTTCTCTCCAGCTGCGCCAGCCTGGCGCCCGCCCCGACGTGTCCGGTCGGCCAGAGCCCCGGCCGCCTGGTCCAGCTGGGCTTCGGCCGCAAGATCGGCGACCAGGTCGGCGTCTCCGAGGTCGACTTCGCCCGCTTCGTCGACGAGGAGCTGACCCCGCGATTCCCCGACGGCCTGACCGTGCTGGACGCCGCCGGCCAGTGGCGCTCGAACGCCGGCCCGATCGTGCGCGAGCCGTCGAAGATCGTCATGCTGGCCCTGCCCGGCCGCACCGGCGGCGAAGACCGGATCGAGGCCGTGCGCGCGGCCTATGTGCGGCGGTTCTCGCAGGAGGGCGTGATGGTGGTCACCCAGCCGGCCTGCGTGGGGTTCTGAGGCCCGGTTGACGGCCTTTCGACGGCCGGGCGATGATCGTACCGGGGAGGCGCGGTAGGAGACCTGGCATGACCACCCTGTTCGAAGTCCGCCCGATGACCGTGTCGATCGCGCGCCCGGCCGCCGAGGTCTACGCCTTCGCCCATCGGCCCGAGAGCTTCCCGCAATGGGCCGCCGGCCTGGGCGCGGGCCTGACCCGCGACGGCGACCGCTGGGTGGCCCACGGCCCCGACGGCGACGTCCACGTGCGGTTCTCGCCGCAGAACCCCTACGGCGTCCTGGACCACTGGGTGACCCTGGCGGACGGGACCGAGATCAGCATCCCGCTGCGGGTGGTGGCCAACGGCGACGGGGCCGAGGTGACCCTGACCCTCTTCCGCGTCCCCGGCATGGACGACGCCACCTTCGCGCGCGACCAGGGGATGGTCTCCGCCGACCTGGCCAGGCTCAAGGCCCTGCTGGAGTCATGATCAGCCTGCGCGCCCCGCGACCCGGCGACTTCGGCTGGATCGTCCAGCGGCACGGTCTTCTGTACGCGGAGGAACAGGGCTGGGACGCCCGGTTCGAGGGCGTGGTGGCCGGGGTGGTGTCCGACTACGTCAAGACCTTCGACCCGGCCCGCGAGGCCTGCTGGATCGCCGAGCATGCGGGCCGCTCGGTCGGCTCTATCATGCTGGCCCGCGAGAGCGACACGGTCGGCCGCCTGCGCCTGCTGCTGGTCGAGCCGTCGGCGCGGGGCCTGGGCGTCGGCGAGACCCTGATCCGCGAATGCCTGAGCTACGCCCGGACGGCGGGCTACGCCGAGATCATCCTCTGGACCCAGAGCAACCTGCTGCCCGCCCGGCGGCTCTACGCCCGCCACGGGTTCGTGCTGGAGGACAGCTGGCCCTATGACGGCTTCGGCCAGGGACTGGTGTCGGAGAGCTGGCGGCTAAAATTCCAGGCGGAGGATTAAACTCCGGCCCCGCTTGCGCCCTTTCGACCGCCGAGGCGTTCCCGTTGCCAACGCGGGGCTGGGCGTCATCCCCGTCGCATCCAGGGAAGACGGGCCATGGCCGATCAGCAGGACTTCAAGACCGAGGTGGGCGCCGGCGGCGAGACCCATCAGCACGTGCCGGAAAAGGGCCCCCACAGCCCCGAGGGCCACCTGACCACCAACCAGGGCATCCGGGTCTCCGACAACCAGAACCAGCTGAAGAGCGGCGAGCGCGGGCCGGTGCTGCTGGAGGACTTCGTCCTTCGCGAGAAGATCTTCCACTTCGACCACGAACGGATCCCCGAGCGGATCGTCCACGCCCGCGGCTCGGCCGCCCACGGCTTCTTTGAGCTCTACGAGTCGCTGGCCGACCTGACCAAGGCCGACCTCTTCCAGCGGGCCGGCGAGAAGACCCCGGTCTTCACCCGCTTTTCGACCGTGGCCGGCGGCGCGGGCAGCGTCGACACCCCGCGCGACGTGCGCGGCTTCGCCGTGAAGTTCTACACCCAGGAAGGTAACTGGGACCTGGTGGGCAACAACATCCCGGTGTTCTTCATCCAGGACGCCATGAAGTTCCCGGACCTGGTCCATTCGGTGAAGATGGAGGCCGATCGCGGCTACCCGCAGGCCGCCAGCGCCCACGACACCTTCTGGGACTTCATCAGCCTGATGCCCGAGAGCACCCACATGATCATGTGGGCCATGAGCGACCGGACCATCCCGCGCTCGCTGCGCACGATGGAGGGTTTCGGCGTCCACACCTTCCGACTGGTCAACGCGGCCGGCAAGTCGACCTTCGTCAAGTTCCACTGGAAGCCCAAGCAGGGCGTGGCCTCGACGATCTGGGACGAGGCGGTGAAGCTGGCCGGCGCCGATCCGGACTTCCAGCGCCGCGACCTGTTCGAGGCGATCCAGCGCGGCGACTTCCCCGAATGGGAGCTGGGCCTGCAGACCTTCGACCAGGCCTTCGCCGACAGCCTGCCTTTCGACGTGCTGGACCCGACCAAGATCATCCCCGAGGAGGTTCTGCCGGTGCGCATCGTCGGCCGAATGGTGCTGGACCGCTGGCCGGACAACTTCTTCGCCGAGACCGAGCAGGTGGCCTATTGCCCGGGCAACATCGTGCCGGGCGTCGACTTCACCAACGACCCCCTGCTGCAGGGGCGGCTGTTCAGCTACCTCGACACCCAGAAGAGCCGGCTGGGCACGGCCAACTTCCACCAGATCCCGATCAACGCGCCCAAGTGCCCGGTGATGAACTTCCAGCGCGACGGGCAGATGCAGATGTTGCAGCCCAAGGGCCGCGCCAACTACGAGCCCAACAGCCTGGCCGAGACGGCCGGCGAGATCGGCGGCCCGCGCGAATGCCCGGTGACCGGCTTCAAGACCTTCGGGGCGGCCGACGGCGACAACGAGCAGGGCGACAAGCTGCGGATCCGGCCCGAGAGCTTCGCCGACCACTACAGCCAGGCGCGGCTGTTCTTCCGGTCGCTGGACCCCGCCGAACAGGCCCACCTGGCCTCGGCCCTGGTGTTCGAGCTGTCGAAGGTGGGCATCGAGGCGGTGCGGACCCGGATGATGGGCAACCTGGTCAATGTCGATCCGGACCTGGCCAAGCGCGTGGGGGCGGGCCTGAACATGCCCGTGCCCAAGGCCTCGAAGTCGGCCGTGGCGGTGCAGGACCTGGACCCGTCGCCGGCCCTGCGGATCGTCAACGGCCCGCGCGCGCCCCAGGACATCAAGGGCCACGTGATCGGCGTCCTGATCGCCGACGGTTCCGACGGCGCGGCGGTCGACAAGCTGAAGGCGGCGATCAGGAAGGCGGGTGCGGTCGCCAAGGTCATCGCGCCGAAGATCGGAGGGGCCAAGGGCGCGGACGGGACGCTGATCCCGGCCGACGGCCAGCTAGCGGGCACGCCCTCGGTGACGGTGGACGCCGTCGCCCTGGTGCTGTCCGACACCGGCTGCGCGGCCCTGCTCAAGGAAGCTGCCGCCGTACAGTTCGTCATGGACGCCTTCGGGCATCTCAAGGCCATCGGCGCGACGGACGCCGCCAGGCCGCTGCTGGACAAGGCGGGCGTGGAGCCGGACGAGGGCGTCGTGGGCCTGGGCGCCGACTTCATCGCCGCGGCCGCCAAGCGGTTCTGGGATCGGGAGCCGAAGGTGCGGACGCTGGCTTAGAGGCTACGGCGCACCCACTTGCCCCCACCTGGCGGCTTCGCCGCCTGTCCGCCCCCGTAGGGGGCGGAGCGCTCTTCCCCCTGTGGGGGAAGACGACCGCGAAGCGGTCCGTAGGGGGCAAGTGTTCGCCGCTCTAGCCCATCAAATGCCCCCGCCAGGCCTCCCGCAGCACCTTCTTGTCGATCTTGCCCGTCGCGGTCAGCGGCACCGGGGCGAAGACCACGTCGTCCGGGGTCCACCACTTCACGATCCGCGGCGCCAGATAGTCCAGCACCTCGGCCTTGCCCACCGACGCGCCGTCGTGCGCCTCGATCACCAGCAGCGGTCGCTCCTCCCACTTGGGATGGGGGACGCCGATCACGGCGGCGATCTTCACGCCCGGGCAGCCGGCGGCGATGTTCTCCAGGTCGATCGAGCTGATCCATTCGCCGCCCGACTTGATGACGTCCTTCTGGCGGTCGGTGATGCGCATGAAGCCGTGCTCGTCCAGGGTGGCGATGTCGCCGGTGTCGAACCAGCCGTCGGCCTGGGCCGCGTCCTGGTCCTTGCGGAAGTAGCGCCGCACCACCCAGGGGCCGCGCACCTTCAGGGCGCCCGAGGTCTCGCCGTCGCGCGGGGCGGCCTGGCCGTCGTCGGTCTCGACCCGCAGCTCGATGCCGAACTGCAGCCGGCCCTGGCGGGTCCAGATGGCGTCGTTCATGGCGTCCTCGCCCAGGGCGGCCAGGGACGGGGTGGGGGTGGCGACCACGCCGATCGGGCAGGTCTCGGTCATGCCCCAGATCTGCAGCACGTCGACGCCGTACTGGGTCTTGAAGGTCTCGGCCATGGCGCGCGGCACGGCGCTGCCGCCGATCACGACCCGCTTGAGGGTGTCCGGCCGCTGGCCGGTCTTCTCCAGCCAGTCCAGGTACATCGTCCAGATGGTCGGCACCCCGCCGGTGAAGGTGACGCCCTCGCCCTGGATCAGGTCGTGCAGCGCCGCGCCGTCCATCTTGTCGCCGGGCAGGACCAGCTTGGTCCCGCAGATCGGGGCGCTGAACGGCACGCCCCAGGCGGTGGCGTGGTAGAGGCTGGAGCAGGGCATCACCACGTCGAAGGCGGTGAAGCCGAACGCGCTGTTCAGGCCGCCCGCCATGGCGTGCAGCACCACGGCGCGATGCGAATAGAGCACCCCCTTGGGATCGCCCGTCGTGCCCGAGGTGTAGCAGAGGAAGGCGCCGGCGTTCTCGTCGAAGCTCGGCCAGTCGATCGTCGCGGGCTCGCCGGCGATCAGGGCCTCGTAGGACAGGGCGCCGACCTGGCCGGGGATCGTCCGCTCCGGGCTCGACAGCATGACGAAGGTCTTCACCGTGGTGAGCTGCGGGGCGATCCGGTCGACCAGCTCGGCGAAGTTCCGGTCATAGGCCAGCACCGCGCTTTCGGCGTGGTTGATCGTGTAGACGATCTGCTCGTCGAACAGGCGCGGATTGGCCGTGTGCAGCACCGCGCCGATCCCGGGGATGGCGTAGAACAGTTCCAGGTGCCGGTGGGTGTTCCAGGCCAGGGAGGTGACCCGGTCGCCGGGCCCCACGCCCAGGCGGGCCAGGGCGTGGGCCAGCTGGGCCGAGCGGCGGAGGAGGCCCGCATAGTCGTAGCGCCAGTTGGGCTCGTCGATCAGCTTGGAGACGATCTCGCGCCCGCCGTGGGCCTGGGCGGCGTAGGTCACGATGCCGCTGATCAGCAGCGGCGCGGTCTGCATCAGGCCCGGGATCATGCCTGCTCCTCCCTTTTCTCGTTGGGAGGAGGGTAGGGGCGCTTGCTCGGTTCGTGAAGGCTCGCACTTGCCCCCACCTGACCGCTACGCGGTCTGTTCGCCCCATAGGGGGCGGAGCCTAAAGCGCGTCGTCGGCGGCAGGGCTCTTCCCCCTGTGGGGGAAGACGACCGCGTAGCGGTCCGTAGGGGGCAAGTGTTCGCCGCTAGAGCTTGGCCAGCACCGCATCGCCCATCTGGGCCGTCGATAGCTCGCCGCCCAGGTCGCGGGTGCGGGCCCCGCCGTCCAGGGCCGCCTTGACCGCCGCCAGCAGGACGTCGGCGGCCTCGGGGCGCTTGAGCGACCAGCGCAGGGCCATCTCGAACGACAGGATGGCGGCCAGGGGGTTGGCCACGCCCTTGCCGGCGATGTCGGGGGCCGAGCCGTGGATCGGCTCGTAGAGGCCCGGCTTGTCCGGGTCGCCGATCGCCGCCGAGGGCAGCATGCCCAGCGAGCCGGTCAGCATGGCCGCCGCGTCCGACAGGATGTCGCCGAACAGGTTGTCGGTCACGATCACGTCGAACTGCTTGGGCGCGCGGACCAGCTGCATGGCGCAGTTGTCGGCCAGGATGTGCTCCAGCTGGACGTCGGGATATTCGCGGGCGTGCAGCTCGGTGATCACCTGCTTCCACAGCAGGCCCGACTCCATGACGTTCGACTTCTCGGCCGAGTGGACCTTGTTGGTGCGGCCGCGGGCCAGCTCGAAGGCCACCCGGCCGACGCGCTCGATCTCGCTGGTGGTGTAGACGGCGGTGTCGAAGCCGCGCTTCTGGCCGTCCGGCAGGGTCTCGACGCCGCGCGGCTGGCCGAAATAGACGCCGCCGACCAGTTCGCGCACGAACATCACGTCCAGGCCCGAGACCAGCTCGGTCTTCAGGCTGGACGCGCCGGCCAGGGCCTCGAAGCAGTAGGCCGGGCGCAGGTTGGCGTAGACGTCCATGGCCTTGCGCAGGTTCAGCAGGCCGGCTTCCGGGCGCAGGTGGCGGGGAGCGTTCGCCCACTGCGGACCGCCGACCGCGCCCATCAGCACCGCGTCGCTGGCCAGGGCCGCGTCGCGGACCTCGTCGGTCAGCGGCGTGCCGTGGGCGTCGTAGCTGGCGCCGCCATAGATCCGCTCCTCGACGTTCAGGTCGGGCGTGAGGACGGCGGCCACCCGGCGCACCTGGGCGCAGACCTCGGGGCCGATCCCGTCGCCGGGCAGGAGCAGGAGCGTGGACATGGTGGAAGGCTCTCTAGATCAGATTTCGCGGTAGTCTGAGACGTCGAACGACGACATGCGGCGCTCGCCCACGCCCAGTTCGGGCCAGCAGGCGCGCCAGGCGGCCATGTGCGGGGCGGCGCGGTGGAAGGCCAGGGCCGCCTCGTCGACGAAGTGTTCGTAGACCCGGATCAGGCCCGGATCGAGCGGGTCCTCGGTCAGGGCGTAGTCCAGGCACCCGGGCTCGGCCCGGCTGCCCTCGACCTGGGCCTTCAGGTGCGGGCGCAGCTCGACCAGGCGCTCGGGCGCGACGCGGATCGTGCCGGCCAGGATGATCGTGCCGGACTTGGGCATCAGGCTTCCAGCCAGGGCCGGTCCAGCGCCCGCTTGCTCTCGAACAGGTCGATGTCGGTCGCGTGCTGCAGGGTCTCGCCGATGGCGTCCAGGCCCTTGAGCATCTTGTCCTTGCGGACGGGATCGATGTCGAAATGGAAGCTCTTGCCCGAGGGCGAGACCACGGTCTGCGCCGCCAGGTCGACGCTGACCATGTGGTTGCCGCCCTTGGCCTCGTCCATCAGCTGGGCGACTTCCTCGGGCTTCAGCACCACCGGCAGCAGGCCGTTGTTGAAGCAGTTGTTGTTGAAGATGTCGGCGAAGCTGGTCGAGATCACGCACAGGATCCCGAAGTCCATCAGCGCCCAGGGCGCGTGCTCGCGCGAGCTGCCGCAGCCGAAGTTGTCGCCGGCGATCAGCACGGACGAGCCCTTGTACTCCGGCCGGTTCAGCACGAAGTCGGCGATCTCGTTCCCGTCGCCGTCGAAGCGGAAGTCGTAGAACAGGCCCTTGGCCAGCCCCTCGCGCTCCACGGTCTTGAGGAACTGCTTGGGGATGATCTGGTCGGTGTCGATATTGGCCAGCGACAGGGGGGCGGCGCGACCGTCGAGGCGCGTGAAGGCCTGCATCAGTTCGTCTCCTCGAACAGGGCCCGCACGTCGGTCAGGTGACCCGCGATCGCCGCCGCCGCCGCCATGGCCGGCGAGACCAGGTGGGTGCGGCCGGCGCGGCCCTGGCGGCCTTCGAAGTTGCGGTTGCTGGTCGAGGCGCAGCGCTCCTGCGGGGCCAGCTTGTCGGGGTTCATGGCCAGGCACATCGAGCAGCCCGGTTCGCGCCAGTCGAAGCCGGCGGCCTTGAAGATGGCGTCCAGCCCCTCGGCCTCGGCCTGTTCCTTCACCAGGCCCGAGCCCGGCACGACCATGGCCTTGACGTGGTCGGCCACCAGGCGGCCGTGCAGGAAGGCCTCCTGCACCACGGCGGCGGCGGCGCGCATGTCCTCGATGCGGCTGTTGGTGCACGAGCCGATGAAGACGCGGTCGATGCGGGCTTCGCTGATCGGCTGGCCGGCCTTCAGGCCCATGTAGTCGAGGGCCCGGTGGGCGGCGGCGCGCTTGTCCGGGGTGGCGAAGCTTTCCGGGTCGGGCACGTTGCCGGTCACCGGGATGACGTCCTCGGGGCTGGTGCCCCAGGTGACCATCGGGACCAGGGCCGAGCCGTCGATGACCACGGTGCGGTCGAACTTGGCGTCCTCGTCGCTGACGAAGCCCTTCCAGTAGGCCAGGGCCATGTCCCAGGCCGCGCCCTTCGGCGCGGAGGGCTTGCCCTGGATGTAGGCGAAGGTCTTGTCGTCCGGCGCCACCAGGCCGGCCTTGGCGCCGCCCTCGATGGTCAGGTTGCACAGGGTCATGCGGCCTTCCATCGACAGGTCGCGGACCACCGGGCCGGCGAACTCGATGACGTAGCCGGTGCCGCCGGCCGTGCCGATCTCGCCGATCACGGCCAGGGCCACGTCCTTGGCCGTGACGCCGGGGCCCAGCTGGCCGTCGACGCGGACCAGCATGTTCCTGGCCTTCTCCTGGCGCAGGGTCTGGGTGGCCAGGACGTGCTCGACCTCGGACGTGCCGATGCCGTGGGCCAGGGCCCCGAAGGCGCCGTGGGTGGAGGTGTGGCTGTCGCCGCAGACGATGGTCATGCCCGGCTGGGTGCGGCCCTGCTCGGGGCCGACCACGTGGACGATCCCGTTGCGGATGTCGCCCATCGGGAAGAACTCGATGCCGTTGTCCTCGACGTTGCGGGCCAGGGTCTTGAGCTGCAGGCGCGCCTCGTCGTCGGCCACGGCGTCGACGCCCTTGGCCTGGCCCTCGGTCGGGATGTTGTGGTCGGCCACGGCGAGCGTGCGGTCGGGCCGGCGCACCTTGCGGCCGGCCGCGCGAAGGCCGGCGAAGGCCTGCGGCGTGGTCACCTCGTGGATGAGGTGCAGGTCGATATAGAGGATCGCTTCGCCGTCCTGTTCGTTGACGACGTGAGCGTCCCAGATCTTGTCGTAGAGGGTCTTCGGTGCGCGGGTCATGATACCCGGGCATCTAGGCCCTGAGGACGGGCGCGTAAAGCGAGGAAACGCCAAAATTCACGCCCGGCGGCGGCAAGCCAAGTGAAACTTGCCTCGGCGGAGCTATGCAGAGGCCTTGCTGCGCATGTTTCTTGCCCCTACGCCCAGCCTGAGCGACGAGGACCGCGAGCGCGGCCTGCGACATCTGGTCCGGGAGGCGGGCTGGTCCAACGCCGTCACGGCGGTGACCAGCGGCGTCATCCTGACCGCCTTCGCCCTGCAGCTGGGCGCGTCCAACACCACCATCGGCCTGCTGGCGGCGATCACCTTCTGGGTCCAGCTGCTGCAACTGCCCGGCGTGCTGATGGTCGAGGGGCTGCGGACCCGCAAGCGGATCTCGGTGCTGGCGAGCCTGATCAGCCGCTGCGCCCTGGTCGGCATGGCGCTGCTGGCCCTGACCGGCGGCGGCAAGCTGGCCCTGGCGGGGCTGGTGGCGGCCCAGGTCTTCTACTGCGGGATCGCCACCTTCGGCGGCTGCGCCTGGAACGCCTGGGTGCGCGACCTGGCGCCCGAGCAGCGGATGGGCCAGATCTTCGCCAAGCGGACGATCAACGCCACCCTCGTCGGCCTGGTCGCCAGCCTCGCCGCCGCCGTGGCCCTGGACCGCGCGCCGGAGGGCTCGGTCCTGCGGCCCTTCCTGTTCGCCGGCCTCTACGGCGCGGCCTTCCTGGCGGGCCTGCTCAGCTGCCGCGAGCTGGCCCTGACGCCCGAGCCGCAGATGCCCGCCCCGGCCGAGCGGGTGAAGCTGCTGCCCCTGCTGCGCGCGCCGCTGAAGGACGTGAACTTCCGGCGGCTGATCGCCTTCCTGGCCAGCTGGCAGTTCGCGGTGAACCTGGCCACGCCGTTCTTCACGGTGTTCTTCGTCAAGCAGCTGGGCCTGTCGGTCACCTTCGTGGTGGTGCTCAGCGTGGTCAGCCAGGCGACCAACGTCCTGGCCCTGCGCTCGTGGGGCCTGCTGTCGGACCGCTTCGCCAACAAGTCGGTGCTGGCCGTCGCCGCCCCGCTGTTCATCGCCTGCATCGCGGCCATGGTCGGGGCCTCGCAGATCCAGGACCGGTTCTGGGTGATGGCCTATCTGGTGGGCCTGCACGCCCTGATGGGCCTGGCGACGGCCGGGGTGACCCTGTCGTCGGGCAACATCGCCCTGAAGCTGTCGCCGCGCGGCTCGGCCACGGCCTATATCGCCGCCAACGCCCTGATCAGCTCGGCGGCGGCGGGCCTGGCGCCGCTGCTGGGCGGTGTGTTCGCCGACTTCTTCGCGGCCCGCCGGCTGGAGATCCTGGTCCGCTGGACCAGTCCCGGCGACGTGCTGACCCTGATGCCGCTGCGGGTGTCGAACTGGGACTTCTATTTCCTGATCGCCGCGATCCTGGGCCTCTACGCCCTGCACCGTCTGGCCATGGTCAAGGAGGCGGGCGAGATCGACAGCCGGGTCATGGTGGGCGAGGTGCTGGCCCAGGCCCGGCGCGACGTGCGCAACGTCTCGCCGATCGCGGGCCTGCGGATGCTGACCGACGTGCCGGCCGCCGTGCTGCGCGACGAGCGGGTGCGCAAGCGGCTGCAGCGGATGCGCGATCGCCGCGACGCCCGGCAGGCGACGCCCGCGCCCAAGCGGCGGCCGCCTCAACGCCGCGTGACGGTCAGGTGACGGGGACATGCCCTCGCGGCGTGTCCCAAGGTCCTGGCTCGGTGGATGCCGATGGGGACACGCCGCGAGGGCATGTCCCCGGATTCCAGACGCAAAGAGGGCGCGCCATCTGTTTTCGGCGCGCCCTCATATCGCATTTCCTTCGGTGGCCATGACGCCGTTTCCGAAGAGGGCCACTCCCTAGCAAGGGGGCGGTCTATAAGCCCGTCGCAAAGCGGTGGGGGTGCGTTTACCAAACACCAAAGAACGGCGTTTTGTCAATATATTCGTATGGTTGCGCAATAGCTTAGCCGTAGAATCCCTTGGGCGGTCAGGGAAAACGGCGCTCGAAAACGGCCAAAGAAAAAGGCCCCGGCGTCTCCGCCGGGGCCTCGTTCGTCTCGAAGATCGCGAGCCTTATTCGGCGTCGGCGGCTTCCACCTTGCGGACGTTCGAACGCTCGGCGATGCGGGCCGACTTACCGCGACGGTCGCGCAGGTAGTACAGCTTGGCGCGACGGACGACGCCGCGACGCTTGACTTCGATGCTTTCGATGCTCGGCGACAGCAGCGGGAACAGACGCTCCACGCCTTCGCCGAACGAAATCTTGCGGACGGTGAAGCTCTCGTGCACGCCGCCGCCGGCGCGGGCGATGCAGACGCCCTCGTAGGCCTGGACGCGCTCGCGCTCGCCTTCCTTGATGCGCACGTTGACGCGCAGGGTGTCGCCGGGCTCGAAGTCCGGGATCGCGCGGGCCGCCAGCAGACGGGCGGCTTCTTCCTGCTCGAGTTCGGCGATGATGTTCTTAGCCATGGTCTAGTCTCCTTTGGGCTTACCCGTTTTCGGGTCGCCTTTTGCCTGTTGATTGGCGAGATGCGCTTCCCAGAGGTCTGGACGCCGCTCGCGGGTGGTCTCTTCACGCATACTGCGCCGCCACTGGGCCACCTTCTTGTGGTCGCCCGACAGCAGCACCTCGGGGATGTCCAAGCCTTCGAACGTCCGCGGTCGCGTGTACTGCGGATGCTCGAGGAGGCCGTCCTCGAAGCTCTCTTCCTGCGTGCTCTCGAAATTGCCCAGAACCCCTGGAGCCAATCGAACGCACGCCTCGATCACGACCATCGCCGCTGCCTCGCCACCGGCAAGAACAGCGTCTCCGACCGAGACCTCCTCGAACCCCCGGGCGTCGAGCACCCGCTGGTCCACCCCCTCGAAACGGCCGCACAGGACGATGACGCCCGGCGCCTTGGCCCATTCCTTGACGCGCGCCTGGGTCAGGGGCCGACCCCGGGCGCTCATGTACAAAAGCGGCCGCCCGCCGAGGTCCACGCTGTCCAGCGCGGCGGCGATGACGTCCGCTTTGAGTACGGCTCCCACGCCTCCACCCGCGGGGGTGTCGTCGAGGAAGCCGCGCTTATCCTTGGAAAACCCCCGAATGTCCAGTGTTTCCAATCGCCACAGGTCCTGCTCCTTCCACGCCGTACCGATCAGCGAGACGCCGAGCGGGCCGGGAAAGGCCTCGGGGAACATGGTCAGGACGGTGGCGGTGAACGGCATGGGCGCTCCATAGCGCCCAAATGCTCCGAAAACGAGAGGGCCCGGAGAACGGGCCTCGCCCTCTCCTTAGGTCAGGATGGTTTTCGGCAGGGGTTTGCCGGCCTCGGCGGGCATCAGGGGAGGAGTCAGCTTCACCGGCTCGCTGGTCGGGCCGGCGGTCGGCGCGACGTGGTGCACGGGAGCCACGGCCAGCACGCCGGCGGTGGTCAGGGTGGCGGCGAAAAGCGCCGTACCGACGCGGATCTTCTTCCATGAAACCATGGGCCAGGGTCTTCCTGTGTTTCGGGTCGTCCAAACCAAAGCCCGGGAGAGGGGGAGGTTCCCGTTTTTTGCGGCCCTGGCGAACCTCTTGCCTCTAGGCCAGCCAATGGGACTTCGCCAAGGCGGCATTACGACGCGTCGGCCATATTTCGGCGTCCGCCCCGCCAGCGGGCGCCTGTCGCCACGGGGCTGTCAGCAGCGGGTCATCAAGGTCCGATTTCCGCGAGACGACTAGGGCTGGATTGCTCGATACTCCGCCCGCCAGAGCCATCGGAGCCGCCGCCATGACCACGACCGCCGACCAGTTCCACGCCCTGCACG
Organism: Caulobacter sp. CCG-8; assembly: GCF_037402475.1. Classification (NCBI taxonomy): domain Bacteria; kingdom Pseudomonadati; phylum Pseudomonadota; class Alphaproteobacteria; order Caulobacterales; family Caulobacteraceae; genus Caulobacter; species Caulobacter sp. CCG-8. The sequence goes on from NZ_JBBEUD010000032.1 coordinate 24,699, forward strand.
CCGGACCGGACGTGCTGGTCCTGCCCAACGCCTGGGACGCGGCCAGCGCCGCCCTGATGGAGGACGCCGGGGCCAAGGCCGTGGCCACCTCCAGCGCCGCCGTGGCCTGGGGCCGCGGCTACGCCGACGGCGACGCCCTGCCGGTCGCGACCCTGATCGACGTGATCGCCGGCGCCGCCCGGGTCATCAAGGTCCCGCTGACCGCCGACATCGAGGGCGGCTACACCGACGACCTCGCCGAGCTGTCCGAGACCGTCAAGGCCGTGGTCGGGGCCGGGGCGGTGGGGATCAACCTGGAGGACGGCCGCCGCGATCCGGACCTGCACGCCCGCAAGGTCGCCGCCGCCCGCGCCGCCGCCCAGGGCGCGGGGGTGGACCTGTTCATCAACGCCCGCACCGACGTCTATCTGGCCAACCTCGCGGAGGGCGAGGCGGCCCTGGCCGAGACCCTGCGCCGCGCGGCCCTCTACAAGGACGCCGGGGCCAGCGGCATCTTCGTGCCGATGCCGGTCGAGGAGGACCTGCTGGCCCAGCTGGCCGCCGGGATCGCCCTGCCGGTCAACGCCATGGGCCGCCCGGGCATGCCGTCGGCCGAGCGCCTGGCGGAACTGGGCGTGCGTCGCCTCAGCTCGGCCACCGGCCCGTTCCGCGCGGCCTACGGCGCGATGCTGGCCGCGACCCGGACCTATCTGGCCGACGGCGACACCACCGGCTACGCGGCGTCGAGCCAGGGGCTGCCCGACCTGAACGCCCGCTTCGGCTAGGGCTTGGCGGCCACAGGCGGCGGCGCGGGGTCGGGCTGCCAGTTGAAGCGGATCGGCAGGACGATGGGCAGGCCGTCCAGCGGCTCGCCTTCCTTGCTCCACGGATTCATGGTCATCAGCTTGACCGCCTCCATGGCCGCCGCGCCGAAGTCCAGGCCGGCGGGCTCCTCGCGCCGGACCTGGCAATCCGTCAGCGCGCCCTGGGTGTCGACGACGCAGGCGACCACGCCCAGTCCGGTGTTGACCCCGGCCTTCATCGCGGCCTGGGGATAGACCAGGGCCATCCCCTCGGGCGTCAGGGTGCGGATCCATTTGGGCGCGGTGATCTTGCGGTTGTCGGGGCCCGTCGGATCGCGGAAGTGGAACGGCACATCGACGGTGTAGTCGCCCAGGGTCTTCACTTGGTCCGGCTGGAAGGAGACCTTGAAGGCGGGGGCCAGCGAGCGGGCCGCCTTGCCGAAGCCCTTGCCGGCCGGGAGCTCCGAATGCACCTCGCAGGAGGTGAGGCCGCCGGTCTTGTTCAGGTCGCAGCGCAGGACCACCTGACCGGTCGTGGCGCCCTTGGCGTCGGCCGGCCAGGCTGCGCGCACCTGGGCGCTGGAAGGCGTGCTCGCCCACGGCGGGTCCAGCACCAGGGTGTTGGCCGGCCCCGCGGGCTGGGGCATGTTCTCGAACCCCGACCAGACGACCGGGATGGTGACCTCGGTTTCCTTGGGCTTGCCGTTGCGGATCTTGGGCTTCATGCGGAACAGCGAGGACAGCTGGAGGGCGGCCGCGCCGAAGCCCATGTTCTCCGGTACCTGCTGCACGACTTTGCAGTCGCGGAGGAAGCCCTCCACATTGACCTTGCACGCGATCGTCGCCCGGGCGTTGGCGGGCGGCTTGCGGCGCGCCGCGACGGGATAGACCCCCAGCAGCTGGGCGGCGGTGGGCTTGGCCATCCAGTCGGCGTTGGAGTCGCCGGGGGCCAGGAAGCTGTAGGTCCGCTCGAACCGCCGCCCGGCGATGGGAACGCCGGCGGCGTCCTTGGCCTTGACCCGCTCCTTGGCCGACAGGGCGAGGGCCGCCGCGCCGAAGCCTCTGCCGGCGGGCTCCTCGCTGGTCACCTTGCAGTCGGACAGCCGGCCGCTCGCATCGGCGGTGCAATCCAGATCGACGTCGCCGGAAACCTTTTCGGCGAAGGCGGCCTTGGGATAGGCCTCGGCGACGTCCTGAGGCTTGGCGCGCTGGTCGAAGATCGGCTGGGCCAGGGTCTCGTCCGCCGTCAGCCCGACCGAAGGCGTCGCGACCGCCAAGGCCGTCGCGGCCAGGGCCGCCAGAAGTCTCACGCTCATAATCCCCCCGATACGCGTACGGGCCGCAACACATGCAGCCTAGGGGCGAGCATAGGCGCCCTTGATGACAAGCGCCAGCATGGCGCGACCGCCTGAGGTGTTTCCGCTTCGCCCCTGACCGCCTATCTTCCCGGCCATGACCGACACCCTCGCGCCCGATTCCTCCGCTGCTCCGGAAGCAGACCGTCCCATGACCCAGGACGGCCCCGCCGTGCGGCTGTTCCTGGTCGACGGCTCGGCCTATCTGTTCCGCGCCTACCACGCCCTGCCGCCGCTGACGCGCAAGAGCGACGGCCTGCCGGTGGGCGCCGTCCAGGGCTTCTGCAACATGCTGTGGAAGCTGATGCGCGACATGCAGGGCGATGCGCCCACCCACCTGGCGGTGATCTGGGACCACTCCGAGAAGACGTTCCGCAACCAGCTCTACGACAAGTACAAGGCCCATCGCCCGCCGCCGCCCGAGGACCTGATCCCGCAGTTCCCGCTGGTGCGCGAGGCCACCCGCGCGTTCGGCGTGCCGGCCATCGAGCTGCCCGGCTACGAGGCCGACGACCTGATCGCCGCCTATGCCTGCAAGGCCCGCGACCTGGGCGGCGAGGCGGTGATCGTCTCGTCCGACAAGGACCTGATGCAGCTGGTCGGCGAGGGCGTCTCGATGTTCGACCCGATGAAGGGCGTGCGCATCGACCGCGAGCAGGTGTTCGAGAAGTTCGGCGTCTATCCCGAGCGGGTGGTCGACGTGCAGTCGCTGTGCGGCGACAGCGTCGACAACGTGCCGGGCGCGCCGGGCATCGGCATCAAGACCGCCGCCCAGCTGATCAACGAATACGGCGACCTCGACACGCTGCTGGCCCGGGCCGGCGAGATCAAGCAGCCCAAGCGCCGCGAGACCCTGATCGAGTTCGCCGACCAGATCCGGCTGTCGCGCCAGCTGGTCAAGCTGGACTGCGACACCCCGCTGCCCGAGCCGATCGACGACCTGGTGGTGCGCGAGCCCGACAAGGCCGTGCTGGCCGACTTCCTGGAGCTGATGGAGTTCCGCTCCCTGGCCCGCCGGGTCGGCGACGGCAACGCCGCGGCCGCGCCGCGCACCTTGGACCGTCCGGTCAGCACCCCGACCGCGCCGGTGCTGGGCGTGTCCTACATGGGCGCCGCCGCCCGGGCGGCGGCCAATCCGGTGGCCGACCCGGCCATGATCGACACCACGGCCTATGTCCGCATCCAGGACATCGAGACGCTGAACGCCTGGGTCGCCAAGGCCGCGGCCAAGGGGATCGTGGCGTTCGACACCGAGACCGACGCCCTGTCCTCGGCCACTGCCGGCCTGTGCGGCGTGTCGCTGGCGATCGCGCCCGGCGAGGCCTGCTACATCCCGGTCGGCCACTGCGAGAAGGACGGCCTGGCCCTGGAGGCCGCGGCGGATCTCGTACAGATCCCGCTCGAGGAAGCGATCGCCGCGCTGAAGCCGCTGCTGGAAGACCCGGCGGTGCTGAAGGTGGCCCAGAACGCCAAGTACGACATTGCCGTCCTGGCCCGCCACGGGATCGAGGTGGGTCCGATCGAGGACACCATGCTGATCAGCTACGTGCTGGAGGCGGGCCTGCACGGCCACGGCATGGACGAGCTGTCGGAGCTGTGGCTGGGCCACAAGCCGATCCCGTTCAAGCAGGTGGCCGGCACGGGCAAGGCGCAGATCAGCTTCAAGCACGTGGGTCTGAACGAGGCGACGGCCTACGCCGCCGAGGACGCCGACGTCACCCTGCGGCTCTACAATGTGCTCAAGCCCCGCCTGGCCGCCGAGGGCCTGCTGACGGTCTACGAGACCCTGGAGCGTCCGCTGCCGGCGGTGCTGGCGGCCATGGAGAACGAGGGCGTCCGCGTCGATCCCGACACCCTGCGCCGGCTCTCGAACGAGTTCTCGATGCGCATGGCCGAGTTCGAGGCCAAGGCCCAGGAGCTGGTCGGCCGGCCGTTCAACCTGGGCAGCCCCAAGCAGATCGGCGACGTGCTGTTCGGCGAGATGCAGCTGAAGGGCGGCAAGAAGACCGCCACCGGCCAGTGGTCCACCGACAGCGACGTGCTGGAAGCCCTGGCCAACGAGCACGAGTTGCCGCGCGTGCTGCTGGACTGGCGCCAGCTGTCCAAGCTGAAGGGCACCTACACCGAGAACCTGATCGCCGCGATCGCGCCGGGCGGGGCCAACCGCATCCACACCTCCTACGCCCTGGCGGCGACCACGACGGGCCGCCTGTCGTCGTCCGACCCCAACCTGCAGAACATCCCGATCCGCACCGAGGAGGGCCGCAAGATCCGCAAGGCCTTCGTGGCCGCGCCGGGCAAGGTGCTGATCAGCGCCGACTACAGCCAGATCGAGCTGCGCCTGCTGGCCCACATCGGCGACATCCCGCAGCTGAAGACGGCCTTCCAGGAGGGGCTGGACATCCACGCCATGACCGCGTCGGAGATGTTCAACGTGCCGATCGAGGGCATGCCCTCGGAAGTGCGCCGCCGGGCCAAGGCCATCAATTTCGGCATCGTCTACGGCATAAGCGCGTTCGGCCTGGCCAACCAGCTGTCGATCCCGCAGGGCGAGGCCGGAGCCTACATCAAGACCTATTTCGAGCGCTTCCCGGGCATCCAGGCCTATATGGAGGCGACCAAGGCCTTCGTGCGCGAGCACGGCTACGTCACCACCATCTTCGGCCGCAAGATCAACATCCCCGACATCGGCGGCAAGTCGGTGGCCCACCGGCAGTTCGCCGAGCGGGCGGCGATCAACGCCCCGATCCAGGGCGCGGCCGCCGACGTCATGCGCCGGGCCATGGTGCGCATGCCGGGCGCGCTGAAGGCGGCGGGGCTGTCCAGCAAGATGCTGCTGCAGGTTCACGACGAACTGGTCTTCGAGGCCCCGGAAGCCGAAGCCGAGGCCACCATCGCGGTGGCGCGCGAGATCATGCAGGGCGCGGCCGAACCGGCGGTGGCCATCTCGGTGCCGTTGACGGTCGAGGCCCGGGCCGCGGCCAACTGGGACGAGGCCCACTAGGAAAAGTCGCGCGTCCGGCGAGATTTTTCGTCGGACGCCCGCGCGCCACTTGAGGTGGTTTTCCGCCAAGAGCGGCTCCGCGTCCTTTGGCGGATACAATCTTGGATAAGAGTTATTTCGGTGAACGCAGTTATTATCGAGGAATAGAATATGTAGCTGCGACGTTGCGCCACAGTACAGTTAATGTCGTGGAAACCTTGGCGCTCCAGTGATGGGTCGAGTGACGCGTGCTTCAAGGCTGCTGCTAAATACCCGTGGTCCATGAAGTTTTGCGTCGCGACCTCAATGGAGCGTGGCTATGAACTTCGGCGACCTGAAAATTCCGCACAAGCTGCTGGCTGTGTTCGCCGTAATGCTCACCACGATCGTGGCGATGGGCGTCACGCTCTTCATCAACCAGATGGAATATGAGGGCTCGGTCGCGCGCACCGAACGGGCCTACGAGTCCCTGCGGGCCGCCGACACCGCCGCCTTCCGCCTGACCCGCCAGGAGAACTCGCTGCGCGGCTTCCTGCTGTCGGGCGACGAATACTACGTCAAGCGCCTGGAGGAGGCCCACAAGCCGAAGTTCCTGGCCGCCCTGGGCGACCTGCGCAAGCTGGCCGACGGCGACCAGGCCGACCTGACCCGCGTGGCCGCCGTCGAGGCCGCCTACGCCAACTACCGCACCCAGGCCATCGAGCCGGGCGAGAGCCTGGGCCGCGACCCGCTGACCCGTCCGCAGGCGGTCGAGCTGGTCAAGCACGACGGCGTCGCCGACAAGGCCGTCGAGCCGGTCGAGAACGCCATCGAGGACATCACCAAGGACGCCGAGGCCGTGCTGGCCACCGAGGCCGCCGCCCAGAAGAAGGCCTCGCTGGAGACCACCCTGGCCCTGGTCATCGGCATCGGCGTCACCATCGCCATGGCCGTGGCGGGCGGCCTGCTGCTGACCGGCGGCATCGCCGGTCCGGTGGCGGCCATGACCGCCGCCATGCGCCGCCTGGCCTCGGGCGACAACGGCGTGGTCATCCCCGCCGCCGGCCGCAAGGACGAGATCGGCCAGATGGCCGCCGCCGTCGAGACCTTCAAGCAGGCCGCGCTGGAGAAGATCCGCCTGGAGGGCGCCGCCGCCGATCAGCGCGCCGCCACCGAGGCCGAGCGCGCCGCCGTGGCCGACGAGAAGGCCGAGGTCGAGCGCAGCGACGCGGTCAATATCGGCGCCCTGAACGAAGCCCTGGACCGCCTGGCCGGCGGCGACCTGACCCACCGCATCACCATCCCGTTCTCGCCCAAGGCCGAGAGCCTGAAGTCCAACTTCAACGCCGCCGCCCAGCGCATGCAGGAGGCGATGCAGGCCATCTCGGTCGCCACCGGCGGCGTCAACAGCGGCTCTGACGAGATCGCCTCGGCCTCGGACGACCTGTCGCGCCGCACCGAGCAGCAGGCCGCCTCGCTGGAGGAGACCGCCGCCGCCCTGGACGAGATCACCGCCACGGTCCGCAAGACCGCCGCCGGCGCCAAGGAGGCCTCGTCGGTGGTCGCCGCCGCCCGCGGCGACGCCGAGAAGTCCGGCCAGATCGTCAGCCAGGCGGTCAGCGCCATGACCGAGATCGAGGCCTCGTCCAACCAGGTCAGCCAGATCATCGGCGTGATCGACGAGATCGCCTTCCAGACCAACCTGCTGGCTCTGAACGCCGGCGTCGAGGCGGCCCGGGCCGGCGACGCGGGCAAGGGCTTCGCGGTGGTCGCCCAGGAAGTCCGGGCCCTGGCCCAGCGCTCGGCCGAGGCCGCCAAGGAGATCAAGACCCTGATCTCCACCTCGACCCAGCAGGTCGAGGCCGGCGTCAGCCTGGTCGGCCAGACCGGCGAGGCCCTGCAGCGCATCGTCGACCAGGTGGCCGCCATCGACACCCTGGTCACCGAGATCTCGGCCTCGGCCACCGAACAGGCCACGGGCCTGAACCAGGTCAACAGCGCCGTGAACCAGATGGACCAGGTCGTCCAGCAGAACGCCGCCATGGTCGAGGAAGCCACCGCCGCCACCCACTCGCTGAAGGGCGAGGCGGGCGAGCTCTCGGCCCTGGTCGGCCGCTTCAAGCTGGGCGCCGCGGCCATGGCCGCGCCCGCCCGTTCCAGCGCCCCGGCCCGTCCCGCCACCGCCGTCCGCCCGGGCCGCGCCTCGGCGCCGGTCTCGCGCGGGAACACCGCCCTCGCCACCAAGGTCGAGGACTGGGAAGAGTTCTGATCGAGGTCCCCTCGTCGATCGGATAGGAGAGGCTCCCTGGATTTGTCCCCCGGGGAGCCTTTTTCTTTTGGCCTAGTACCAGCCCGCCTCGCGCAGCATCCGCGCATACGCCCGGCTGACCGGGGCCTCGACGCCGCTGGTCAGGGTCAGGGTGGCGCGGCCGTCGCCGCGCCTGGCGTCGCGCACCGCCGCCTTGGCCACCCACCAGGAGCGGTGGGTCTGGGCGCCCTCGATCCCCTCCAGCTCGGCCACGGCGTCGCACAGCCGCAGTAGGATCAGGTCCTGGCCCTTGGAGGTGTGCAGGCGCAGATAGTGGTCCTCGGCCTCGACGGCGTAGATCTCGCTTCCGCGCAGGCGCGGCGGCAGGCGCTCGAGGAAGCGCGGCGGCGGAGCCTCGGGCGGGGCGGCGTGGGTCTGGATCGTCGGACGGGTGGCCAGAGTCATCAGGGCGGTCATGCCGGCGGTCATCACCAGGGTGATCCCGAAATAGGTCGCCGCGATCTGGAGCGTCAGCGGCGTCCGGCCGCCGGCCACCCAGACCAGGACCGTGAACAGCGGCGTCAGCACCGCCACGATCGCCAGGGCCCGCCACCAGGTGGAGTCCAGCCCCGGCCACAGCCGGTCGACCGTCAGGGCCACGGTGGTGCCCAGCACCGCGCCCAGGCTCGACAGGCCGATCCAGTAGACCAGGCGCGAGACCAGCGGGGAGTCGCCCGTGCCCAGGGCGCCGATCAGGGCCAGGAAGGCGCCGGCGATCACCGCCACCACCAGCGGCCGCAGATAGCTCTTCAGGACGGTGGTCGTTGGCGCTTCGCCAATGGCGGGCGCCCGCCGTTCACGAACTGCCGACGCTTTCTCACGCACCTTCGGATGACCCCTGCCGCCGTCGATCCTAAGCCGGACCCGACCCGATCGCCCCAGCTCCGGCGCGATCGCTTCGGGGAGAAACAAGATGTCCGACGCCAGCCTGTCAATCGGTCCACGCCGCTTTCTGCGCACCCTGCTCATCGGGGTGGCGGTCACCGTGGCCCTGATCCTGGCCGTGGGCGCCGCCCAGGGCCGCGGACCCGCCGCCGTGCTGGCGGGCTTCCTGCACCTGAAGGGCCACCTGCATGCGCCGGACCTGGGGCCGCTGGCGGCGGCGTCGGTCCAGATCAAGGTCCACGTGGCGGCGGTCTCCACCGCCCTGGCGATCGGGATCGTCCTGATGCTGGGCCTGAAGGGGACGACCGTCCACCGCACCCTGGGCTGGATCTGGGTGGTCGCCATGGCGACGGCGGCGATCTCGTCGCTGTTCATCCACCGCGCCAACGCCGGGAGCTTCAGCTTCCTGCACCTGTTCGCCGGCTGGACCCTGATCGCGCTGCCGATGGGCGTGTTCGCCGCCCGCAAGCACAATGTCCGCCTGCACGGCCGGACGATGACGGGCCTGTTCGTCGGCGGCCTGCTGATCGCCGGGGCCTTCGCCTTCATGCCCGGCCGGTTGATGTGGCAGGTGGTGTTCGGCTGACCCCGGGAACGCGTCGCGCTTGCCAGGGCCGCGCCGGGAGGCCTACGAACGGTCAAGCAACGCGCGGACCACGGAAGATGACGTCGCAAGTTCGAGCCCCTCGCGTCCAGCCGGCCGCCCCGAAGTCAGCGACGGGGGCCAAGCCGGCGGGGCGGGGACGTCCGTCCAAGGCCACGGGGCGGGACCTGAAGGAGACCATCCTCGACGCCGCCGAGGGCCTGTTCGCGCGCCACGGCTTCCACGGGGTGACCATCCGCCAGGTCGCCGCCGAGGCCGGCGTCGACACCGCCCTGATCCACTACTATTTCGGCGCCAAGCGCGAGCTGTTCGACTCGGTGTTCCTGCGCCGGGCCGAGATCCTCAACAGCGCCCGCGTCCTGTCGATGGACGCCTACGAGAAGAGCCACCCCGGGACCATGACCGTCGAAGGGGTGATCGAGGCCTTCATCGAACCCCTGCTGCGCATCTCCCAGGACGGCGGCCAGGGGTGGAAGAGCTACTTCGCCCTGGTGGCCCAGGTGAACAACACCCCGGCCTGGGGCGGCGAGACCATGGCGCGGTTCTTCGACCCCGTCGTCCACCGCCTGGTCGACACCCTGAAGGTGGTCCGTCCGGACGCCCAGGACCGCGACCTCTACTGGAGCTACCAGTTCCTGACCGGCTCGATGATGCTGGCCTTGTCCGAGACCGGACGCATCGACTCCCTGTCGGGCGGCGAGTGCCATTCCAGCGACCTGGGAGCGGTGCGCGCGCGCCTCTTCGCCTATTGCGCCGCCGGCTTCGAGGCGGTGATCGCCCGCGCTCCGCAGGGCTGATTCCCCAATCTTGTCAGTAGGCTGACCAGTCGTCAGACCTTCATTTCATCACTTGGTGAAAAAAGGCTGGCGCAAAGCTTCCGTCTGGGTGACAGTGTTATCCAATTCGCGGGCCGATGAATTCGCGAAAGCCGGGAAACGCGTCCGTTGAACGGGGCTGTCCGGCACGGGACGGAACGCATAAGGGGAGGGGAAACCCAATGAAGACGATGCTCAAGCTCGCCTTGATGGCGGGCGCCGCCTGGTCGGCGACGGCCGTGACCGCCATCGCCCAGGAGGCCGCGCCGGCGCCCGGCGCCAACGCCGCGCCGATGGTCGAGGAATTGATTGTCACCGCCCGCCGCCGCGAGGAGGCCCTCAAGGACGTGCCGGTGGCCGTCTCGGCCTACGGCGCCGAGAAGCTGGAGCGCATCGGCGCCGGCGACATCACCACCCTGCAGCAGACCACCCCCAACCTGACCCTGCAGATCGCCCGCGGCTCGAACTCGACCGTGATCGCCTTCATCCGCGGCGTCGGCCAGCAGGACCCGCTGTGGGGCTTCGAGCCGGGCGTGGGCCTCTATGTCGACGACGTCTACATCGCCCGTCCGCAAGGCGCGGTGCTGGACGTCTACGACGTCGACCGCATCGAAGTGCTGCGCGGCCCGCAGGGCACGCTCTACGGCCGCAACACCATCGGCGGCGCCATCAAGTACGTGACCCGCAAGATCACCGGCGAGCCGGAGTTCAACATCAAGGGCACGATTGGCTCGTACAACGAACACAACGAGATCGCCTCGGTGAAGGGCAAGCTGAGCGACCAGCTGGGCCTGTCGCTGGCCTTCGCCAAGTACGACCACGACGGCTATGGCAAGAACCTCAACACCGGCGCCGAGCACTACGACAAGGACGTCCTGTCCAGCCGCGCGACCCTGGAGTTCACGCCGACCGACCAGCTGTTCTTCCGCCTGTCGGGCGACTACCTGAAGGACAACTCCAACCCCCGCCACGGCCACCGCGAAACGCCCGCCATCGCCTTCGGCGGCGCGCTGATCCCCGGCGGCAGCCCGCCGGCGGACGTCTATGACACCAACGCCGGTTCGGGCGACTACAACCAGGTCATCACCAAGGGCGTGTCGCTGCTGGGCGAATGGACCCTCAACGACGCCCTGACCTTCAAGTCGATCAGCGCCTATCGCAGCGGCTCGACCAACGGCACCATCGACTTCGACGAACTGCCCGGCGCCTATCTCGACGTGCCGGCCCACTACAACGACCATCAGTTCAGCCAGGAATTCCAGCTGGTCTATTCGTCGGACCGCATGCAGGGCGTGGCCGGCGTCTACTACATGAGCGCCACGGCGGCCGGGGCCTTCGACACCGTGGTCTCGCAGGCCAACACCACCACCGCGACCTCGGGCTGGGTCGACACCGAGAGCTGGGCGGCCTTCGCCGACGTCAGCTACGACCTGACCGAGAAGCTCTCGCTGTCGGTGGGCGGCCGCTACACCAAGGACGACAAGACCGGTCACGTCTATCGCCAGAACTTCACCGGCATCCGCAGCCCCCTGTTCGGCAACAGCGTCGCCGTGCCGGGCCTGTTGCGCTCGAACTTCACCAATTCCAAGGACTTCGAGAAGTTCACCCCGCGCGTCAGCCTGCGCTACAAGTTCGACGAAGAGCGGACGGGCTATGTCTCCTACAGCCAGGGCTTCAAGTCCGGCGGCTTCGACATGCGCGGCGACGTCGTCCTGACCCCCGACACCGTCAACGGCTACGAGCCCGAGACGGTCGACACCGTCGAAGGCGGCCTGAAGGGCACGTTCTTCGACCGTCGCCTGAGCCTGAATTCGGCGATCTTCTACTCCAAGTACAAGGACCAGCAGGTCACCCTGCAGACCCCGGTCGGCGCGTCGATCGCCAGCCAGGTGATGAACGTCGGCAGGTCGCACATGTACGGCCTGGAACTGGAAGGCGTTGCCGTCCTGACCCACGCTCTCAGCGCCAACTTCTCGCTGGGCTACGTCAAGGCGAAGTACGACGAATACCTGGCCCTGGACCTGACCCAGGTCCCGCCGGTCAAGCGTGACTTCGCCGACTCCCGCGTGTTCCAGAACACGCCGGAATGGGTGGGCAACGTCGGCCTTAACTGGACCACCGACCTGGGCGACCGCGGCAGCGTGACGGTGACGCCGATGGCTTCGTATCGCGGCGACTTCAGCATGTTCGAGGCGCCCAGCGTCCTGGATCAGAAGGCCTACTGGCTGTACGACGCCAACATCACCTGGGCCTCGCCGGACGGCGGGCTGAAGGTGATCCTGCAGGGCAAGAACCTGTCGGACGAACGCTACCGCGTCGGCGGCTACAACTTCCCCAACGGCGCGACGGGCGTCTTCGCCAACTCGGTCAGCGCCTTCTACGGCCCGCCGCGCACCTACAGCGTGACGGTGGCCGCCAAGTTCTAGGTCTCCCCTCGACCTCGACTATCCGGCGGCGGCTTGCTGAAACGGGCCGCCGCCGTTTCTTTGTCCACCTCACGAATCGCGGCGGGATCAGATGAGCGACGCACAGAAGCAGACCTCCACCGGCGGCTCGCGCTATCGCTACGTCGTGCTGGCCATGCTGATCCTGGTCTACACGCTCAACTTCCTGGACCGGCAGATCCTCGGGATCCTGGCCAAGCCGATCAAGGAGGAGTTCGGCCTGACCGACGGCCAGTTCGGCCTGATGAGCGGCCTGGCCTTCGCCCTGCTCTACACCACCCTGGCTATTCCGATCGCCTGGCTGGCCGACCGCTTCAGCCGCGTGTGGATCATGGCCGCCGCCCTGACCCTGTGGAGCGGATTCACCGCCCTTTGCGGGTTCGCCGGCGGCTTTTCCCAGCTGTTCCTGGCCCGGATGGGCGTGGGCATCGGCGAGGCGGGCGGGGTGGCGCCAGCCTATTCGATGATCGCCGACTACTTCCCCAAGTCGCAGCGGGCCCGGGCCCTGGCGGCCTACGCCTTCGGCATCCCGCTGGGCACGGCGGCCGGTGCCCTGGTGGGCGGCCTGCTGGCCGTGCACTTCGGCTGGCGCACCGCCTTCATCGTGGTCGGGATCATCGGCGTCGCCCTGGCCCCGGTCTTCCGCTTCGTCGTGCGCGATCCGCGTCGGGGCGGGGCCGACATGGCGGCCGGCGACACCACCACCGTCCAGGCCCCCGCCGCGCCGCTGGGCGAGGTGGTCGGGGTGCTGGCGAAGAAGCCCAGCTTCTGGCTCCTCTCGTTCGGCGCGGCCTCGTCGTCGGTCTGCGGCTACGGCGTGGCCCTGTGGCTGCCGTCGTTCTTCATGCGCAGCCTGGGCCTGACCCTGCGCGAGACGGCCTGGTACTATTCGGGCATCGCCTTCTTCGGCGGCCTGCTGGGCATCTGGCTGGGCGGCGCCGTGGCCGATCGACTGGGCGCGAAGTCCAAGGCCGGCTATCCGCTGACGCCGGCCGTGGCCTTCCTGATCTCTGTGCCCTGCTTCCTGCTGGCCATGAACAGCGGGTCGCTGGTCGGCGGGATGGGCGGGAGCGCGGCCCTGGCCCTGGCCTTCGCGATCTTCCTGATCCCGACCGGACTGAACCTGGCCTGGCTGGGACCCATCACCGCCGCCGTCCAGCACCTGGCCCCGGCCCCGATGCGCACCACGGCCTCCGCCCTGTTCCTGCTGATCAACAACCTTTTGGGGATCGCGGTCGGCACCTACTATTTCGGCCTGGTCTCGGATCTGCTGAAGCCCACGTTCGGGGCTGAATCCCTGCGCTGGTCGATCTATACCGGCATGGGGTTCTACCTGGTCGCGGCCCTGCTGTTCTTCCTGGCCTCGCGACGGCTGGCCAAGGACTGGGTCGACTAGGCTGAGACGTTTGGGCGCAGCGGCGAAAACGCCACCGTTCCGACACGTTCAGGTTACAAGAGCCCGCTGACGAACGCGGGACCGCGACCATGGGCAGTGACGACCGGCATATCTTCCATGACCCCACCGGGCGGCGGGACCGGAGGATGCGGCTGATCCTGGGGATCGTGCTGTCGGCCCTGGCGGCGATCGTCGCCGCCTTCCTGGCCACCCTGGCCTTCGCCCCGCGCCTGCCCTCGGTGACGCTGAAGGACCCGCACGTCCTGTCGTCGCTGCACAAGGAATCGGCGCACCGGCTGAAGCCGAACCTGGACTGGCGCAAGGTGCCCCGCCCCACGGCGAGCGCCACCCAAGGGGGAGAAGGGGGCTCGGCCCAGTCGCGGCCGATCAGCGTCGGCTTCTATGTCAGCTGGGACGAGGACTCCCGCGAGTCCCTGCGCCGCAACATCGACAAGCTGGACGTGGTCTCGCCGCAGTGGGTGGCGCTGAAGGGCCCCGGCGGCGACATCGCCGTGGACGACGACCCGCAGGGCGTGGCCCGGATCGCCGCCGCCCCGAACCATCCGGCCGTGCTGCCCCTGGTCCACAACTCGGCCAACGCCGCCTTCAACGGACCGCTGGGCGACGCCCTGCTGGCCAATCCCCAGGCGCGGGCCAAGCTGATCGCCGGCCTGGCCGACCTGGCCGTCCGGCGCGGCTACGGCGGCTATGTCTTCGACCTGGAGAACCTGTCGCCCAAGGGGCTGGCCAACTATCCCAAGCTGCTGGACGAGGCCCGGGCGGTGCTCAAGCCCCAGGGCCGCGAGGTCTGGGTCACCGCGCCGTTCGACGAGCAGGGCTGGCCGCTGAAGGCGCTGCAGGACTCGTCCGACACCCTGGTGCTGATGGCCTACGACCAGCACTACGCCGGCGGCGATCCCGGGCCGAACGCCGGCCAGGACTGGTACGAGAGCGAACTGGCCAAGCGGTTCGCCAAGCTGGACCCGGGCCGCACGATCCTGGCCCTGGGCGCCTACGGCTACGACTGGACGCTGAAGAAGGACGGGACCCCCGCCTCGGGCGCGCCGGCCACCTTCCACGAGGCCATCCGCAACGCCCAGGACGCCGACGCGACCATCGACATGGACGACGACGCCCTGAACCCGACCTACACCTACACCGACGACAACGGCGACGGCCACGTGGTCTGGTTCCTGGACGCGGCGACCCTGTTCAACGAGGTCAAGGTCACCGACGCCTGGAAGCCGCGCGGCTACGGCCTGTGGCGGATGGGCATGGAGGACCCGGGCGTCTGGAGCGTGCTGGGCAAGCCCTACGGCCAGGCCTCGGCCCAGGCCCTGACCAGCATCCCCGCCGGCCAGAGCGTGGACTTCGACGGCGGCGGCGAGGTCCTGCGGGTGACCAACCTGCCCACCCCCGGCAAGCGGTCGCTGGAGTTCGACCCCGACACCGGCCTGATCGCCGACCAGACCTACGACGTCCTGCCCAGCTCGTACGTGATCCAGCGCTACGGCCAGAAGCCCGGCCTGGTGGCCCTGACCTTCGACGACGGCCCCGACCCGCGCTGGACGCCCAAGATCCTCGACATCCTCAAGGAAAAGAACGCCCCGGCCACGTTCTTCGTGATCGGCGAGAACATGCAGAACCGGCCCGACCTGGTGAAGCGCGAGGTCGCCGAGGGCCATGACGTGGGCAGCCACACCTGGACCCACCCCAACATCGGCGAAATCCCCGTCGCCCAGACCGACGTCGAGCTGAACGCCACCCAGCGGCTGTTCGAGGTGATCACCGGCCGCTCGATGCGCCTGTTCCGCCCGCCGTTCTTCGGCGACGCCGAGCCGTCGACGCCGCACGAGGTCACGCCCCTGCTGTCGGCCCAGACCCTGGGCTATCTGGCGGTCGGCCTGCGGATCGACACCGACGACTGGCAGAAGCCCCCGCCCCAGACGATCATCGACCGCACGCTGGAGCGCCTGGACCACCCCGGCGACCGGCCCGGCCAGGTGGTGCTGCTGCACGACGCCGGCGGCAACCGCGCCAACACCGTCAAGGCCCTGCCCGAGCTGATCGACCAGATCCGCGCGCGTGGCTACCGCCTGGTGACGGTCGGCGAGCTGGCGGGCATGACGCCCGAGCAGGCCATGCCCAAGAGCGACCGCGACCCCATCGCCCTGGCGCTGGACCGGCTGGGCTTCGGCCTGTTCCGGGGACTGAAGGTGCTGCTGACCACCCTGTTCCTGACCGCCATCGCCCTGGGCCTGGCGCGGCTGGTGTTCCTGGCCTGCCTGGCCCTGGTCCACCGCTGGACGCACGAGAGCCCCGAGAACCTGGACCCCGCGACCGGCCCGCTGGTCAGCGTGCTGATCCCCTGCTTCAACGAGGAGAAGGTGATCGCCGCCTCGGTGTCGCGGATCCTGGAGTCCGAGTGGAGGAACATCGAGGTCCTGGTCCTCGACGACGGCTCCAAGGACAACACGGCCGAGGAGGTGCGCCGCGCCCACGGCGACAATCCGCGCGTGACGCTGCTGAGCTTCGAGAACGGCGGCAAGGCGCGGGCGGTCAACCGCGGCCTGGCCGTGGCCAAGGGCGACTATGTCGTGGCCCTGGACGCCGACACGCTCTTCCCGCCGAAGACCATTGGACGCCTCGTCCGCTGGTTCCAGGATCCCCGGATCGGGGCGGTGGCCGGCAACGCCATCGTCGGCAACCGCCTGAACATCGTCACCCGCTGGCAGGCCCTGGAATACGTCACCGCCCAGAACCTGGAGCGCCGCGCCCTGGCCGCCCTCGGCGCGGTGACCGTGGTGCCCGGCGCGGTTGGGGCCTGGCGCAAGAGCGTGCTGGACGACCTGGGCGGCTATCCGGCTGACACCCTGGCCGAGGACCAGGACCTGACGATCGCCTGCCAGCGCGCCGGCTGGAAGGTGGCCTTCGACCCCTCGGCCCAGGCCTTCACCGAGGCGCCGGACACCGTCAGCGGCCTGCTGAAGCAGCGCTTCCGCTGGTCGTTCGGCACCCTGCAGTGCGTCTGGAAGCACCGCGCGGCGCTGTTCAATCCCAAGACGCCCGCCCTGGGCTTCGTGGCCCTGCCGCAGATCTGGCTGTTCCAGATCCTGCTGGCCGTGGCCGCGCCCCTGGTCGACCTGGCGGTGGTCTGGAGCCTGATCTCGGGTCTCTACGGCGCCGTCGCCCACCCCGTGGAGTGGTCGCCCGACGACACGATCCGGGGGCTGCTCTACTGGGCGGTGTTCATCCTGGTCGACCTGTCGGCCGGCGCCCTGGGCATGGCCCTGGAGAAACGCGCGCCCTGGGCCGACCTGCCGTACCTGCCCGTCCAGCGCTTCGGCTACCGCCAGCTGATGTACTACGTGGTGGTCAAGTCGGTGCTGACGGCGGCGCGCGGCGGACGTGTGGGCTGGGGAAAACTCGAGCGTCGGGCGACCGCGACGGTCAAGTGATCGGCAACCCAGGGGGTATGACAAGGCTGTCATTCGCTCCTGCGAGTGGTAGCGGTACCTTTTTTGTGGACGGGATGAGGGCGGCTTGACCCTTGGGAAGCCGATGTTCGGTGAAAAAGTCCAAGCGGTTCCGGGCTTGCGCGACAGAACCCCACTTTTTCAGATAGGCTGATTAATCGGTCCAAGCGCGGTTGCGCCTGCGAAATCACGCTCCTATAACCCGGCCACAATTTTCAGAAGCCGTCGTCGAGACCGGTCCCTCATGAACATCCACGAACACCAAGCCAAAGCCGTCCTCGCAGAGTTCGGCGCTCCCGTTCCGCGCGGCTATCCCGCCTTCACCGTCGAGGAGGCCGCGGCCGCCGCTGAAAAGCTGGGCGGTCCGGTGTTCGTCGTGAAGTCCCAGATCCACGCCGGTGGCCGTGGCAAGGGCAAGTTCGAGGGCCTGGGCCCCGACGCCAAGGGCGGCGTCCGCGTCGTCAAGTCGGTCGCCGACGTCAAGTCCAACGCCGAGGAAATGCTCGGCCGCGTGCTGGTGACCCACCAGACCGGCCCCAAGGGCAAGCAGGTCAACCGCCTCTACATCGAAGAGGGCGCGGCGATCGCCAAGGAATTCTACCTGTCGCTGCTGGTCGACCGCGAGACCTCGATGGTCTCGGTGGTCGCCTCGACCGAAGGCGGCATGGACATCGAGGACGTGGCCCACGCCACCCCCGAAAAGATCCATAGCTTCTCGATCGACCCGGCGACGGGCGTGTGGCCGACCCACCAGCGCGCCCTGGCCAAGGCCCTGGGCCTGACCGGCGGCCTCGCCAAGGAAGCCGCCACCCTGCTGACCCAGCTCTACACGGCGTTCCTGGCCAAGGACATGGCCATGCTGGAGATCAACCCGCTGATCGTCACCGCCGACGACCACCTGCGGGTCCTGGACGCCAAGCTGTCGTTCGACGGCAACTCGCTGTTCCGCCACCCGGACATCCGCGCCCTGCGCGACGAGAGCGAAGAAGACCCCAAGGAAATCGAAGCCTCGAAGTACGACCTGGCCTACATCGCCCTGGACGGCGAGATCGGCTGCATGGTCAACGGCGCCGGCCTGGCCATGGCCACCATGGACATCATCAAGCTGTACGGCGCCGAGCCGGCCAACTTCCTGGACGTCGGCGGCGGCGCCTCGAAGGAGAAGGTCACCGCGGCCTTCAAGATCATCACCGCCGACCCGGCCGTGAAGGGCATCCTGGTCAA
This sequence comes from Caulobacter sp. CCG-8, assembly GCF_037402475.1. Lineage (NCBI taxonomy): Bacteria > Pseudomonadati > Pseudomonadota > Alphaproteobacteria > Caulobacterales > Caulobacteraceae > Caulobacter > Caulobacter sp. CCG-8. The sequence goes on from NZ_JBBEUD010000032.1 coordinate 42,950, forward strand.
CATCTTCGGCGGCATCATGCGCTGCGACATCATCGCGGAAGGCGTCATCGCCGCCGTGAAGGAAGTCGGCCTGAAGGTTCCGCTGGTGGTCCGCCTGGAAGGCACCAACGTCGAACTCGGCAAGAAAATCATCTCGGAAAGCGGCCTGAACGTCATCGCCGCCAACGATCTGTCTGACGGCGCCGAGAAGATCGTCGCGGCCGTGAAGGGTGCTCGCTAATCATGTCGATCCTCATCGGTTCTGAAACCAAGGTCATCTGCCAGGGCATCACCGGCGCCCAGGGCACGTTCCACTCCGAACAGGCCATCGCCTACGGCACCAAGATGGTCGGCGGCGTCACCCCCGGCAAAGGCGGCCAGACGCACATCGGCCTGCCGGTGTTCGACACCGTCGGCGAAGCCAAGGAAGCCACCGGCGCCGACGCCTCGGTGATCTACGTCCCGCCGCCCTTCGCGGCCGACTCGATCCTGGAAGCCATCGACGCGGAAATCCCGCTGATCGTCTGCATCACCGAAGGCATCCCGGTGCTGGACATGGTGCGCGTGAAGAAGGCCCTGCAAGGCAGCAAGTCGCGCCTGATCGGCCCGAACTGCCCCGGCGTCCTGACGCCCAAGCAGTGCAAGATCGGCATCATGCCGGGCTCGATCTTCTCGGAAGGCTCGGTCGGCGTCGTGTCGCGTTCGGGCACCCTGACCTACGAAGCCGTGTTCCAGACCACCAACGCGGGCCTGGGCCAGACCACGGCCGTCGGCATCGGCGGCGACCCGGTCAAGGGCACCGAGTTCATCGACGTGCTGGAGCTGTTCCTGGCCGACGAAGCCACCAAGTCGATCGTCATGATCGGCGAGATCGGCGGCTCGGCCGAGGAAGAAGCGGCCCAGTTCCTGAAGGACGAAGCCAAGCGCGGCCGCAAGAAGCCCATGGTCGGCTTCATCGCCGGCCGCACGGCTCCTCCCGGCCGTCACATGGGCCACGCCGGCGCGATCATCTCGGGCGGCAAGGGCGGCGCCGAGGACAAGATCGCGGCGATGGAAGAGGCGGGCATCCGCGTCTCGCCGTCGCCGGCCAAGCTGGGCGAGACCCTGCTCGAGGTGCTCAAGGGCTAACAGACGACACCGAAACCCCGCCCCGCGCGGGGCCCAGGTTTTTTGCGACCGCCAGTCGACGATCCGAAAAAATCACCTGGGCCCCGTTCGTTATACGGGCGTCCGGTGATTGAGAGACTATATTTACGCAACGGCACTAAGCAGTGGCGTAAAAGGATCGTAAGGCAAAGACGATGGCGGACGACGCAGGCATCATCAATCAGGTCTTGACCGAGACCTCGTTCCTCTACGGAGCCAACGCGGCATTCGTGGAAGATCTCTACGCCCGGTGGGCGGAGAACCCCGGATCGGTCGAGCCCTCTTGGGCCGCCTTCTTCGCCACGCTCTCGGACCAGGCCGACCAGGTCAAGGCCGCCGCCAAGGATCCGGCCTGGACCCCGCGTCCGACCCCGGCCCTGCGTCCCGACTGGCTGTCGGCGATCGACGGCCAGTGGCCGACCGTCGCCCCGGCCGTCGAGGCCAAGGTCTCCAAGGCCATCGAGGCCAAGGCCCCCGGCTCGTCCGCCGAAGCCGTCCGCGCCGCCACGCTGGACAGCCTGCGCGCCATCATGATGATCCGGGCCTACCGGATGCGCGGCCACCTGGCCGCCAACCTCGACCCGCTGGGCCTGGAACCCAAGCCCGCCGCCCCCGAGCTGGACCCGGCGACCTACGGCTTCGCCGAAGCCGACTACGACCGCCCGATCTTCCTGGACTTCGTGCTGGGTCTGGAGACCTCGTCGATCCGCGAGATCCTGACGATCCTGCGCCGCACCTACTGCGACGCCGTCGGCGTGCAGTACATGCACATCTCGGACCCGACCGAGAAGGCCTGGCTGCAGGAGCGCATCGAGGGCCGCGACAAGGAGATCGTGTTCTCCAAGGAGGGCAAGGTCGCCATCCTGAAGAAGCTGATCGAGGCCGAGGGCTTCGAACGCTTCCTGCACAAGCGTTTCCCCGGCACCAAGCGCTTCGGCCTGGACGGCGGCGAGGCCATGGTCCCGGCCATGGAGCAGATCATCAAGCGCGGCGGCGCGCTGGGCGTGAAGGACATCGTCCTGGGCATGCCGCACCGCGGCCGCCTGAACGTGCTGGCCGCCGTGATGGGCAAGCCCTACCACGTGATCTTCCACGAATTCCAAGGCGGTTCGTCGGTGCCCTCGGACATCGAGGGTTCGGGCGACGTGAAGTACCACATGGGCGCCTCGTCGGACCGTGAGTTCGACGACAACAAGGTCCACCTGTCGCTGACCGCCAACCCGTCGCACCTGGAGATCGTCAACCCGGTGGTGATCGGCAAGGCCCGCGCCAAGCAGGCCTTCACCCTGCGCGAGCAGCCCGACGCCGGCCGCGGCCACGTGCTGCCGCTGCTGCTGCACGGCGACGCGGCCTTCGCGGGCCAGGGCGTGGTGGCCGAGTGCTTCACCCTGTCGGGCCTGAAGGGCTACCGCACGGGCGGCACCATCCACTTCATCGTCAACAACCAGATCGGCTTCACCACCAGCCCGCGCTATTCGCGCTCGTCCCCGTATCCGTCGGACGTGGCCTTGATGGTCGAGGCCCCGATCTTCCACGTGAACGGCGACGATCCCGAAGCCGTCGTCTTCGCCGCCAAGGTCTCGACCGAGTACCGGCAGAAGTTCGGCAAGGACGTGGTCATCGACATGTTCTGCTACCGTCGCTTCGGCCACAACGAAGGCGACGACCCGACCATGACGTCGCCGATCATGTACGCCAAGATCAAGGGGCACCCGCCGACCCGCGAGCTTTATGCCAACCGCCTGATCGGCGAGGGCGTGATCACCCAGGCCGAGTCCGACGCCTGGGTCAGCGAATTCGAGAGCTTCCTCGACACGGAATTCGAGGCCGGCAAGGGCTACAAGGCCAACAAGGCCGACTGGCTGGACGGCAAGTGGAAGGGCCTGGCCCTGCCGGGCGACGAAGACCGTCGCGGCAAGACCGCCTTCCCCAAGACCCGCCTGCTGGAGATCGGTCGCCAGATCACGACCGTCCCGGACCGCATCGACGCCCACAAGACCGTCAAGCGCGCCATCGAGAACCGCCGCGAGGCGATCGAGAAGGGCGAAGGCATCGATTGGGGCACCGCCGAGCACCTGGCCTTCGCCACCCTGCTGGACGAGGGCTTCCCGGTCCGCCTGTCGGGTCAGGACTCGGTCCGCGGCACCTTCACCCAGCGCCACTCCGACGTCATCGACCAGAAGACCGAAGAGCACTACACGCCGCTGAACAACATCCGCGCCGGCCAGGCCCACTACGAGGTCATCGACTCGGCCCTGTCGGAAGAGGCGGTGCTGGGCTTCGAATACGGCTTCTCGCTGGCCGACCCGAACACCCTGACCTTGTGGGAAGGCCAGTTCGGCGACTTCGTGAACGGCGCCCAGGTGGTGATCGACCAGTTCATCAGCTCGGGCGAGCGCAAGTGGCTGCGGATGAGCGGCCTGGTGATGCTGCTGCCGCACGGCTACGAAGGCCAGGGCCCCGAGCACAGCTCGGCGCGCCTCGAGCGCTTCCTGCAGTCGTGCGCGGAAGACAACATGCAGATCGTCAACTGCACGACGCCGGCCAACTACTTCCACGCCCTGCGTCGCCAGATGCACCGCGAGTTCCGCAAGCCGCTGGTCGTCATGACGCCCAAGAGCCTGCTGCGCCACAAGCGCGCCGTCTCGAACCTGTCGGACTTCACCGAGGGTTCGGGCTTCCACCGCGTGATGGTGGACGGCGCCGAGGCCGGCTGCGACGTCGGCGGCGTCACCCTGAAGAGCGACGATCAGATCAAGCGCGTCATCGCCTGCTCGGGCAAGGTCTACTTCGACCTGATCGACCAGCGCGCCAAGCTGGGCCGCGACGACGTCTACATCGTGCGCCTGGAGCAGTTCTATCCGTGGCCGATGAAGTCGCTGATGCAGCTGCTGGGCCGCTTCAAGAACGCCGACCTGGTCTGGTGCCAGGAAGAACCCAAGAACATGGGCGGCTGGACCTTCGTGGATCCGTGGATCGAGCTGACGCTCGACAAGCTGAACGTGAAGGCCAAGCGCGCCCGTTACGTCGGCCGTCCGGCCTCGGCCTCCACGGCCGCGGGTCTGATGAGCCGTCACATGAAAGAGCTCGAGACCTTCCTGAACGAAGCGTTCGCCTGATCGCTTCGTCCTGCCTGATCTGAACCCGCCCGACCTGAACACGAGACAATCGGAACCCCACATGGCCGACATCATGACCCCCGCCCTCGGCGAATCCGTCACCGAAGCGACGGTGGCGCGCTGGACCAAGAAGGCCGGGGAGGCGGTGAAGAAGGACGAGCTGCTCGTCGAACTGGAAACCGACAAGGTCAGCCTGGAAGTCGTGGCTCCGGCCGACGGCGTCCTGGCCTCGATCGCCGCCGAGGAAGGCGCGACCGTGGTGCCGGGCACGGTGCTGGGCGTGGTGACCGAAGGCGGCGCCGCGACCGCTGCTCC
>NZ_JBBEUD010000033.1:0-45267 GCF_037402475.1 Caulobacter sp. CCG-8
CCCGCGCCGGCGGCGTGCGCCGAGACCCCGCCCAGTAAGGACAGAACCACAGCCGTCGTGATCAGACGTTTCATTGCTTTCCAAGTGCTCCAAGGGGCCTTGCATCGGCCCTGTCGCTCATCCCTTGTAAGCAGTGTCGTCCTTGCTCGATGAACCGCGTTTGAACGACGCGATCCGTCGAACGCCGCCGCCGGGAGAGACTTGATGACCGCCAAACCACAGGACGTGCTGGGCTTCTGGACCGCCGCCGGACCCGACAAGTGGTTCGCCAAGTCCGACGCCTTCGACGAGGCCATCCGGCTGAAGTTCGAACCCGTCCACCTGGCCGCCGCGCGGGGCAAGTACGACGCCTGGGCGGATCAGGCCGAGGGCGCCCTGGCCCTGCTGATCCTGCTCGACCAGTTCCCCCGCAACCTCTACCGGGGCGGCGGCCACGCCTTCGCCACCGACGGCAAGGCCCGGGCGATCGCGGCCGCCGCCATCGCCGCCGGCCACGACAAGGCCGTCGAACCCACGCTGCGGCCGTTCTTCTACCTGCCCTACGAGCATTCCGAATCCCTGGCCGACCAGGAGACCAGCATCGGCCTGTTCGAGGGGCTGCTGAAGGACACCGGCGACGCCGACAGCCTGAAATGGGCCATCGCCCACCGCGACATCATCGCCCGCTTCGGCCGGTTCCCGCACCGCAACGCCGCCCTGGGCCGCACGACCACGGCGGCGGAACAGGCGTTCCTCGACGAGGGCGGCTTCGCGGGTTGAAGGAACACGCCTTCCCTCCCCCTTGTGGGGAGGGGGGACCAGCGAAGCTGGTGGGTGGGGTCTTCTGACTCATCAAACCCCACCCGACCCTGGCTCCGCCAGGGCCACCCTCCCCTCAAGGGGGAGGGACAAGTCTCCATCGGATGTGGATGAGTGCCTGTGCCGCACTGGATGGAAGGCTGATTCTGTCCCACCTTGGGGACCATGAACGCCATCGCGCCGATCCACGCCGAACAGGCTCCCGCCGACCATCCCGAGCGGCAGTACCTGAACCTGCTCGCCGACATCCTGGAGAACGGCGTCCAGCGCGGCGACCGCACGGGTACCGGCACCCTGGGGGTGTTCGGCCGGCAGATTCGTTTCGACCTGGCACAGGGCTTCCCGGTGCTGACCACCAAGAAGCTGCACCTGCGCTCGATCATCGTCGAGCTGCTGTGGTTCCTGAAGGGCGACACCAACGTGCGCTACCTGCAGGACAACGGCTGCAAGATCTGGGACGAGTGGGCCGACGAGAACGGCGACCTGGGTCCGGTCTACGGCAAGCAGTGGCGCTCGTGGGCCGCGCCCAACGGTCAGTCGATCGACCAGATCGCCAATCTGGTCGAAGGCCTGAAGACCAATCCCAACAGCCGACGCCACATCGTCAGCGCCTGGAACCCGGCCGACGTCGAGGACATGGCCCTGCCGCCCTGCCACTGCCTGTTCCAGTTCTTCGTGGCCGACGGCAAGCTGAGCTGCCAGCTCTACCAACGCAGCGCCGACGTCTTCCTGGGCGTGCCGTTCAACATCGCCTCCTACGCCCTGCTGACGATCATGGTCGCCCAGGTCGTCGGCCTTGAGCCAGGCGAGTTCGTCCACACCTTCGGCGACGCGCATCTCTACCTGAACCACCTGGACCAGGCCCGCGAGCAGATCCAGCGCGAGCCCAAGCCCTTCCCCACCCTGAAGATGGCCGACAAGCGCGACCTGTTCGCCTTCGAATACGAGGACTTCCAGCTGGAAGGCTACGAGGCCCACCCGCACATCAAGGCGGCGGTCGCCGTTTGACCTGGGCCACCGACCGGCTCGACCAGATCAAGGGCGGCGACGTCGTCCTGCCGCCCGTCGTCCAGACCCTGAAGCTGGGCGGCCTGGACGACTGGGGCGAGGGCTGGGTCCGCAAGACCTGGACGCCGGCCCCGGAACTGCTGAACGTCGACGGCTCGCTGTTCGGCGGTTACGTCGCCGCCCTGGCCGACCAGATCCTGGCCTTCGCGGCCATGACCGCCGCGCCCGCCGACGCCATGTTCCGCACCAGCAACCTGAAGGTCGACTTCATCCGGGTGGGCAAGGCCGAGGTCCTGACGATCGAAGGCCGCGTGGTCGCCCGGACCAAGGGCATGATCCATGTCGAGGCCGACTTCCGCCGCCCCGACGGCGAACTGATCGCCCGGGCCTCGGCCCAACAGATCGTGGTCCCGTTCGGCGCCTGACGGCGACCGCCGTCTTCCCGTGTCATGAACCTGTGGTAGAGCTTTCCACCTCAAGTGGGGGATGCTCATGCGGTTTCAGGTCTTTCGCGCACTGGCCGGCGCGCTTGTCGCGGCGCTGACCGTCTCGTCGGCCCAGGCCGCCGCGCCGCCGCCGGTCAGCCTGCGCTCGACCATCATCGTCCCGGTCATCCCGCAGGGCTGGTTCGTCGGGACCTATTCGGCCGACGGCCGCTCGGAGCTGGGCGAGATCACGCCCAAGGATCAAGGCGGCGCCGCCTATGTCGATCTGATCGGCTTCAGCGTCACGCCCGTGCCGCCGGGCGCCACCTTGGCGCAGGTGATGGAGGGCGTCCGCCAGTCCAAGAACGCGCGCTGCGCCGAGCAGAGCAAGCGCGTGGTCGTCGATCCCGCCCTCCCGGGCTGGGGCCAGATCATGGTCTACTGCCTGTCGCCCAAGGACGGCGACACCGTGCTGGAAATCAGCGCCATGGCCTTCCAAGTCCGCGACGACTACCTGTTCTCGACCTGGCGCGCCCGGCGCGAACCCGTGGCCAAGATGGCCGCCTTCATCAAGGCGCGCCAAGCCTCGAGCGCACCGATCACGGTCCAGCGCGAAGGCGCCTGGCGCTTCGACGAGACCGGGCTGGACAAGGCCGACCCCGGCTTGGCCGCCAGCTTGTACGGCGAACTGGCCAAGACCGAGATCTGCAATCTTTCGGCCGGCGAGATCTGCCCCTCGCTGCGCGCGCCGCCGGAGATCGCCGCGCCCACGATCGCCATGCTGCACATCGACGGCACGAACGAACTGACCATGCGCCAGACCATGACGGGCGCTGACGGCAAGCCGGTCAGCGAGATCGCCAAACAGACCCTGGCCGCCGTCAAGGACGGCTCGGCGGACAAGCCGTTCGAGACCCTGCAGGCGATCTCCCTGACCGATCACGACTGGTCGAGCGGCGCCGGTCTCGCCGCCGCCCTGGCCCAGCCGCTGGCGGGCGCGCGGTCGGGCGGCGGGACCCTGTCGGCGGTCGATCACGGGGCGAAGGCCGATCTGGCCACCCGGGGGCGGATGCAGGCCTATGTGGTCATGCTTTCCCGACTCGTCTGGCGGGCCGGCGTGACGCCCGAACGCGAGCATTTGGTGCTGACCGCTCCCGCCCGCTAGCGTCGACTCATCGACATCCTGCGGGGTTGGGGGCTAAGACAGGCCCCATGTCCGTTATCCTTACCGTCGGCCCTGTAGCCCGTTCGCTCAACGGCGTCATCGGCCGCGACAACGACCTGCCCTGGCGGTTGAAGTCCGATCTCCAGATCTTCAAGGCCTGCACGATGGGCAAGCCGGTGATCATGGGCCGCAAGACCTGGGACAGCCTGCCCCGCAAGCCCCTGCCCGGCCGGATGAACATCGTGCTGTCGCGCGACGGCTCGTTCGACCCTAGCCAGGCCGTGGTCTGCGAGAGCTTCCTGGAGGCCGTGCAGATGGCCAAGGAACAGGCGGCCGAGGACGGCGTCGACGAGGTCTGCGTGATCGGCGGCCGGGCCCTGTTCGAGACCGCCCTGCCCAAGGCCAAGCGCCTCTACCTGACCGAGGTCCAGGCGAAGGTCGAGGGCGACGTCAGCTTCCCCGCCTTCGACGAAGCGGCCTGGACGGAAGTGCGCCGCGAGGCGCATCCTGCCGGTCCGGACGACGACCACGCCTTCGTCTTTCGTGTGCTGGAGCGCCGATGATGCGTCAGCTGACCGCCCTGCTCTGCGTGCTGGCCCTGGGCGCGGCCGGAGCCGCATCCGCCGACGTCAGCCTGGGCCAGAGCGACAGCCTGGCGCGGGCCGCGGCCACCGACGTGGTGATCTTCAACGTGGTCAAGGTGCGGCTGCTGGACGGCGGCGAGGTCGCCAGCTGCCGGGTGTTCGGCCGGGCGATCCGGGCCGAGCGCGGCAAGCGCTTCAAGCCCCGCCAGTCCGTCCGCCTGACCGTGCCCTGCGCCATGGAGGGCGCCGACGCCTCGGACGCCACGCCCAAGTGGGTGGACCGCGAGGCCCTGGTCCGCTCGGCCCACGGCCGCGCCTTCCTGGGCGGCGACGGCGGCCTGATCGCCTATGAGCTTTATGATCTGAACTAGAGCCGGGGACACGCCCTTGGGGCGTGTCCCCAAGTCTTGGCTCCGTGACTGCCGATGGGGACACGCCGCAAGGGCATGTCCCCGTCCCGGACGCTGCCCCACCGGAAACTTGCCGCCACCTTCAAACGCCCGTTTACTCCCTGGGCGCGCCCGTCAGAGGCGCCGTCCCAGGGAGAGACGCATGCAGCTGGAACTCGTCGCCGAGGGTCTGCGGTTTCCGGAAGGCCCGATCGCCATGGCCGACGGCTCGGTGATCCTCACCGAGATCCAGGGCCAGGTCCTGACCCGGGTGCATCCCGACGGCCGCAAGGAGACCGTCGCCGAGGTCCCCGGCGGCCCCAACGGCGCGGCCATCGGCCCGGACGGGGCGATCTACGTCACCAACAACGGCGGCGCCTTCCAGTTCTTCGAGGCCAACGGCCTGAACATCCCCGGCCCCACGCCGCCGACGCACACGGGCGGCTCGATCCAGCGGGTCGACATCGCCACCGGGGCGATCACCACGCTCTACACCGAATGCGACGGCAAGCGGCTGGTCGGGCCCAACGACCTGGTGTTCGACAAGCAAGGCGGCCTCTGGTTCACCGACCACGGCTGCTCGACGCCCGAGGGCCGCAAGTACGGGGCGCTGTACTACGCCCTGGCCGACGGCTCGAAGATCACCCGCTGGCGCGACCACTTCGTCTCGCCCAACGGCGTGGGCCTCTCGCCCGACGAGAAGACGGTCTACATGGCCGACACCATGCTGGGGCGGCTGTGGTCGTTCGACGTGGCCTCGCCCGGCGTCCTGGCCGACCCCGCGCCCCTGCAGCCCGGCAACGTGGTCTGCAACCTGCCGGGCTACCAGCTGCTGGACAGCCTGGCGGTCGAGGCCGACGGCATGGTTTGCGTGGCCACGATCATCAACGGCGGGATCACCGCCTTCTCGCCCGACGGGACCACCGAGCACTTCGCCTTCCCGGACGTGATCGTCACCAACATCTGCTTCGGCGGGGCCGACATGCGCGACGCCTGGATCACGGCGTCGGGCACGGGCAAGCTCTACAAGGCCCGTTGGCCCAGGCCGGGCCTGAAGCTGAATTTCAACGCGTGATCGTCCTGATCGTGACTTGAATTCACAAGTCCAGGTCGCCGCGGCGGCGTAGTTTGGCGTCGTCGCGGGACCATCTGAGGCCTCGTCAGACAACGGAGCCCAGCCATGGACCTCAAACTGCAAGACAAGACCGCCCTGGTGACCGGCTCGACCGCCGGCATCGGCCTGGAGATCGCCCGCACCCTGGCCGTGGAAGGCGCCAAGGTGTTCGTCACCGGCCGCAGCCAGGCCAAGCTGGACGAGGCGCTGGCCGACATCCGCGCCTCGGGCGGAGACAAGGTCGAGGGCGTGCTCGCCGACGCCGGCACGGCCGACGGCGCCGCCGCCATCCTGAAGGCCGTCCCCAGCGTCGACATCCTGGTCAACAACCTGGGCATCTACGAGATGAAGGCGTTCGCCGACATCCCGGACGAGGACTGGCTGCACCTGTTCGAGGTCAACGTGATGAGCGGCGTGCGCCTGTCGCGCGGCTATTTCCCCGGCATGCTGGAGCGCGACTGGGGCCGGGTGATCTTCATCTCCAGCGAAAGCGGCCTCGCGATCCCGGGCGAGATGGTCCACTACGGCATGACCAAGAGCGCCCAGCTGGCCGTCGCCCGCGGCATGGCCCAGCAGACCAAGGGCACCGGCGTGACGGTCAATTCCGTCCTGCCCGGCCCGACCCGCGCGGCGGCCATCGCCGACTTCCTGAAAAGCGTGTCCAGCAACCCGGACGCCTCGACGGCGGAGCACGAGGCCGAGTTCTTCTCCAAGCACCGCTCGTCGTCGCTGCTGCAGCGGATGATCGAGCCGCAGGAGATCGCCAGCCTGGTGGCCTATGTCGCCAGCCCCCTGTCGGCGGCGACCAACGGCGCCTCGCTGAAAGCGGAAGGCGGGCTGGTGACGACGATCGCTTGACGATTGCTCCCTCCCCTTCATGGGGAGGGTGGACGCGAAGCGGACGGGTGGGGCCTGCTGACTCATCAAGCCCCACCCGACCCTGGCTCCGCCAGGGCCCCCCTCCCCACGAGGGGGAGGGAAAGCTCAGATCAGTACAGCACCCCCAGCGCCGAGCGCTCGAAGTTCTGCAGCTCGTCCGTCCGGCCCTCGTGGACCTTCACCACCCATTCGGGGTCCTGCAGGATCGCGCGGCCGACGCCCACTAGGTCGAACTCGTCGCGCTCCAGGCGTTCCAGCAGGCCGTCCAGCGAGGCCGGCTGGCTGCCTTCGCCGCCGAAGGCGGCGATGAATTCGCCCGACAGGCCCACCGAGCCCACCGTGATGGTCGGGGCGCCGGTCAGCTTCTTGGCCCAGCCGGCGAAGTTCAGGTCGCTGCCCTCGAACTCCGGCTCCCAGAAGCGGCGCTGGCTGCAATGGAAGATATCGGCCCCGGCGTCGGCCAGGGGCTGCAGCCAGGCCTCCAGCAGCTGGGGCGTCTCGGCGTTCTTGACCGCGTAGTCCTGCTGCTTCCACTGCGACAGGCGGATGATCACCGGATAGTCCGGGCCGACGGCGGCGCGGACGGCCTTCAGGATCTCGGCGGCGAACTTGCTGCGCTCGCCGATGGTGGGCCCGCCGAACACGTCGTCGCGGACGTTGGTGCCGTTCCAGAAGAACTGATCGATCAGGTAGCCGTGGGCGCCGTGCAGCTCGATGGCGTCGAAGCCCAGGGCCTTGGCGTTACGCGCGGCGTCGGCGAAGGCGGCGATGGTGTCGGCCACGTCCTCGTCGGTCATCGGCTCGGTGAACGGATTGCCGCCCGCCTTGGAGAGGCCCGAGGGGCTGTCGATCTTGCCCAGCACGTCCTTGCCCTTGGCCGAGCCCACGTGCCACAGCTGCGGCGCGATCAGGCCGCCGGCCGCGTGCACCTCGTCGACCACCTTCTTCCAGGCCGCCAGCTCCTTCTCGCCATGGAAGCGCGGGATGTTGGCGTCGTTCAGCGAGGCCGGCCGGGCCACGCCCGTGCCCTCGGTGACGATCAGCCCGACCTGGTTCTCGGCGCGCCGGCGGTAGTAGGCGGCCACGTCGTCGGTGGCCACGCCGCCGGGCGAGAACGACCGCGTCATCGGGGCCATCACCACCCGGTTGGGCAGCTTCAGCGACTTGAATTCGAACGGCTTGAACAGGGCGTCGAGGGCCATGGGCGGCTCCGGAGAAAACAGTTGTTTGAAAGCTTATGCGGTGGGTTTCGTTTCAAGACCATGCAGAAAAACTGAAACCAAGTTTGGACCGGCAAGACGCCCCCTCCGTCGGCTTCGCCGCCACCTCCCGCAGCGTCAGATCCCCAGCACCAGCTTGGTGATGATGTTCTTCTGGATCTCGCTGGAGCCCGCATAGATCGTGGTCTTGCGGTAGCTGAAATAGGCCGGGGCGACGGGGCCGGCGTAGTCGGGACCCGCGCGGCCGTCGTTGGTCGGGGCCCAGGTGTCGCGGACGAACGGCGCGGCGTAGCTTCCCACCGCCTCCAGGGCCAGTTCGGTGATCGCCTGCTGGGTTTCCGAACCGGCCAGCTTCAGCATCGACGAGGCCGAGCCCACCGTCTTGCCCGCCCCGCGCCCGGAGAAGATCCGCAGCTCGGTGGCGTTCAGCGACTCCACCGCGATCTCCAGCTCGGCGACCTTGCGGCGGAACTCCGGATCGTCGATCAGCGCCCCGCCGTCGTCGGCGCGCTCCAGGGCGGCCATCTTCTTGACCTTGCGCAGCATGTGCATCAGGCCCGGCGCGTAGGCGTTGCCGCGCTCGAACTCCAGCAGGTACTTGGCGTAGGTCCAGCCCTTGTTCTCCTCGCCGATCCGGTTGGCGACCGGCACGCGGACATTGTCGAAGAAGACCTGGTTGATCTCCTGCTCGCCCTCAGCCGGGCCGTCCAGGGTGGGCAGCGGCTTGATCTGGATGCCGGGCAGGGTCATCGGCAGCAGCAGGAACGAGATGCCCTCCTGCGGCTTGCCCTCGGTCGAGGTGCGCACCAGGCAGAACATCCAGTCGGCCCACTGGGCGTGGGTGGTCCAGATCTTCGAGCCGTTCAGCACGTAGTCGTCGCCGTCTCGCTCGGCCTTCATCTGCAGGCTGGCCAGGTCCGAGCCCGAGCCAGGTTCGGAATAGCCCTGGCACCACCAGATGTCGGACGACAGGATCGGCGGCAGGTGCTGGGCCTTCTGTTCGGGCGTGCCGAACGCCATGATCACCGGCGCGCACATCTTCAGCCCCATCGGCGAGGGGTTGGGCGTGCCGGCCAGCGACAGCTCCATGTTGAAGATGTAGCGCTGCGACGGCGTGAAGCCCGCCCCGCCCAGCTCGACCGGCCAGTCGGGCGCGGCCCAGCCCCGTTCGTATAGCTTCTTCTGCCACTTCACCTGGCCGGCCTTGTCGAGATAGCCGTTCTTCGACTGCGCCACCTTGCGGCGCAGGTCGTCGTCGAAGGCGGTGGCGATCCAGTCGCGGACCTCCTGCTGGAAGGCCAGGTCCTCGGGCGAGAAGGCGAGATCCAAGGTCCCTACTCCACCGCGTCCAGATATTCGATCTCGGGAGCGCCGGCCATGAACGGCCCCATGGCCGCGCCGGCGGCCTTGAAATAGTCGGTCCCGCCGTGATGCTTGAGCGCGTCCTTCGAGGCGTAGAGCTCCAGCACCTTGTAGACGCCGGCCTCGGCCCGGCTGCGGGTCAGCTGATAGACGAGGCAGCCCGGCTCGTTGGCCTTCACCTTGCTCTGCAGGTCCAGGAACACCTTCTCGAAGTCCGCCGCCTTGTCCGGTTGCACCTTCAGCACCGCCACCACGCCGATCATGTCGTCCTCCCGCGAACAGTTGTTTGAACCACTGTCCAGCAAGACGCCGCCGAGGGCAAGGGGCGCTCCCCGCGCGGCGCCGCTTGACAACCCAAGGTCGCGCCTATCGAAAATGGAGAAACCAGGGGGCCCCATGACATCGACGCGCCGAGACCACCTCCGCGGAGCCTTGGCGCTGGCCGCCGCGACGGCCATTCCGGTCGCCGCGTTCGCGGCCGACGCCCCGCCGATCGGCGTCTGGTCCGGGACGATGATCGCCGAAGGCCGCCCCTATCGTTCGAAGGTGACGGTGGCCGACGGGCGGGCGAGCCTGACCATCATCGACATGGGCGAGCTCACGATCGAGGCCAGCCGGTTCCAGTGGTCCGCCCCGACCCTGTCCCTCGAATGGAAGACCAACGACATCGCCTTCGAGGGCCGCCTTTCGGGTCCTGACGCGCTCGAGGGCGTCGTCACCCAGGACGGCCAATCCTATCCGATCACGTTCAGGCGCGGCGACCTGTTCAAGGTGGACCGGACGGTGCTGGCGCCGGGGCCGCTCACGGCGGCCCGGCTGACGCAACTGCACGCGATCTCCGGCGCCCCGGCCTTCGGAGCGGGCTGGGCGTTCAAGGGCGGCCCGGACAACGTGCTGGTCGAAGGCCGGCGCTCGACGGAAGCGGCGATCCCGGTCGCCGCCTCGGACCAGTGGCATATCGGCTCGGACACCAAATCGATGACCGCCACCCTGGCCGCGCGGCTGGTCGAGGCGGGACAGATCGACTGGACCGCCACCATCGCCCAGATCCTGGGTCCCCGCATCGGTTTCGACCCGGCCTACGGCCAGGCCAACCTGCTGCACCTGCTGTCGCACCGTTCCGGCCTGGCGCACGACGCGCCCGATCCCGACGCCCGGTTCAGCCGGCTGCCGCTGGCCGATCCGCGCGCCGAACGGTTGGCCTATGCGCAGGCGGCCCTGAAGCAACCGCCCCTGGCGGCGGTCGGCCAGGTCGAGAGCTACAGCAACGCCGGGTTCGTGGTCGCGGCGACCATGCTCGAGACGGTGACGGGCCGATCCTGGGAGCAGTTGATGCGCGAGCGGGTCTTCTCGCCCCTGGGCATGAAGAGCGCCGGCTTCGGCCCGCCCCAGGCCGGCCGCCCGCCTCGGCAGCCCCTGGGTCACGCCCGAGGCCTGGACGGCGCCCTGCATCCCGAGACCCGGCGCGACAAGGCCGACCTGCCCGTCGTCCTCGGCCCGGCCGGGCTGGCGCACGTCGGTCTCGGCGACCTGCTGACCTATCTGAAGGCCCATCGTGATCGCCCCGAGGCCTTCCTGAGCCGGGCGTCGTGGGAACGCCTGCAGACCCCGCCCTTCGGCGGCTACTCCGCCCTGGGCTGGGGCGTCGACGCCAACGGCAGCCTGGGTCACGTGGGGTCGAACGGCCTGTGGTGGGCGCACGTCTTCATCGACCGGCCGGCGGGCATGGTGTTCGCGGGCGTCCAGAACGCCGTCACGCCGGAGGCGCAGTCGGTGATGCAGCAGGCGTTGGAGGCGGCTCGGCTGAGCCGGGCCTAGGCGGGTCTCAGCGCCGCTCGTTCCAGCCGTAGGCCACCCAGGAGTGGCCGCCCATGTGGCGAGCTTCGATCAGGCCGGGATCGCCGCTGGGAGCGGCGGCGCGGGCGGAGGAGCGGCCGCGGAAGGCGAAGGCGGCCAGGCCCAGGAGCGCGGTGGCCATGAAGCCGATGACCACCAGAGTGGCGGCGAACACCACCGCGATCACGGCCGCGACGGCGACGGCGATCGAGGTGGCCACGGCGCCGGCCACAGTGGCCAGGCTGCGCCAAGCGATACCGGTAGCCTTGCCTGAAGAAGTGCCAACCGTCTCCATCGTCGTCCTCGCAGGCGTGCCCCGCCCTCGCAAATCAAGATGGGGCGACACTCGTGAACGTCAACTGAACACCCAGCGGATCGTTCCGCAAAATGAATTCCGCTCTAACCACGGCGAAATGACGGCTTAGTTCGCGGCCAACTAGTTCGCGGGGAGCCCGGCCAGTTCGCGGCGCTCGCGCATCACCGTCGAGAAGGCGGCGTTGATCGCGGCCGACTTGGCCTCGGCCACCTCGATGAACTCCAGCGGCAGGCCGCGGGCCCGGGCCCGGTCGGGGTGGGCTTCCGACATGGCCGAGCGCCAGGCCTGGTGCACCACCGCGTCGTCGGCGTCGGCCGGCACGTCGAGGATCCGGTACGGGTCGTCCGGCTCGGTCCCCACGTGGGTGGCGGTCAGGCGGCGGAAGGACAGGGGCGACATGCCGAACAGGTCGGCCACCCGCTCCAGATAGGCCAGCTCCTCCTGGGTCACCGCCCCATCGGCCTTGGCGATGTGGAACAGGCCGTCCAGCACGTCCTCGAGGATCTGCGGACACGTGCGGTAGCGCTTGGCCAGCCGCTTGGCGTAGCTCTCGAAGCCGTGCGTCGTCTGCCGCGCCAGGTCGTACAGGCGATGGATGTTGTTCTCCGACTCGGGGTCGGGGTGGAACACCTCGGCGAAGGCGGCGTACTCGTCGCCGTCGGCCGAGCCGTCGGCCTTGGCCAGCTTGGCCCCCAGGGCCGTGACCGCCGTCGAGAAGGCTGGGTCCTGGCCCGGCAGGCCGGGCGGACATTCCTGGCACTCGGCCAGGTCCAGCCGCCGCGCGGCGAGGGTTGCGATGTTACGCCAGAAGGTCATGGCAGCGACGACAGTCCAGAAGCGTGGCGGAGTGATGACGGCGGAGGCACGTCCCCGCCTCTCAACGGACCACGCTCCCTTTTCGCCTTCTAGCACAAAAACGCCGCGCCCCCACCCGGTCCTTGCTGCGGCGCACATTGAAACTTTGTAACGTGTGGAAGAACGGGCAATCTTCGCAACGCTCGGCTGCACACAGGAATCTTTGCCGCAAGAGGGAGCTTTTTGGCTTATCCGTTCGTTATGGCGCCGCTTGGCCGACCGCGGTGCAAAACATCCGGGCGCCACGCTCCGGTCCCAATGAGGCCGGAAATGCTCTATTCGAACGCGACCGACTCTCTCGAGCGACGCCCTACAAGAGGACTTCCGCCCGCATGGCGACCGCCTTCCTTTTCGCCCTGGCCCTGATCGCCCAGGACGCTCCCGTCTCCACCGCGCCGGCTCCGACCGCTCCTCCGCCCCGCACCACCCCGGCCGCCACGCCGCCGACGGACGACTACGGCTATGTCGGCTGGTGCTATGGCGCGCTGGGCGGCTATGTCGAGCTGTACGACAAGGTGATGCCGGAAGTGACCCGCATCGAGAAGACCTTCCCCGGCCCGGACGGCTTCGCCGCGGCCATGAAGGAATATCCGGCCATGCGCGACCAGGCCAAGAAGGACCTGGTGGTCTACCGCTCGGCCATCGTCGCGGCCGAGAAGGCCAGCCCCCGTCCGATCTCGGAATACGGCGCGGCGGCGATCAAGAAGGGCCATTCGGTCTGGGCCGGCGCCGACCAGGTCGAGAAGGCCCGCCTGGCCCAGGTGTGGATGAGCTGGAGCCCGCCCGGCGACTGCGAGACCCGCGCCAAGGCCCTGGAGACCAAGTCCAACCTGTTCGGCCAGGCCCTGAACTACAACGTCAAGAAAGGCGCCGCGCCCGCCGAAGCGGCCCCCGCTCCGGAAGCCGCGCCCGAGACCCCGCCCGAAGCCACTCAGGCGGCCGAGCCCGAGGCTCCGGCGCCGGTCGCCGAGACCCCCGCGCCCGTGGCCGAAGCCCCGGCCAAGCCCGCCGCGACCAAGGCTTCGACGGCCAAGCCCGCCCCGAAGCCGGCCACGACCAAGCCCGCCGCCAAGAAGCCGGCCGCGGACCTGCCGCCGATCGGCGCCAAGCCCGCCGCCATGCCGATCGCCGCCAAGGGCGAGATCATCATCGACCCCGCCGATCCCAAGCCCTGCGCCGGCACGCTGACCCCCGCCAAGCGCGGCGGCAAGAACGTGCTGATCTGCAAGGCGGACTGAACGATCGGGGACATGCGCCTGCGCGTGTCCCCGGCCGCGCCTACCCCGTCGGCAACGTCCCCGTCGTCGCCACCTGCTTGAACCAGGCGTAAGACGCCTTGGGCGTGCGCACGCCCGTGGTCCGGTCCATCGCCACCAGGCCGAATTTCGACGTGTAGCCGATGTCCCACTCCCAATTGTCGATCAGGGTCCAGGTGAAGTAGCCGCCGATCCGCGAGCCGGACTCCATGGCGCTCTTCACCGCCTCCAGGTGGCGGCGCAGGTACTGGCTGCGGAAGCCGTCGTCGATCACGGCCGGGCCGTTGCCGAACGGGTCCGAGCAGCCGTTCTCGGTGATCATCACCGGCGGGTTGCCGTAGTCGTCGCGGACCATCTTCAGCACCTCGGCCAGGCCCGACGGGTCGATCTGGCGTCCGAAAGCGTCGAGCTCGGCGCCCTTGGGCGGAGCGGCGGGCGCGATATGGCTGGGGCTGGCCAGGTCCAGTTTCACATAGGCCGGGGCGTAGTAGTTGACCCCCAGGAAGTCGATCGGCTGCCGGACGGTCTTCAGGTCGCCGTCGCGGACGTGCCCCTTGAGGAAGTCGTCCATCAGCCCCGGATAGGTCCCCTTCAGCAGCGGGTCCAGCCAGGCGCGGTTCCACAGGGCGTCCAGCCCGCTCGACGCCGGGCGGTTCCAGAACGCCGCCGCCCCGCCCGCCGGCCGGCAGGGCTGCAGCGCCTGGGTCGTGCCGATCTTGAGGTCGCCGTGGGCCGCCCGCAGGGCCTGGATCGCCAGCCCCTGCCCCAGGTTCATGTGGTGGGTGGTGGGACCCAGCAGGGCGATGTCCTTCAGCCCCGGCGCGTGCTCGCCCAGCACGTGGCCGAACACCGTGTGCACGGCCGGCTCGTTGAGGGTGATGAAGTGCTTGAGGCGGACGCCCATGCGCCCGGCCACGGCGGCGGCGTAGTCGGCGAAGCTCTTGGCGGTGTCGCGCGCGCTCCAGCCGCCCTTGTCCTGCAGGGCCTGGGGCAGGTCCCAGTGGAACAGGGTGGCGTAGGGCGCGATCCCCTTGGCCAGGCACGCGTCGACCAGCCGCTCGTAGTGGTCCAGGCCCGCGGCGTTGACCGTGCCCGACCCGGTCGGCAGCACCCGCGACCAGGCCATCGAGAAGCGGAAGGCCTTCAGCCCCGCCCCGGCGATCAGATCGACGTCCTCGGCGTAACGACGGTAGCTGTCGGTGGCGACGTCGGCGTTCGAGCCGTCCTTGATCTTGCCGGGCAGCTTCTCGAACGTGTCCCAGATGGTGGCGCCGCGTCCGTCGGCGGTGGGCGAGCCCTCGGTCTGGAAGGCCGCCGTGGCCACGCCCCAGACGAAGTCGCTGGGGAATTGCCGCGACTTGACGGTCGCCTCGGTCGGCCCGGCCCGCTCGCAGCCGCTCAGGCTCGCGGCGGCCGCCCCGCCCACGGCGAGCGCGCCCAGCGCCCGGCGGTTGATGCCCTTGTCGCCCACGTTCGCCCCCTTGTGCCCGCCGGGGATCGAACGCCCCCGTGCGGGAAGAGGATGGGGGTAAATCGATAGCTTTGGCTAGCTCCCCGGCATCCCCTGCTCCGCTCATCCCGGCGAATGCCGGGATGAGCGGATTTATGGGGCCTTAAACCGCGCGCCTACCCGCGATGTACGTGTCGATCACGCCCTCCAGTTCGGTCAGCGGGACGTTGCCGCCCATCACCACCGCGTCGTCGAAGGTGCGCAGGTCGAAGCGGCCGCCCAGCGCCGCCTGGGCCTTGCTCCGCAGGCGGACGATCTCGCTGTGACCCACCTTGTAGCCGCAGGCCTGGCCCGGCCAGGCGCAGTAGCGGTCCACCTCGCCCTGCACCTCCTCGCGGGTCGAGCCGTTGGTGGTGACGAACCAGTCGATGGCCTGGTCGCGGGTCCAGCGCTTGGCGTGGATGCCCGTATCGACCACCAGGCGGCAGGCGCGGAAGGCGATGGATTGCAGGTAGCCAAGCTGGCCCAGCGGATCGCCCTCGTAGACGCCCAGCTCGTCGGCCAGCTGCTCGGCGTACAGCGCCCAGCCTTCCGAATAGGCGTTGAAGGCCAGCAGCGAGCGGACCAGCGGCAGCTTGTAGGTGTACTCGCCCTGCCAGATGTGGCCCGGCAGGCCCTCGTGATAGGTCAGGGTCGGCAGGCCGTAGCGCGGCCACATGCCCGTGTCGCGCAGGTTGATGTAGTAGTTGCCGGGCACGGTCCCGTCGATCGAACCGGCCGCCGCATAGCCGCCCGGCGCGCCGTCCTGGATCTCGACCGGCACGCGCTTGATCAGCAGGTTGCCCGGCACCAGCGTCGCGAAGGCCTTGGGCAGGCGCGTGCGGATGTCGGCCACCCGGCCGTTCAGATAGGCCAGGATCTGGGCCCGACCCTCGTCGGTGTTGGGGAACAGGTTCTCGGGCTTCTCGCCCAGCGCCTTCATCCGCGCGCCGACGCTGCCCTGGGTCAGGCCCTGCGCCTTCAGCAGGCCGTCCATACGGGCGAACAACGCCTTCAGCTGCTCCTGGCCCATCTGGTGGACCTCGTCGGGCGTCATGCGGCTGGTGGTGCCGGCCCGCAGCGCCCAGGCGTAGTAGGCCTCGCCGTTCGGCAGCTTCCAGGCGCCGGCGTCCGACGTGGCCTTGGCGCGGTGGGCCAGCAGCTCGGCGATCTGGCGGTCCATGGCCGGGGCGATCTTGCCCTCGACGATGGCGGCGGCGCGGCGGGCGTGGTCGCCCGGGATGTCCTTGGCCTTCTTGGCCAGGCCGGCGACCAGACCCCAGTCGGCGATCGGCTGGGCGCGGGCGCCCTTCTGCTGCTTCAGCGTCTTGTCCAGCAGGAAGTCCGGCGCGATCACGCCCAAGGCGCCGTCGTGCTTCAGCCGCGCCGTCTCGCCGTCCAGCTGGGCGGCGTAGAGCTCCAGGCGATGCAGGTAGGACTCGACGTCGGCCGCATTGGCCACGCCGTGCAGGCTGTCCAGGAAGTCCGGCGTCTCGACGAACGCCCCGGTGTTCTGGGCCACCACATACGGCGCGTTGCGGTACGACCACTGCGACGACAGGCCGATGGCGTCGCCATAGGGGAAGTCGAAGCCCTCGACGGCCAGCTCGTGGGCTGTCTGGACGACGCCCAGGTCGAGCGCGGCGGCGGGGCTGAGGGTCTTGCGGTCGACCGCCTTCATCTTCGCGACCCGGGCCTTGGCGGCGGCGGCCAGCTTGGCCCGGCCCTCCAGCGAGCGGTCGGTCAGACTGGACTTCAGGGCGGCGCGCTTGTCCTTGTCCAGACCCAGGGCCGAGGCGTTCTCGGGATATTCCCGCATCAGGTCCTCGGCGACCTGGGACAGCAGGGCCTCGGCGGCGGCGTCGCCGGATGCGGCGGCGAGGGCCTTGCCCGTCGTCCCCAGGGCCAGGGTGGCGGCGCCCAGCGCCAGAACGTCGCGTCGATTGAACTGGCTCATGCTGGGTCTCCCGGATTCGCCGGGAAACCTAGCCGAGTTCGACGGGGACGCACACTCGCCGAGCCTGCGTCCCCGTTTCGGTCGTTTAGGCGTTGACGCCGCCGTCGATGGTCAGGCCCGCGCCGTTGATGAACCGGCCTTCCGGGCCGGCCACGAAGGCCACCAGGGCGGCGATGTCCTCGGGCTTGCCGTATTCCGGGATCGCCATCTGGGCGCGCAGACCGTCGGCCTGGGGTCCGCTGGCGGGGTTCATGTCGGTGTCTGTCGGCCCCGGATGCACGACATTGACCGTGATCCCGCGCGGACCCAGGTCGCGGGCCAGGCCCTTGGTCCAGCCGACCAGGGCCGACTTGCTCATGGCGTACATGGAAATGCCGGGGGTGAAGACGCGCTCGGCCAGGCAGCTGCCGATCGAGATGATGCGGCCGCCCTGCGGCAGGTAACGGGCGGCGGCCTGCGAGGCCACGACCACGGCGCGGACGTTGACGGCCAGGATCGCGTCGATGTCGTCCAGGGTCAGGCTCTCGATCGGCCCGCCGCGCGCCAGGCCGGCGTTGTTGACCAGGATGTCCAGCCCGCCCAGCGCCGCGGCGGCGTCGTCCACCGCCTGGCGCACGGCGGCCGGATCGGCGGCGTCCGCCTTCAGGGCGACGGCCTTGCGGCCGAGGGCCTCGATGCTCTTGACCACTTCGGCGGCCTTGTCGGCCGACCGTTCGTAGGTGATCGCCACGTCGGCGCCGTCCTGGGCCAGGCGCAGGGCGATGGCCGCGCCGATGCCCCGACTGGCGCCGGTGACCAGGGCGCGCTTCCCGCTGAGATCGCTCATATCGATTCCTTTCTGTGTCGATCGATACAGAAATACCTATGACCTTGTCGCCCCAGATCAAGGGCCTTATTTATCGATCGATACAGAATTCACGAAAGTTGCGATCTCACAATGGCGGAACGAGGACGACCGCGGGGTTTCGACCGCGACGCAGCCCTGGCCAAGGCGATGGAAGTGTTCTGGGCGCGCGGCTACGAGGGCGCGTCCATGAGCGAGCTGACGACCGCCATGGGCATCGCCTCGCCCAGCCTCTACGCGGCCTTCGGCTGCAAGGAGGCGCTGTTCGCCGAAGCCTTGGCCCTGTACGGGGCCACCGAAAACGAAGGGATCTGGGGCGGGCTGGAGACGGCCGCCACGGCGCGGGAGGCGTGCGAAGGCATGCTGGCGGCCTCGGCCCGCGCCTTCACCCGGCCCGACAAGCCGCCGGGCTGCATGGTGGTGCTGTCGGCCCTGCCCGGCGGCGACGCCAACGGGGCCCTGCGCGAGGCGCTGGTGCGCGGCCGGGCCGGCGCGATCGATCTGCTGGAAGCCCGGCTCCGGCGGGGCCAGGTCGAGGGCGACGTGCCGGCCGGAACCGATGTCCGGGCCGTCGCCACCTATCTGGCCACCGTCCAGCAGGGCATGTCGATCCAGGCCCGGGACGGCGCGACCCGGGCGACCCTCGAGGGGATCGTCCGGGCCACGATGGCGGGTTGGGACGGACTGATGGAAAGCCTCCGGACCGACGCCTAGCATCGGTCCGGCAAGCGTCGGCGGTTAGGCCGCCAGCTTGAGGATCTCGCCCTGGGCGGTCTCCAGCGACTTGCCGCGGGCTTCCTCGCCCAGGGCAACGCCCTCGGCGCGGATGAAGCGGATGTCGGTGACGCCCAGGAAGCCGAACAGGCCCTTCAGATAGGTCTCCTGGTGGTCCATGACGGCGGCGGGCGTGCCCTCGCCGTAATAGCCGCCGCGCGACGAGGCGATGATCACCGTCTTGCCGCCGGCCAGGCCCTCGGGGCCGTTCTCGGTATAGCGGAAGGTGCGGCCGGCCACGGCGACGCGGTCGATCCAGGCCTTCAGCTGGCTGGAGATCGAGAAATTGTACATCGGCGCGCCGATCACCACGATGTCGGCGGCCAGGAACTCGTCGATGGCGGCCTGGCCCGAGGCGATGTCGGCGGCGATCGCGGCGCTCTCCGGCGTCGCGCCCTGGCCGGCGGCCAGGTGGGCGCCCGTCAGGTGGTCCAGCGGCTGGGCGGCCAGGTCGCGATAGACGATGTCGAGACCGGTATGCTGGGCGGTCTGGGCGGCGACGATCGCGGCCGACAGCGTGCGGCTCACCGAGCCGGCGCCCAGGATGCTGGAATCGATGTGAAGCAGTTTCATGACCTTGGAACTCCGAAGCGCCCTATGGCGCGACGGGTGATTTAGGCCTTTCGAACCCAGCGCAGCAGCCTATATGATTGGATGATATCCATCGCCAGAACCGATGGATGAGGATCGATCGATGTTGGACGGCGTCACCCTCGACCAGATGCGCACCTTCCTGGCCGCCGCCGACGAGGGCAGCTTCTCGGCGGCCGGTCGCAGGCTGGGCCGGGCCCAGTCGGTGGTCAGCCAGACCCTGGCCAACCTCGAGGGCCAGATCGGCGTGCGGCTGTTCGACCGCGCCGCCCGCCTGCCCGTCCTGACCGAGGCCGGCCGGGCGCTGCTGGTCGAGGCGCGCGAGGTGGCCGGGCGCATGGACGCCTTCAAGGCCCGCGCCGCCAGCCTGGCCGGCGGGCTGGAGCCCGAGGTCTCGATCGTGGTCGACGTGCTGTTCCCGATGGTGGTGCTGACCCACGCCATCGGCGACTTCCAGCATCATTTCCCGGACACCACCCTGCGCATCCATGTCGAGGCCCTGGGCGCGGTGCTGGCGCCCGTGCTGGACGGCCGCTGCGCCTTCGGGGTGCTGGGCTCGCTGCCCGACGCGCCGCCGGAGCTGACGCGCGAGCGGCTGATCTCGCTGCGCATGGTGCAGGTGGCCGCCGCAGGCCATCCCCTGGCCGCCCTGCCCGGCCCGCTGAGCCCCGAGGACGTGGCGGGTCACATCCAGCTGGTGCTGACCGACCGTTCGAAGCTGACAGAAGGCCGGGAGTTCGGGGTGTTCTCGGCCCGCACCTGGCGGCTGGCCGACATGGGCGCCAAGCACGCCTTCCTGCGCGCGGGCCTGGGCTGGGGCGGCATGCCCTGGGATCGGGTCGAGGACGACATCGCCGCCGGCGACCTGGTCGAGCTGAAGATGCGCGACGCCCCGGCCGGCGGCTACATCATGCCGATGTACGCCGCCCACCGCGCCGACACGCCGCCGGGTCCGGCGGGACGCTGGCTGATCGAGCGGCTGAAGGACACGGCGGAACGGTGTCCGGCGCCGTAGGCGGCCCAGCCCCCCTCCGGCCCTTCGGGCCACCTCCCCCAAAGGGGAAGGATCTACGCCGAGCAGATGCTCCCCCTCTGGGGGAGCTGTCGCGGAGCGACTGAGGGGGTTACGCCGCCTCGCCTCGCGCCCGAGCGGCCGGGTCATAATTGAGGATCGGCGACAGCCACTTCTCGGCCAGGGCCAGGTCCCAGCCCTTGCGGCGGGCATAGTCCGCGACCTGGTCGAGATCGACCTTGCCGACGCCGAAATAGTGGCTCTGCGGATGGCTGAAATAGAAGCCCGACACCGCCGCGCCGGGGCTCATGGCGTAGCTCTCGGTCAGGATCATGCCGGTGGCCGCCTCGGCGTCCAGCAGCTTGAACAGCGTGCCCTTCTCGGTGTGGTCGGGCTGGGCCGGATAGCCGGGCGCCGGGCGGATGCCCTGGTACTTTTCGGCGATCATCACATCGACGTCCTCGCGCTCGTCGGCGGCGTAGCCCCACAGCTCGACGCGGGCCTTGTAGTGCAGCCACTCGGCGAAGGCTTCGGCCAGGCGGTCGGCCAGGGCCGAGGCCATGATGGCGCTGTAGTCGTCGCCGGCGTCCTTGAATTTCTTGACGATCTCGTCCTCGCCGTGGCCGGCGGTGACGGCGAAGCCGCCCATGTAGTCGGCGCCCTGTCCCACCGGCGCGACGAAGTCGGCCAGGGCCAGGTTGGCCTTGCCCTCGGACTTGTCCATCTGCTGGCGCAGGGTGAACAGGCGGGTCAGCTCGGTCGAGCGGGTTTCATCTGTATAGAGAACGATGTCGTCGCCGTCGGCCTGGGCCGGCCAGAAGCCGACCACGCCCTTGGCCCCGAACCACTTCTCGGCCACCACCTTGTCGAGCATGGCGCGGGCGTCGCGATAGAGGTCGGTGGCGGCCTGACCGACGACGTCGTCCTCCAGGATCTGCGGGAAGCGGCCGATCAGCTCCCAGCTAGCGAAGAACGGCGACCAGTCGATGAACGGGACCAGCTCCTCCAGCGACGGCTCGAAGGTCCGCGCGCCGATGAAGGCCGGCTTGGGCGGGACGTAGCCGGCCCAGTCGATGGCGTACTTGCGCCTGCGGGCCTCGTCGATCGCGGTGCGGGCCTTGACCGTCTGGCCGCGGGCGTACTGCTCACGCACCTTCACGTACTCGGCCCGGGTCTCGGCGATCACCCGGTCGCGCTCGTTCGCCGACAGCAGGTTGGAGACCACGCCCACCGCCCGACTGGCGTCCAGCACGTAGGTGGTCGGACCGGCGCGATAGGCCGGCTCGATCTTGACCGCCGTGTGGGTGCGGCTGGTGGTGGCGCCGCCGATCAGCAGCGGCATGGTGAAGCCCTGGCGCTCCATCTCGGCGGCCACGAACACCATCTCGTCCAGCGACGGGGTGATCAGGCCCGACAGGCCGATCATGTCGACCTTGTGCTTCCGGGCCTCGTCGAGGATGCGGTCGGCCGGGACCATCACGCCCAGGTCGATGACCTCGTAGTTGTTACACTGCAGCACGACGCCGACGATGTTCTTGCCGATGTCGTGGACATCGCCCTTGACGGTGGCCATCAGCACCTTGCCGGCCTGCTCGCGCGGCTTGCCGGCCTTCTCGGCCTCCATGAACGGCTCGAGCCAGGCCACGGCCTGCTTCATAACGCGGGCCGACTTCACCACCTGGGGCAGGAACATCTTGCCCGAGCCGAACAGGTCGCCGACCACGTTCATGCCGTCCATCAGGTGGCCTTCGATCACGTGCAGCGGACGCTCGACCGACAGGCGGGCTTCCTCCGTGTCCTGATCGATATAGTCGGTGATGCCGTTGACCAGGGCGTGGGTGATGCGCTCATTCACCGTGCCGTTGCGCCATTCCAGGTTGGCGGTCTGGACCTGGCTCTTGTCGCCCTTGTAGCGCGGGGCCATGTCGACCAGGCGCTCGGTGTTGGAGACGTTGGTGCGCTGCGGCCGGTTGAGGATCACGTCCTCGACGGCCTCGCGCAGCTCCGGGTCCAGGGTGTCGTAGACCGGCAGGTCGCCGGCGTTGACGATGCCCATGTCCATGCCCGCCTCGATGGCGTGGTACAGGAACACCGAGTGGATCGCGCGACGCACCGGCTCGTTGCCGCGGAAGCTGAACGACACGTTCGACACCCCGCCCGAGATGCGGGCGTAGGGGCAGCGCTTCTTGATCTCGCGCGTGCCCTCGATGAAGTCGACGGCGTAGTTGTCATGCTCCTCGATCCCGGTCGCCACGGCGAAGATGTTGGGGTCGAAGATGATGTCTTCCGGCGGGAAGCCCACCTTGTCGACCAGGATGTTGTAGGCCTTCTCGCAGATCTCGATCTTGCGGGCGGCGGTGTCGGCCTGACCGACCTCGTCGAAGGCCATGACCACCACGGCCGCGCCGTAGCGCAGGCACAGCTGGGCCTGTTCGATGAACTTGGCCTCGCCCTCCTTCATCGAGATCGAGTTGACGATGGCCTTGCCCTGCACGCACTTCAGACCGGCCTCGATCACCTCCCACTTGGAGCTGTCGATCATCACCGGCACCCGCGCGATGTCGGGCTCGGCCGCCATCAGGTTCAGGAAGGTGATCATGGCCTGCTTGGAGTCCAGCAGGCCCTCGTCCATGTTGACGTCGATGACCTGGGCGCCGGCTTCCACCTGCTGGCGGGCCACGGACAGGGCGGCGGCGTAGTCGCCCTCGACGACCAGCTTCTTGAACTTGGCCGAGCCGGTGACGTTGGTGCGCTCACCGATATTGACGAAGACAGGTCTCATTGGGCTTTGCTCAAGGTCGATTGCAGGGCGGCGATCTGGGTGAGCCACGCGTCGTGGCCGTCACCCTCCTGCCAGAGTTCGTCGAGTTCGGAGGCCGGGGCCACCACGCGGGCCAGGGCCGACCGCGCCAGGGCGACCGAGCCTTCCGGCGGCGCGCCGAGGGCGGCCTTCAGCTCGCGGTGATTGTCGGGAAGGATCGTCGCCTCGCCGACCGCGGCCGCGACGATGGCAGCGGCGGCCACGGCGATCTGGCCCTCGGGGGCCTCCAGATAGCTCGCCGTCTTGGAGACGTGGTCGAGCGCCTGCGTGATCGTGCGCCAGCCGGGCGCCTCGGCCAGGTCTTCGATGAAGTCCAGCGCGTCGTCGTTGTCGAAAGGTCCGTGGGCCCAGGCGCTCATGGTCAGGCCGCCCCTTCGCCGACGCGTTTGGCGCGCGCGACCGCCAGGGCGATCTGGCCGTCCAGGAAGTCGCGGAACGCGATCCCCTGGGCCTTCAGCGACTTGGGATACAGCGAGGCGGCCGTCATGCCCGGCAGGGTGTTGATCTCCAGGAAGATCGGGCCGTTGGGGCTGACGATGAAGTCGCTGCGCGAATAGCCGCCGGCGCCCACGGTCTTGTGGGCCTTCAGGGCGGCGTCCTGCATGGCGGCGTTGATCTGCGGCGCGAAGGTGGCCGGGCAGATCTCTTCCGTCGTCTTGGCCAGGTACTTGCCGACATAGTCGAAGGCGCCGTCGGCCGGGCGGATCTCGACCGGCGGCAGGGCGAAGACCTCGCCGTCCTGCTCCAACACCCCGCAGGTGGCCTCGAAGCCGGTCACGAAGGGCTCGATCACATAGGCCTCGCGCGCGGCGGCGGCCCGAAGCGCGTCCAGGTCGGCGGCCTGGCTGACGAAGATCAGGCCGTAGCTGGAGCCGTCGGCCACCGGCTTGGCGACCAGCTTGCCGTACTGGGCCAGCGCGGCTTCCGCATCGGCCAGCTCGACCGTCGAGGGGGCGACGACGCCGGCCTTGGCCACGGCGGCCTTGGTGGCGATCTTGTCGAAAGCCAGGCGGCTGGACTGGCTGTCCGAGCCGGTGAAGGCCACGCCCCGCGCCTCGCACAGGGCCGCCAGGTCGCCGTTCTCGGCCGCGCCGCCGTGCATGCCCAGGAACAGCACCCGATCCTCGGCCTTGGCCTTGTCGAGCGCGGCCTCGATGCCGCCGATCGGCGCGCCTTCGGTCGGCAGGTCGATCTCGAACGGCCGCTCATGGCCCTGCAGCACCGCGTCGCTGGCGACGTAGACCTGGTCGTCGGGCGCCCAGAACCACAGGTCGGCCTCGGGCAGCGCCTTGGCCAGAGCCTTGGCGCTGGCCACCGAGACCAGGCGCTCGCGGCTCATGCCGCCGAAGAGAAGAGTGGTGCGCATCTCTTAAGCCAGCTCGAACGGTTCCAGGCCCGCCAGGCGCATGGCCTTGGGACGCTCGGGGATGGCCCGGGGCTTCACGCCGCGCACCTCGTCCGCCACGTGGCGGATGTGGTCGGGGGTGGTGCCGCAGCAGCCGCCCAGGATGTTGACGATGCCGTCCTTGGCCCACTCGTGCAGCTGGTGGCCGGTCTGGTGCGGCTCCTCGTCGTACTCGCCCATGGCGTTGGGCAGGCCGGCGTTCGGATAGGCGGCGACCAGGGTGTCGGCGATGCGGGCCATCTCGGCGATGTGCGGGCGCATCAGGTCGGCGCCCAGGGCGCAGTTGAAGCCCACGGCGAACGGCTTGCAGTGCTTGATCGAGTTCCAGAACGCCTCGGCCGTCTGGCCCGACAGGGTGCGGCCCGAGCGGTCGGTGATGGTGCCGCTGATCCAGATCGGCAGCTCCTCGTGGCCCTCGTCGCGCAGGTCCAGGATCGCCTTGATCGCGGCCTTGCAGTTCAGCGTGTCGGTGATGGTCTCGATCAGGAAGAGGTCCACCCCGCCCTCGTAGAGCGCCGCCACCTGCTCGCGATAGGCCTGGTAGACCTGGTCGAAGGTCACCTTGCGCGCGCCGGGGTCGTTCACGTCCGACGACATCGACAGCATCACGTTCAGCGGGCCGATCGAGCCGGCGATGAACTTCGGCGTGGCCGGGTTCTCGGCGTTCCAGCGGTCGGCCACCGAACGGCCGATGCGCGCGCCCTCGAAGTTGATGTCGCGTACGGTGACGGCGTCCAGGCCGTAGTCGGCCTGGGCGATGGTGGTGCCCGAGAAGGTGTTGGTTTCGGAGATGTCGGCGCCGGCGGCGAAATAGGCGTCGTGCAGCTCGGCCACCAGGTCTGGCCGGGTCAGGCACAGGATGTCGTTGTTGCCCTTCATCTGGCCGTCGTAGTCGGCGAAGCGCTCGGCGCGATAGTCGGCCTCGGACAGCTTCTTCTTCTGGAACATCACGCCCCACGAGCCGTCGAGGATCAGGATGCGGTCCTTGGCGGCGGCCTTCAGCGCGGCGATGCGTCCAGCTCGGGTGGTGAGATCGGTCATGGTCGGCTCCTGCCGGAGGGGGAGTCCGGCGTTCGGGGGTCTTTCTAGCGCTTCGCGAGGAAGCGGAACTCAAATCTGCCGGCGCGGGGCCGGCGTCACGGTTTGCGGGCGGCCTGCTGCTCGGCCAGCGCCTTGTCGAAGGCCGCCTCCGAGGTGGTGGCGTAGCGGGCCAGTTCGGTGGGATCGACGAAGGCGTTGACGTCGCCGCTCAGCATCTTCCTGCGCTTGGCCAGCAGGTTCCCCTGCTCCTCGTGGCTGGGCAGCATCACGTCGGTGGGCAGGGCCTTCAGCGCCGCGAAGGTGGCGCGGTAGTCGGCGACGATGGTCTTGTAGGTCTTGTTGCCCACCAGCACGTTGCCGGCCACCGAGGTCGAGCAGTTGAAGGTCACGTTCAGCGGCCGGTCGCGGTCGACCACCTGGGTGGTCCAGGTGGTGCAGCCGATCGTGTGGCCGGGCGTCAGGTGGGCGATCAGGGTGATCTCGCCCAGCTTCAGCTTCTGGCCGTCGCCGAACGCCTTATCGACATTCACGGCCGGGAACGGCGTCAGGCCGTTGTCGTTGTCGCCGAAGTGCTGGCCCTTCTCGAGCGCCGGCTCGTCGGGGCGCGAGGCCCAGACCTTGGCGCCGGTGTCGGCCTTCAACTGGGCCAGGCCGCCCGCGTGGTCGTAGTGGGCGTGGGTGTTGATCAGGATCTTCACGTCCGAGAGCTTGAAGCCCAGGGCCTGGATGTTGGCCTCGATCAGCTTGGCCCCGGCGGCCGACGGCCCGCTGTCGAGCAGCACGTGGCCCTCGGACGACGAGATCAGCCAGGCCGACAGGCCTTCGGAACCGACATAGTAGATGTTGCCGACCACCCGGTAGGGGCGGATCGGCTTGGTCCAGTTGGCCGGATCGTCGGCGTGCGCCGTCGTCCCGGCGACGCAGGTCGCCAGGGTCAGGGCCGCCAGGAGGATCGAGGCCGCCCGTTTCACGCCGCGGCCTCCGACGCCGTGGGCGCGGTCTCGCGCACGCCCAGCACGCGGCAGATCGCATAGACCAGGTCGGCCCGGTTCAGGGTGTAGAAGTGGAAGTCGCTGAAGCCCTGCTCCTGCAGCTTGGCGCACATCTCGGCGGCCACCGAGCAGGCGATCAGGCGGCGGGTGTCGGCGTCCTCGTCCAGGCCGTCGAACAGGTTGGCCAGCCAGCCCGGCACCGCCGTCTGGCAGGCGGCCGACATCTTCACCAGGCCCTTGAAGTTGGTCACCGGCATGATGCCCGGCACGATCGGGATGGTGATCCCGGCCTTGCGGACCTTGTCCACGAACCGCAGGAAGGCGTCGGTGTCGAAGAAGAACTGGCTGATCGCCAGGGTGGCCCCGGCGTCGACCTTGGCCTTCAGGACCTCGACGTCGTGATCCAGCGACGGGCTCTCGGGATGCTTCTCGGGATAGACCCCGACCAGCACGTCGAACGGCGCGATGCCCTTGATCGCCGAGGTCAGCTCGGTGGCGTTCTTGTAGCCGTCCTCGCGGGGCACATAGACGCCGCCGATGCCGCCCTCGCCCGGAGGCGGGTCGCCACGCAGCGACACGATGTGGCGCACGCCCGTCTCCCAATACTCGCGGATCACCTCGTCGACCTCGTCACGGCTGGCGCCGACGCAGGTCAGGTGGGCGGCGGGCTTCAGGGTCGTCTCTTCGAGGATGCGCTTGACGGTGCGGTGCGTGCGCTCGCGCGTCGAGCCGCCGGCCCCGTAGGTCACCGAGACGAAGGCCGGGTCCAGCGGGGCCAGGCGCTTGATCGCCGCCCACAGGTTCTCCTCCATCGCTTCCGTCTTCGGCGGGAAGAACTCGAACGAGACGCGCGGGCGGTCGGTGCGCTCGCCGGCGCGGGCGACCGGACCCAGGACGCGGCGGGGAGTAGGAACGGTCATGCGGCGCTTCTTTCAGCGTTCTTGGCGGCGGTTCGGGTCACCGGACGGCGGGCCGTCCAGATCTTGACGGTCAACCCCTCTGCGGAGGTCGGCGGCAGGGCGATGTTGGCGTCCAGGACCAGGCCGGTGGCCTCGATCCAGGGTATGATCTCGGCGTCGGCGAAGCCCAGGCGGCGATGCTGGTGGCTCTCGCGCAGGGATTCGTGGTCGTGCGGCGCGAAGTCGGCGATCAGCAGCAGGCCGCCGTCGGCCACCAGGCGCGCGGCCTCGGCCACGGCCGCGGCGGGGTCGCCCAGATAGTGCAGCACCTGGTGGACGGTCACCAGGTCGGCGCAGCCGCCCGGCAGGCCGGTGGCGAAGATGTCACCGTGGCGCAGTTCGCACCGCGCCAGGCCCGCCTTGGCCACCTCGTCGCGGGCGATGTTCAGCATCTGCTGCGACAGGTCCAGGCCCAGGGCCATCCCCGCGCGGTTGCCGAACAGGGTCAGCATGCGGCCCGCGCCCGCGCCCAGGTCGACCATCTCGTCGAAGGGCCCCTCGCCCGCCGCCTGCAGGATGGCGGCCTCGACCTCGGCCTCGTCGACGTAGAGCGAACGGATCTCGTTCCAGCGCGCGGCGTTGCGGGCGAAATAGGCCTGGGCGCCGGCCGTGCGCTCGGCGCGCACCAGGGCCAGACGTTCGGCGTCGCCCTGGACGACGGGGTCGTGCGGATCGATCAGGTCGAGGGCCTGGTCGATCACGGCGCGGCCGGGCGACTTCAGGGCCAGGCGATAGAAGACCCAGGCGCCGTCGGGAAACCGCTCGACCAGCCCGGCCTCGGCCAAAAGCTTCAGGTGACGCGAGACGCGGGGCTGGCTCTGGTCGAGGATCCGGCACAGCTCCAGCACCGACAACTCCTCGGCCGCCAGCAGGGCCAGCACGCGCAGGCGGGTCGATTCCCCCGCCGCGCGCAGCAGATCCACGACCTGTTCGGACGACACCTTCATAGGGGATATAAAGATATCTTTATGTCCGATTTGGCAAGCTAAATCCGATCCCGCGACGGCGAGACGCGACGCGGCTCAAGCGGACCGGCGCGGCAAACTATGCCTCGGCGGAAGGCTTTGACGGCTGCCAGAGCTCGATTTTGACCCCGGCCGGATCGATCAGCCAGGCGAACTTCCCCATGCCCTCGTCGTCCTGCCGTCCGGTCGGCTCCACGCCCTCGGACGCCGCGCGGGCCAGCACCCCATCCAGGTCGTCGACGATGAAGTTGATCATGAACCCGGCCTGAGACGGCTCGAAGTAGCGCGTCGCGGCGTCGAACGGCGCCCAGGTCACCGCGCCCACCTTGGGATGCTGGAACATCGCGCCCCAATCCGACACCTCCAGGCCCAGCACCCGGGCGTACCAGCCCCGCAGCGCGGCCGGATCCTCGGCCTTGAAGAACACCCCGCCCAGTCCCAGGACCTTCGCCATCCTCAGCCTCCCAGTTCGTCCGCCCAGGCCAGCGACCAGGCCATCAGCGGCCAGAGGGCCTCGATCAGCGCCGCCCCGCGCGGGCTGAGACGATAGCCGTCCTCGGCCGACACGATATCAGCGGCGCGCAGTTCCGCCAGACGGGTGTTGAGCGTGCCGGGCGGCAGCTCGGCCGCCGCCTGCAGGGCGCGGAAGGTCAGGACCCGCCCCTCGCGCAGCTCCCAGACGATCCGCAGCGCCCCGCGCCGGCCCAGCAGGTCCAGCGCCGCCATGATCGGCTTGCCGGTCGTCGAGCCGCGAACGGCGCGCCCCGGCAGAGGCGCCTCCAGGGGCGCTTCATTTTTTGTAGCAATATCGCGATCCGTCATGATACAAATTTTGTAGCATGGAGGATTTCGCATGTCGCCCAGGATCGCCCCGGCCACGCCGCCCTACCCGCCCGCCGTCGCCCAGACGCTCGACCGGCTGAAGACCCCCGGCGACGAACCGCTGTCGCTGTTCCGCACCCTGGCGCGGGACGAGCGGCTGTTCGCCCGCTTCACCGGCGGCGGCCTGCTGGATCCCGGCCGCCTGCCCCTGCGCGAGCGCGAGATCGTCATCCACCGGACCTGCGCCCTGAACCGCTGCGGCTATGAATGGGGCGTGCACGCGACCCTCTTCGCGGAGGCCGCCGGACTCGACGCCGAACAGCTGGCCGCCACCACGACGCCGGGCGTCGCCGCCTGCTGGACCCCGCGCGAGGCGCTGCTGATCGCCTTCTGCGACGCGGTCCACGTCCAGGCCGATATCGACGACGCGCTGTGGGCGCGGCTGGTCGAGGCCTTCTCTGAGGAGGCGCTGATCGAGCTGATGATGTTGGCCGGCTTCTACCGGACGGTCAGCCTTCTGGCGAACGGCCTGCGGCTGGAACCGGAGGCCTTCGCGGCGCCCTTCCCGGCCTAGCCGCAGCGGTCGGCGACCTTGGTCCAGACCTCGCGAACCGTCACGGTCGGACCGTTGGACGCGGCGGCACCGCCCAGGCTGGCCTTGAGCGCCGCCAGCTGCTGCTTGGCGGCCTCGGCCTCTTCGGGCGGACCCGAGCGGATGGTCTCCTCGATCTGGGCGATGACCGGGGCCATGGCCGCCGTCGTGCGCGGGTCCGTCCCGGCCGCCGGCGCCGTGACGATCCGGGTCTCGAACGTGTGCTCCCAGCGCCCGTCCGCCAGCCGCCGCCAGTTGGACGACAGGGTCTGGCCGCCGGCGCAGACCGCCTGCTGGCTCGAGCCGCCGCCCGGAAGGGCGCTGTACGCCCGGTTGACGCAGGCCGCCGCGCCCGGCGGCGGGGGACCCGATCCCGAGCAGAAGCGGTTGGGCCCCTGCCCCGGATAGTCCTGCCGCGTCGTGGTCCCGTCGGGGGCGGACTGCTCGACCGTGACGTTCCCCGTCGCGCCGTCGACCCGCTGCACGGATTTCAGGACCATCGGCCCCGCGTGCGAGAGAGTGGTCGTCTCGGAGTCGATCCGGTACTCGCCCGGCGACGGATGGGTCGCGTCGGCCGCCAGCACGGCGACGGCCGACACCAGGGCGATCGCGCCGCCCAGGCCGAGGGCTTTCATCCGCGCCTAGCCGTCCACCGGCGAGGCCAGGGCCTCGCCCTTGAAGAACCGACGCAGGTTCTCGACCGTCAGCCCGACCATGGCCGGGATGCTGTCCAGGGTCGCGCCGGCCGTGTGCGGCGTCAGCACGGTGTGGGGCACGCCGGCCCAGCGCGCGGCCGGGGTCGGCTCGTGGTCGAACACGTCCAGCCCCGCCATGCCCAGGCGGCCGTCCTTGAGGGCGGCGATCAGGGCGTCCTCGTCGACCAGCGAACCGCGCGCCACGTTGACCAGCAGCCCCTGCGGCCCCAGGGCGTTGAGCACGGCCTCGTTGATCATGTGCCGGTTGGTGGCGTCCGGCCGGGCGCACACCACCAGGATGTCGCTGTCGCGGGCCAGGTCCAGCAGGCTCTTGGCGCGCGGGCGCTCGGTCTCCTTGGGGCGCGGCGCCCACCACGAGACCTTCAGCTCGAAGGCCTCCAGCCGCTGGGCCACCGCCTCGCCGATATGGCCCAGGCCGACGATGCCGGCCTTGCGGCCGCGCAGGCCGTGGCGGGGGCTCATCCGCTCCATGCTGGTCCAGTGGCCGCTGCGCAGCTTCTGGTCGCCCTCGACGATGCCACGCCAGGCGGCCAGCACCAGCCCCACCGCGTGGTCGGCGACATCGGCGGCGTTCAGGCCCGTCGAATGGGTCACGGCGATGCCGTGCTGCTTGCACCACGGCACATCGACGCCGTCATAGCCGACGCTGACGCAGGCGATCAGGCCCAGCCGGGGCATCTCCGACAGCAGGTCCTTGGCCAGCACCATCTCGCCGGCGTGGACGATGGCCCGCACCTGGCGACCCGGCCCGTCGAGGAACGCCAGCCGATCCGGATAGTCCCACAGCCTGTGCACCTGGTACGCCCCCTCGAGAAGCGGCTGCAGCGGCATCAGCATCTCGTGGGAAAGGACGATGTGGGGCTTTTCGGCGGGCGTTTGGGGCATGCCTGTTCTCCATCCCGAACGACGTTGGACCAACGCGGCCCACGCCTTCGCGATCTGTACCTGAAGATCGGAATCCAGTTCGCGGGATCAAGCTACTCCAGTTCCCCGCGAACGCCATCGGCGCCCCGATCCCGGAGATGTGATCACGCGAATCCTAATGACGCCCCTCGGCGAATTCCTCGATCATCTTGGCGCAGAAGGCCGGCAGGTCGTCCGGCTTGCGCGAGGTGACCAGACCCTGGTCGACCACGACCTCGCGATCCGTCCAGTGCGCGCCGGCGTTGCGCAGGTCCAGCTCCAGCGACGGCCACGAGGTCATGTGCTTGCTCTCAACCCCGCCCGCGTTGATCAGGGTCCAGGGGCCATGGCAGATCGCCGCGATCGGCTTCTTCTGGGTGACGAAGTGGCGGATGAAGGCGATGGCCTTGGGCTCCAGCCGCAAGGCGTCGGGGTTCATCACCCCGCCCGGCAGGACGAGGGCGTCGTAGGCGGCCGCATCGGCAGAGGCCAGTTCGCGGTCCACCGGCACGGCGGAACCCCAGTCATGGCTCTTCCAGCCCTTGATCTGGCCGGCCTTGGGCGAGACCACCTCGACGCTCGCCCCGGCGGCCTTCAGGGCCTCGACGGGCGTCTCCAGTTCCGACTGCTCGAAGCCGTCGGTGGCGAGGACGGCGACCTTGCGGCCGGCGAGGGTCTGATCGGGCATGGGGCCTCCGGGCTGGCGAGGAACTGGCCAGCGAAACCCGGCCGCGCGGCGATGGGTTCCCCGCGAAAGGCCAAGCTGTGAACCGTCGCCGCGCCGAAGGGTTTCATTTGCCGACGCGTCCTTTCGGCGCGCCAGGCCTGGAGAAAACTCCCATGATGATCAGAACGCTCGCCGCAGGCGTCGCGCTGGCCGCGCTCGTCTCGGGCGCCGCCGTGGCCGCGCCGCAAGCCAAGGCGGCCGCGGCCATCGGTCCGTCGCAGCCGATCCCCTACGCCCAGCTGGACGCCTATCTGAAGGCCTCGCCCAAGGTCCGGGCCAGCAAGGACTGGTGGAGCGGCTCGGCCTCGACCGGCATGTCCACCGACACCGCCGCCACGGCCCCGCCCGCCTCGACCTCGACGACCACCGACACCTCGGTGAACCCGTCGGCTTCGACCAGCATGCCGTCGGACTCCTCGACCAGCATGCCGTCCACGCCGCCGACCATGCCGGACTCGGCCACGCCCGCGCCCGGCTCGAACCTGCCCGGCTCGACCACGACGCCCGGCGCGCCGACCGAACCGAAGTAGGCTCCGGAACGAAGACGGGGCGACCCTTTCAGGCCGCCCCGTCCGAAGTCCGACGATCCGTCCGCGCCTAGCGGGCGAACTTCTGGAACTTGATGCGCTTGGGGATCAGGCTGTCGGCGCCCAGGCGGCGCTTCTTGTCTTCCTCGTACATCTCGAAGTTGCCTTCGAACCATTCGACGTGGCTGTCGCCCTCGAAGGCCAGGATGTGGGTCGCCAGGCGGTCCAGGAACCAGCGATCGTGGCTGATGACCACGGCGCAGCCGGCGAACTCTTCCAGGGCCTCTTCCAGGGCCTGCAGGGTCTCGATGTCCAGGTCGTTGGTCGGTTCGTCGAGCAGCAGCAGGTTGCCGCCGGTGGCCAGGGTCTTGGCCAGGTGGACGCGGTTGCGCTCACCGCCCGACAGCAGGCCGACCTTCTTCTGCTGGTCGCCGCCCTTGAAGTTGAAGCTGCCGACATAGGCGCGGCTGTTGATTTCGCGCTTGCCGACGATCATCACGTCGGTGCCGCCGCTGATCTCTTCCCAGATGGTCTTGTTCGGGTCCAGCGCGTCGCGCGACTGGTCGACATAGGACAGCTTGACGGTCTCGCCGACCTTGACCGTGCCCTGGTCGGGCTGCTCGCGGCCGGTGATCAGCTTGAACAGCGTGGACTTACCCGCGCCGTTCGGGCCGATGACGCCGACGATGCCGTTCGGCGGCAGCTTGAACGACAGGTCCTTGAACAGCACCTTGTCGCCGTATTCCTTCTCCAGGCCGGTGACCTCGAGCACGACGTTGCCGAGGCGCGGACCGGGCGGGATCTGGATGTGGGCCTGGGTCTGGGCGGCGCGGGCGTTCTCCTGCGCGGCGACCATCTCCTCGTACGACGCCAGGCGGGCCTTCGACTTGGACTGACGGGCCTTGGGCGAGCTGCGGACCCATTCCAGTTCGCGGGTGAGCGCGCGCTGGCGGGCTTCCGATTCCGACTGCTCCTGGACGACGCGCTTCTGCTTCTGCTCCAGCCAGCCGGAGTAGTTGCCCTCGTAGGGGATGCCCTTGCCGCGATCCAGCTCCAGGGTCCACTTGGTGACCTGGTCCAGGAAGTAGCGGTCGTGGGTGACCAGGATCACGCAGCCCGGGAACTCTTCCAGGTGGTGCTGCAGCCAGGCCACCGACTCGGCGTCCAGGTGGTTGGTCGGTTCGTCGAGCAGCAGCATGTCCGGCTTGCTGAGCAGCAGGCGGGCCAGGGCGATGCGGCGCTTCTCACCGCCCGACAGGCTTTCGATGTTGGCGTCGTTGGGCGGGCAGCGCAGGGCGTCGATGGCCATCTCGACCTTGGAGTCGATATCCCACAGGTCGCGGGCGTCAATGATCTCCTGAAGCTTGGTCATCTCCTCCATGAGTTCGTCGGAGTATTCCTCGCCCAGCTTGTTCGCCAGCTCGTTGTATTTGTCGAAGACCTTCTTGTCCTCGCAGTCGGCGATGACGTTGCCCCAGACATCCAGGGTCGGGTCCAGCACCGGCTCCTGCGGGAGGTAGCCGCGCTTGATGCCGTCGGCGGCCTTGGCCTCGCCCGAGAATTCCTTGTCGAGGCCGGCCATCACCTTCAGCAGGGTCGACTTACCCGAGCCGTTGACGCCCACGACGCCGATCTTGGCGTCGGAGTAGAACGACAGCCAGATGTTCTCGAAGACCTTCTTGCCGCCGGGATAGGCCTTGGTCAGGCCTTGCATCTGGAAAATATATTGCTGAGCCATGGGGGGCGTCGGCCTCTTCGGTATTTTCGGATCGGGGGTCGGGCGCTCAGATAGCCTTCGGGGCGGGTTTACGCAATCTCGGCCGCTCCCGGACTCCGCCTCGCCGATGGCGAATTGTCTCGACGGCGGGTCTGTTGATACCAAGTGGGACGAGCCGCGGCTCGCCTGGGGGATTTCGCCGCCATGATCAAGCGCCTCGCCCTGCTCCTGTCGCTGGCCTTGGCGGCCCCCGTGACCGCGCAGGAGATCAAGGGCGGCCGCCACGCGGGCGAGCTCGCGGTCGCGACCGGCGCAGCGACGGCGATCGACGGCTCGTCCATGCCCTACGAGATCGGCACACTCTACGTGCCCGAAAACCGCGACAAGCCCGGGAGCCGGCTGATCGGGGTGGGCTTCGCCCGGGTGAAGGCGACCCGGCCCACCGGCGCGCCGCCGATCGTGCTGCTGGCAGGCGGGCCCGGCGCCACCATGCTCGACATCGTGCTGGACCACGACGAAGCCGCCCGGCGCAGGGTCAAGGTCTGGCAGGCCTACGCCGAGGTCGCCGACTTGGTCGTCATCGAACAGCGGGGCTACACCCTGCGGGGCGACCTGATGACCCTGAAGACCCCGCCCCTGCCTCTGGATCGGCCGGGCGCGACGGCCGACGACGTGGCCATGGTGCGCGACATGGCCCGCCGCGCCCAGGCTGCCTACCCCCGGGCGGACCTGTCCGGCTACAGCATCGGCCAGATCGCCGACGACGTGGCCGACCTGGCCCACGCCCTGGACTATCCGAAGATCAGCCTGGTCGCCGCCAGCTTCGGGTCACAGTGGGGCTTCGCGGTGATGAAGCGTCATCCGGGCCTGGTGGCGCGGGCGGTGATCACGTCGGCCGAGCCCCTGGACTACGGCTATGACATGCCGTCCCAAGTCTACGCCGTCTACCAGCGCATCGCCTGGGAGGCAGATCGGGATCCCGGCCTGAAACCTTGGATGCCGCCCGGCGGGCTGCTGGCGGCGATCGAGGCCACGCGCGCGCGACTCGAGACCGCGCCGGTGACGGTGGCCACGCCGGACGGAACGGTCGTCCTGGGCGTCGAGGACTATCAGTACGCCCTGCTGGACGCCGCCCAGCACGCGGCCGGCTTCCCACGCTTCGTGCTGGATGCCTATCACGGCCGCTATGACGCCTGGGCCCGCGACGCGATCGCCGAACGCGCCGCCGGCGAGCGCTCGCTGATCAATCCCCTGATCAACATCGGCCTGGACATGACGGCTGAGCGGAAGGCCCTGCTGCGGACCGATCCGGCCTTGCCGGTCATCGGCCGATGGGACTTCGAGTCCTACATACAGACCAAGGGCGAATGGCCCACGCCCGACGCGGGCGACGCCTTCCGGCGGCCGGTGCGCGACACGACGCCGATCCTGTTCGTGCAAGGCGACTGGGACCCCTCGACGCCGATCGAGAACACCCTGGCCATGCTGCCCTGGTTCCCCAACGCCCGGATGATGATCCTTCACCGGGCCCAGCACGGCGGGACCTTCCAGTGGCTGCGGACACGTCCCGAGCTGGCCGCCAAGGCCTACGAGTTCCTGCGCTCTGGTTCCCTGGAAGATCTGCCCAGCCAGGCGGACCTGGATCCGGTGACCTTCGCCCGGCCCGAAGCCCCGCCCCCGAGCCCGTAAGGCTTTCAACGTCGTCATCGTTTGTTCGCCGGACTGTCGAACAGTCGACACACGGCCGTCGCCGAGGCGTCACCGAGCACTGTTACCGCAGCTCTCCAAGCCGGCGCCGCTCCCCTGAGCGCCGGCGTGGGGATCCAATCGATGAAACGACACCTGATGCTGGGCGGGGCCTTGTGCGCCCTGCTGTCGGCCACGCCGCTCCTGGCCCTGGCCGCCGAACCCGCCGCGGCCGCGGCTCCCGCCGACGCCGCTCCGGCCGACGCCAACGAAGTCGACGCCGTCATCGTCCTGGGCCAAGGCCAGAGCCGCCAGGTCCAGACCATCAACACCACCCAGATCGAAGTCCTGGCCGCCGGCTCCAGCCCGCTGCGCGCCATCGAGAAGCTGCCGGGCGTCAGCTTCCAGTCGGCCGACGCCTTCGGCGCCTACGAGTGGTCGACCCGCGTCGCCATCCGCGGCTTCGACCAGAGCCGCCTGGGCTTCACCCTGGACGGCGTGCCGCTGGGCGACATGAGCTACGGCAACTACAACGGCCTGCACATCAGCCGCGCCGTCACCAGCGAGGACCTGGGCAAGGTCGAGCTGGCCCAGGGCGCCGGCTCGCTGTCGACCGCCTCGACCTCGAACCTGGGCGGCACGCTGCAGTTCTTCACCCGCGACCCGTCGCAGGAGTTCCACGTCCAGACCAACGCCACCCTGGGCTCGGACTCGATGTACCGGGTGTTCGGCCGCGTCGACACCGGCGCCATCGAAAGCCTGGGCGGCCTGCGCGCCTACGTCTCGGCCGTCGACCAGAAGGCCGACAAGTGGAAGGGCGGCAGCGAGCAGAAGCAACGCCAGTACGACGCCAAGATCGTGCTGCCCCTGGGCGAGGCCGGCTCGCTGACCGCGTTCTATAACCACTCCGAACGCCGCGAGCAGGACTACCAGGACATGTCGTTCGACATGATCAAGCGCCTGGGCCGCGACTGGGACAACTTCCAACCCGACTGGGCCAAGGCCATCGGCGTCGCCACCGTGCTGAACAACCCGGCCTACTACGCCGGCCCGACCCCGATCCTGAACGGCGGCTACTGGACCGGCGCGGGGACCAACCCCTACGCCCAGTACGGCGTGGCCACGCCCGACGACGCCTACTACGCCGGCGCCGGCATCCGTGACGACGACATCTACGCCGTCACCCTCAAGCACGACCTGGGCGACAAGGCCCGCTTCGACCTGACGGGCTACGGTCACAAGAACCAGGGCCAGGGCCTGTGGTACACGCCCTACACCGTCAGCCCCGGCTACGGCACGGTGGGCTCCAACGCCGCCCCGCTGTCGATCCGCACCACCGAGTACGACATCGACCGCAAGGGCCTGATCGGCA
Source organism: Caulobacter sp. CCG-8 (assembly GCF_037402475.1). NCBI lineage: Bacteria > Pseudomonadati > Pseudomonadota > Alphaproteobacteria > Caulobacterales > Caulobacteraceae > Caulobacter > Caulobacter sp. CCG-8. The sequence goes on from NZ_JBBEUD010000033.1 coordinate 37,120, forward strand.
ACGTCTATGTCGACCTGGGCAGCCATGCGATCAGCGCCGGCTTCTGGACCGAGGACAACGACTTCCACCAGGCCCGCCGGTTCTACGCCGAGACCCTGGACCACCCGTCGCGCGACCCGCTGGACTTCCAGTCCAACCCGTTCCTGACCTCGTGGGAATACAAGTTCAACACCAAGACCACGACCGGCTACATCCAGGACGTCTGGTCGGTGACCGACGCCCTGAAGGTCAACTTCGGCTTCAAGGCCCTGAAGGTCGAGAACGAGGTCAAGTCGATCGTCGGCAGCCTGAACGGCAAGATCGAGAGCAAGGACAGCTTCCTGCCCCAGATCGGCGTCGTCTATGATCTGGACAACGGCGTGGAGCTGTTCGGCGGCTACACCGAGAACATGGCCGCCTTCGTCTCGGCCGCCACCTCGGGTCCGTTTGCCTCGCAGAACCAGGCCGTGGTCGACTACATCCGCGACAACCTCGAGCCCGAGACGTCCAAGACCTTCGAAGGCGGCGTGCGCTACCACAACGACCGCTTCCAGGGCGTGGCCGCGCTCTACCACGTCGACTTCGAGAACCGCCTGGACAGCGCCAGCACGGCCCCGCCGATCCTGGGCCTGCCCGCGGTGCTGTCGAACGTCGGCGCGGTCGAGACCAAGGGGATCGAGCTGGCCGGCCAATACCGCCTGACCGACGCCTGGTCGCTGTACGGCTCCTACGCCTACAACGACTCCCAGTACAAGGACGACGTCCCGGGCGCGAACGGCGCGGTGGCCATGCACACCGAGGGCAAGGACGTGGTGTTCACGCCCAAGCACCTGCTCAAGGGCACGCTGGGCTACGACGCCGGCCTCGGTCTCTTCGCCAATCTCGGCGTCAGCTACACCAGCTCGCGCTGGTACACGTTCGAGAACAACGGCGGGAAGGTCGACGGCTTCACCGTCGCCGACCTCACCGTGGGCTACCGCTTCAACGGCGAAACCAACGCCTGGCTGCGCGGCCTCGAAGTCCAGGCCAACATCACCAACCTGACCGACGAGGACTACATCTCGACGGTGGGTTCGGGCGGCGCGGCCAAGGCCGACCCGGCCGGCACGGCCATGACCCTGCTGCCGGGCGCCCCGCGCCAGTACTACGTGACGATCCGCAAGCAGTTCTAGGCTTCGGCGTCAAAGCATCGAGAGGGGGTCGGAAGCACGTCTTCCGGCCCCTTTCTCGTGTCCGGACAGGATTCCGCCGCTGTCCCGACAGGGCTTTGCTGGTCTTTCGCGGCGGGGCGGGCCGTTCTGCGGACATGACCGAGACACATCCCTCCCCCGCCCGATCCGCCGCCGGCCTCGGCCGCGAGATCCTCGACATCGCCCGCACCGTCGGCCTGGCCCTGACCATCGCCCTGGCCTTGCGGATCGTGCTCTTCCAGCCCTTCACCATCCCCTCGTCCTCGATGGAGCCGGGCCTCGTCACCGGCGACTACATCGTGGTCTCCAAGCTGGCCTACGGCTGGAGCCGCGCGTCGCTGCCCCTGAACCCGCCGCTCTTCGAGGGACGCCTGGCGGAGCGCACGGCTCGACGCGGCGACGTGGTGGTGTTCCGGCTGCCGCGCGATCCGTCCCAGACCTGGATCAAGCGCGTGATCGGCCTGCCCGGCGACCGGGTCCAGGTCCGAAACGGCCAGGTCTTCGTCAACGGCCAGGCCCTGGCCCAGGCCCCCATCGGCCTGACCTGGGACCACGATGCGCCGGACCGGCGGGTGCTGGCCGCCGAGGAGCGCGCGCCCGACGGCCGCCGCTACGTCACCTATGACGGCGGACCTGGCCAACCGGGCGACGACACCGACGTTTATGCCGTGCCGCCGGGCCAGTATTTCGTGATGGGCGACAACCGCGACAACTCGCTGGACAGCCGCTTTCCGCGCGAGCTGGGCGTGGGCCTGCTGCCGGCCGAGAACCTGGTGGGCCGGGCGAAGGTCGTGCTGCTGTCGTGGCGACCGGGCGCGTCGATCCTCAAACCCTGGACGTGGCTGGACCTGCAGTGGGACCGGTTCCTGAAGCCGATCCGGTAACGGCTGGGGACATGCCCTCGCGGCGTGTCCCCATCAGCATGCACCGAGCCAGGACTTGGGGACACGCCCAAGGGCATGTCCCCGGCTAGCGCGCGTTGAACTCCTCGCGGCTCAGCACGCCGTCGTGGTTGGCGTCCAGGTGCTCGAAGGCCGCGTGGGCGGCGAGCGGTCGGGCCAGCGAGGGGGCGGCGACCGCGCCGACGGCCAGGCCCGCCACGGCGGCGGCCACGACCCGCCACACCAGGTTGGACCGGCCGGGCCTGGCCGTCCGGCCTTGCAGTTCCTGATCGATGAAGACGCGGACCGCCTCGCTGGCCGTGCGCCGCGTCTCGCGGCACCGCGTCATGAAGGCGACCTTGGTCTCGTACGGCAGACGGACCTCGAGCATCTCGCTCTTCTTGGGCGGCTTGCCAGCGCTCATGGGAACATCCTCTCGGCCTAGGCCCGAGAGCTAGCATCTTTCCAAGCGGCCAAAAAGAAAGCCCGGACCAAACGGACCGGGCTTTTGAAGTCGTTAGGGAGGAAACGCCCAGGAAGGGCAGAGGCGCTCGGCGCCTCACGGGGCTGCTGGTACCGCTAACAGCGTGCGATTGCAAGCGATTCCCAACACGGAAGGCGCGGCGAGCTGACGCACCCGTCGCTCGCCGCTTCCCCCGCCCTACACGGCCGCCTCCTCCTCGTACTGGACCGGGGCGGCCTCGACCGCCAGGCCCAGCTTCTCGGACATCAGCAGAGTCAGCAGGGCCTGCATGACGCCGCCCGAAGCGCCCTCGCCGCCCGCGCCGGTGATCTGGACCTTGGGCACCACGTCGACGCCGCTGGTCTCCAGGGCCTCGGCGAAGCGCTCGGCCACCTGGCGGGCCAGCTGGTAGCGGGCGCCGCCCGAGGCCTCGACCTGGCTGGCGATGGCCTCGGCGGTGGCGAGACCGACCTTGGTCACCTTCTCGGCCTCGGCCCGCGCCAGGGCCACGACCTTGCCGGCCTCGCCCTCGCCGAGCAGGCGGGTGGCGTCGGCCTCGGCCTTGGCCAGGGTCCGGCGCTGCTGGGCCTCCTGCTCCGAGCGGGCCAGGTTGGCCTTACCGGCGTTCTGCTGCACCTGGATCGACAGCTGGCTCTCGGTGATCGCCGTCTGCTGCTTGGCCAAGGCCTCGGCCTCGCGCAGCTCGCGCTCCTTCTGGGCGGCGAACTTCTGCCGCTCGTAGGTGCCGACCTGCTCGTCGGCGATCTGCCGCTGGCGCAGCTGGGTCAGGATCTTCTCGATCTGGTCGTCGCCGCTGGCCGAAGGACGCGGCGTGCCGATCAGAACCTCCTGCAGCTCCAGGTTATAGAGGCCGAACTTGGCCTTCATCTCCTCGCTGGACTGGCCCTGGATCGCGCTGCGGTCCTGCAAGAGCTCAATCAGGGTGCGGGTCTGGCCGATGTTCTTGAAGTAGGCGCTGACCATCGGGTCCAGGGTCTGCTCGACCAGCTTCTTGATATCGCCGAACCGTTGGATGACCAGCGGCGCCTTGCGGTAGTCGATGTGCACCACGACCGAGACCGGCAGGGTCGGCTCGAACGCGTCGCGGGTGATCAGCGACACCTCGGCCAGGTTCTCGTCGAACTTGTGCGAGCCCACGGCCATCGTCTCCCACTTCAGGATGAAGTTGGTGGTCGGCACCATGGTCACGCGGCCGGCATAGGTGTTGAAGGCGTACTTGCCCGGCAGCAGCGGATCGCGCCACACGCCGCGCTCGCCGTTGGCCACCAGCTCGCCGTGGCGATAGCCCTCGCCCGACGTGTCGGCGCCCAGCGCGCCCGTATAGGACACCACCACGCCCACCTGGCCGACCTCGACCACGGTCTTGTTGATCCGCTCGACGGTCGCGAACAGCCGGTTGATGTAATAGGTGCCTTCGACCAGCACCTGCAGCTGGCGACCCTTGCGGCCGCCGGCGGCCAGGAACTTGCCGGCCTCCTGGAAGCTGTTGTGGAAGGTCGCCGGATCGTCCGGGTCGCCGCCCACCAGCGGCGCGATCAGCTCGCCCGACGGCAGCCCTGGGCCGTCATGCACGGTGATCACCCCGATCTGGTCGTCGGCGTCCTTGATCACGACCGGCTCGAAGCCGCCGCGCTCCTCGATGATCTCCGACATCTGGGCCAGCAGGGCCGCCTCGTCGCGGTCCAGGCTGAGGGCGAAGGTCCGGTCCTTGGTCACCACCACGAACTGGGCCAGGTTTATCGCATAGGCGCCTTCGCGCAGGATCTTGCGCTGCGGGCCCTTCTGGCCGCCGGCCTCGAGGAAGGCGCGGGCGTTCTGGAAGTCGACGCCCTCGGGGTGCGTCGCCAGGGCCTGGTCGGCCTGCAGCGGCGCGCCGTCGCGGGCGAAGACGTAGCCGATCCGCCCCTGCGGGATCGTCACCAGGGTCTGGACGTGCAGCCGGTACTGGAACGGGAAGAAGAAGTGCAGGCCGCCGCGCAGGACGTCGGGCTGGAAACCCGCCTCCTCCTTCAGCGCGATCAGGCCGCCGGCGATCGAACCGCGCCGGCTCCACAGCTTCTCAACCACCGCCACGCGGTTGTTGCCGATGTAGCGGACCATGCCCGACAGCGCGACGAACGCCGCCGCGGCGAGCACGACGAAAAGCGCCGAACCGACCAGCGGTCCCAGCGCCAAGACGTTAGACATTTAGGTAGCCCCATATGGCCGCCTGGGAAGCGATCATCGCTCCATGAAACAGCGGCCACGCTTCAGGTATGCATGCTGCAGCGCAGCGCAATCATGGGGCGATCACATCGGATCACGGACGCGAGAACTTCGTTACGGGAAGTTCATCCGGTCCGGCCCCACATTCCCTGCTGACAACGGCGGCGCTTCCCCATAGCGTCCCGCGCCATGATCAGACCCTCGCTCCTGGCCATCGCGGCCTGCCTCGCCCTTTCGTCGCCGGTTCTGGCGGAAAAACTGACCCCCGAGCGGATCTTCGCCGACCCGGCCCTGAACGGCCCCACGGCCAAGGGCGTGGCCCTGTCGCCGGACGGCAAGCGGGTGACCTATCTGAAGGGCAAGGCCGAGGCGGCCAATGTCCAGGACCTGTGGGCGGCCGACGTCAAGGGCGGCGAGCCCTATCGCCTGATCGACTCCGCGGCCCTGTCGTCGGGCGGCAAGGAGCTGTCGGAAGCCGAGAAGGCCCGCCGCGAACGGGCCCGCGTCTCGGCCCGCGGCATCGTCGAATACAGCTGGGACGAGGAAGGCCGCTTCATCCTGGTGCCGCTGGACGGCGACCTCTATCTGGACAGCGTCGCCGACGGCAAGGTCACCCGCCTGACCCAGACCCCGGGCGACGAGGTCGACGCCAAGGTCTCGCCCAAGGGCGGCTTCGTCTCCTACGTCCGCGACCAGAACCTCTACATCAAGCCGGTGGCGGGCGGGGCCGAGAAGGCCCTGACCACCGAGGGCAAGGACGCCCTGTCGTTCGGCACGGCCGAGTTCGTCGCCCAGGAGGAGATGGACCGCTTCACCGGCTACTGGTGGAACCCCAGCGAGACCAGCATCGCCTACACCCGCGTCGACGAGAGCACGGTCGACATCATCCCGCGCGCCGACATCGGCCCGGGCGGCGCCACCGTGGTCGAGCAGCGCTATCCGCGCGCCGGCCGCCCCAACGCCGTGGTCGACCTGTTCGTCCAGGACCTGGCTTCGGGCAAGACCGTCCAGATCGACCTGGGCCCGAACAAGGACATCTATGTCGCCCGCGTCGACTGGTCGGCCGACGGCAAGACCCTGTACGTCCAGCGCCAGACCCGCGACCAGAAGACGGTCGAGCTGATCGCCTATGACCCGGCCACCGGCCAGGGCAAGACGATCGTCACCGACACCGACGCCCACTGGATCGAGTTGGGCGACGACTTCCATCCGCTGAAGGACGGCACGTTCCTGTGGTCGTCCGAGAAGTCGGGCTACAAGCACCTCTACCACTACGCCGCCAGCGGCAAGCTGATCGCCCAGATCACCCAGGGCGACTGGCCGGTGAACGCCCTGGAGGGCGTGGACGAGGCCCGCAAGACGGCGATCTTCTCGGCCTCGATCGACACCCCGCTGGAGCGCCGCATCTACGAGGTCAGCTACGCCAAGCCCGGCAAGCCCAAGGCCCTGACCCCGGCCGGCGGCTGGTGGACCGCCAAGGTCGCCGAGACCGGCGGCGCCTTCACCGCCGGCTACAGCGATCCCAAGACCCCGCCGCAGACCGCGCTCTATGACAACACCGGCAAGCGCGTGCGCTGGATCGAGGAGAACAGGCTCGACGCCAGCCACCCCTACGCGCCCTACGCCGCCACCCTGCCCGTCCCCGAGTACGGCACGCTGAAGGCTTCGGACGGCGAGGTGCTGCATTACGAGATCCTCAAGCCGGTCGGCTTCGACCCGGCCAAGAAGTATCCGGCCATCGTCTCGGTCTATGGCGGCCCGCACGCCCAGACCGTCAGCCGCAGCTGGCAGAAGGTGTCGGAGCGTCCTTACCTGGAAGACGGCTACGTCATCTTCAAGCTGGACAACCGCGGCAGCACCAACCGCTCGGCCAAGTTCAAGCGGGCCCTGGACCGTCGCATGGGCACGGTCGAGGTCGAGGACCAGCTGGCCGGCGCCAAGTTCCTGGCGGGCCTGCCCTATGTCGACGCCGACAAGCTGGGCGTCATGGGCTGGTCTTACGGCGGCTTCATGACCCTGATGCTGATGACCGCGCCGGACACCCCGTTCAAGGCCGGCGCCGCCGGCGCTCCGCCCACGGAATGGGGTCTGTACGACACCCACTACACCGAGCAGTTCATGGGCAAGCCGGACGAGAACAAGGACGGCTACGCCAATTCCGACGTGCTCAACCGCCTGAAGAACCTCAAGCCCGGCAGCCTGCTGCTGCTGCACGGCATGGCCGACGACAACGTCATCTTCGAGAACAGCACCCGCCTGATCGCGGCGCTGGAGACCAAGGCCATCCCGTTCGAGATGATGCTCTATCCGGGAGAGCGCCACAGCGCGCCCGGCAGCAAGACCAAGGGCCTCCACGTGCTGAAGACGCACCTGGAATTCTTCGATCGGCAGCTGAAGGGGCAGTAGGCGAAGCGGGGGACACGCCCTTGGGCGTGTCCCCAGAGCTCGCACGGCGGTTGGGGACACGCCGCAAGGGCATGTCCCCGCCCCTACTCCGTCCCGAGCCTCTCCAGCACGAACTCAGCTCGAGCGCCGACGCCGGCCTTCGGCAGGATCGTCACCGCGTAGTCCAGCCGCTCATAGGCTTCCAGCAACCGCCCATACTCCGCCGACGCCGCCTCGAACCCGTGGAGCCGCTCCGGGTCGTTGACGTAGATCTCCGGCCAGGGTGGGGCCAAGAACACTTGGCGGTGGTAGCGATGGGTCCGGCCCAGCGGCTCTAAAGCCGCTTCGCCCGTCGCGTGCTCCAGGGCCGCCGCGGCGTCGACCAGGCCCCGGTCGAAGAACACCCAGCCTTCGGCCACCGCCGCGACCTCGCGATCCGCTAGGGCCATGGCGACGGCCCGCCGCGCGAAAGCCGCCGGATCGACCCAAGGTAAGGCCGCCCCGTCGCCGGCCAATTCCTCCAGCACGATCCGCCGCCCGGGTTCCTCCACAATGACATGGCCTCGCCGCCGGAGTTCCTCCAGCAAGGTCGACTTGCCGCCGCCGGAACAGCCGGAGATCACGACGAAACGGTTCAAGGTCGAGCCTCCTTCCAATTCCCCCTCTCTCTTTGAGAGAGGGAGGGACCCGCCGCGAAGCGGTGGGAGGGTGAGTGGTTACAGTCTCTCAGGACGAAGCGGTGACGAAGACGGATCTGGATCGACGGCCGTACCGACAGTGGACATCTGGATTGTTTCGAAAGGGCTCGACGGCTGCGGGTTTGCCGGCCGGCGGTGAAACCACTCACCCTCCCACCGCCTGCGGCGGCGGGCCCCTCCCTCTCTCAAAGAGAGAGGGATTCTGAAGCGCCTATCCTATGCGGATAGCGAACGAACCCGAGCGAAATCAACGTCCTGAACTTTCTCGACCCCGATCTGTCCCCACCTTCCAAACCCGCCGTATCCTGTACCCACCTCGCCGCACC
>NZ_JBBEUD010000034.1:0-32297 GCF_037402475.1 Caulobacter sp. CCG-8
TCGCGCATGTGCTTGACCATGCCGATCGCCGCCAGGGCGTAGTGCAGGGCGGCCCAGGCGTAGAAGCACAGCGAGACGATGATGCCCTGCTGCGTCGCCCGGGCCATGGCGCCGTGGCAGGCCTTGGCCAGGTCGGCGGGTGAGCCCTTGGGGGCCAGGCCGCCGGGGCACTGGGCCGTGAAGCTGGCCGCGCCCGGGTCGGTGAACGAGCCGCCCAGCGCGTGGAAGATCGACGAGGCTTCCGGATGGTTGAAGTGGAACCGCGCCAGGTGGTCGATCAGCCAGCCGGTGAACACCGGCCCGCCGCCCAGGGCGATCAGGTTCAGGAAGAAGAACAGCAGGGCCGTGGCCGTGGCCCGTCGGCGCGGCTCGACCGAGTTCTGGACCACGCCGAAGGTCGGGGCCAGGTAGGTGTAGTGGAAGATGCCCGGGACCAGCAGGATCAGGGCGGTGGTCTGCCAGTTGGTCTGCAGGTAGGCGGCGATGTAGATCGGCGTGCAGATCGCCAGGCCCAGGGCCGGCACCAGGGCGTACCACTTGGCGCTGCGCTTGCCCGTCCAGTCGGTCAGGAAGCCGCCGACCAGGGTGCCGACCCCGGCCGAGAAGCCGCCGATCAGCCCGACGATCAGGCCCACCTGGGCCAAGCCCAGGCCGTAGGTGCGGACGAAATAGGGCGGCACGAACGCGCCCGAACCGTACGAGCCGAACGAGGCGATGGTCACGCCCAGCACCATGTTCGCCACGGGCCATTTGAAGGCCAGCACCTTCAAGACCGCCCAAAGTTCGGAGAATTCGCTGATCAGCGAGAAGGGCGGCTTCTCCGGCTCGATGACGACGTCCTCGGCCTCCAGGGGGCGTTCCTTGACCTCCGAATGGCCGCGCGGCGGTTCCTTGACGATCAGCTTGACCAGCACGGCCAGCAGGATGCCGGGCAGGCCGACGATCACAAAGGCCACGCGCCAGCTGAACTCCTGGGCCAGCCAGCCGCCGGCCACCGCCCCGAACATCGTGCCCAGGGGGATGCCGAACGAATAGATCGACAGGGCCGAGGCACGCTTCTTGGGCTCGTAATAGTCGCTGATCAGCGAGTGCGACGGCGGCGAGCAGCCGGCCTCGCCGACCCCGACGCCGAAGCGGTAGAGGGCCAGTTGGGCGAAGCTGGCGGCGCTGCCGCACAGGGCGGTGAAGCCCGACCAGACCACCAGGGAGACCGAGATGATCGTCACCCGGTTCCAGCGCTCGGCCATCCGGGCGATCGGAATGCCCAGCAGGGTGTAGAGGAGGGCGAAGTAGAGGCCGCCCAAAAGACCCAGCTGGGTGTCGGTCAGCTTGAGGTCGACCTTGATGGCCTGGCCGATGGTGGCGATGATCGTGCGGTCGATGAAGTTGAAGGTGTAGGTGGCGAGCAGAAGCCCCAGCACCGCGGCCTTGTAGCCATTGGAATACAGCGGCTGCGCGCCGCCAGGCGTACTCGCCTGCGCCATCCTGGGCCTCTCCCTTCAAACATTTGTTCTAATCGTTGGGCCGACTGTAGACGTAAGGGAAGCGCCAGCGCCAGAGGGGAAATGGGCGCGGGGAGATCGCGGCGATTTCGCGGCGCTTCGATGAACCTCGGACAACGACGACGCTCATGCCGGTTCAGGCCGGGAGGCCTCTACTGGCGGCTTCAAGCGACCGCGTCAGACGGTCGTCACCCGGAGGTCCGCCATGCACGCCCTGCACCGTCCCCAACCGACCGCCCCGCCGCGCGGCGCCGAGATCATCCCGCTGACCGAGCTGAACCGCGCCAGATCGCACCGCGTGCTGGATCGCGGCGACGACGCCCCGGTCGAGGTCCATCCGTGGGCCTACTGCTTTCCGAGGACCATGCGCGCCACGTCGCGCGGCTAGGCGACCATCTCCTCGCGGATGGTCTTGCGGGCGGCCCAGAACAGGCCGAACGCGACCAGGCCCAGCAGGGTGGAGAGGATCAGCGCCCAGCGAACGCCCTGGGCCTCGCCCAGTCCGGCCGGTCCGGCCAGCAGGTCGCTCAGCGCGCCGACGGCGACGGGACCCAGGCCCAGGCCGATCAGGTTGATGATCAGCAGCAGCACCGCCGAGGCCGTGGCCCGCATGGCCGGATCGACGATGCTCTGGGCCGTGGCGTAGACCGGCCCGTACCATAGGGTGCCCAGCAGCACCGGGATGGTCAGGACGCCGATCGCCGCCATCGGCGAGCCGACGCTGACGGCCAGGATGTAGAAGGGGATCGTGACCAGCGAGGCGATGGCCGGCACGATCACGTAGGCCCGCAGGTCCTTGGCCCCCAGCCGGTCGGCCAGCAGGCCGCCCAGCCAGGCGCCGATCACGCCGGCCGTCCCGCCGATCAGGCCCAGGGCCAGGCCCAGGAAGCCGGCCGACTTCAGCCCGAAGCGCGCGGCCAGTTCGGCCACCTCGGCGCCGTGGACGCGGAAGAAGAACGAGGCCGTGAACGGCGCGTGGCCGTAGCCGACGAAGGCCTTGATCGAGGCGGCCAGGGCGACCAGCCAGAAGGTCTTCTTGGTGGCCAGCACCGCCAGGGCGGCGCCGAAGCTGATCTTGGAGGCGGCGCGGGCGGCGATGTCGGCGGCCAGTTGCCGGCGCGGCTCGACCAGGGTGAAGGCGGCGATCAGGGCGAACAGCACGCCGGGCGCGCCGGCCACCATGAACGCCACGCGCCAGCCGTAGGCGTCGGCCACCAGCCCGCCCATGGCCATGCCCGCCAGCGTGCCCAGCGGCGTCCCGATCGAATAGAAGGCGATGGCCCCGGCGCGCTTGTCCTTGGGCACGTAGTCGGTGATCAGCGAGTGGGCCGGCGGCGTGCAGCCGGCCTCGCCGACGCCCACCCCGATCCGCGCCAGGATCAGCTGCCAGAAGTTCTGGGTGAAGCCGCACAGGACGGTGAAGGCGCTCCAGGCGGCCACCGAGGCGCCGATGATGAAGGGCCGGTTCTTCGTCTCGGCGAGGCGGGCGATCGGTATGCCCAGCACGGTGTAGAAGATCGCGAAGGCCAGGCCCGTCATCATGCCCAGCTGCCAGTCGGCCAGGTGGAGGTCGCGCTTGATCGGCTCGGCCAGGATGTTGACCACCTGCCGGTCCAGGAAGTTGAGGGTGTAGATGATCAGCAGCACCCACAGGGCGTAGCGGCGATAGCCGGACGAAACAGGATTGATCACCGGCGACGGTATCGCGGCTTCCGCCATGCGGTCCTCCCTCGAACAGTTGTTCTAATCGTTGAGGCGACTGTAGGCGCGGGGTAAGGCCATTGGCCACCCCCGTTCTCGGCTCAGGAGTCCGCCATGGAAATCGTCGTCGGCACCAAGAAGTGGTCCAGCTGGTCGCTGCGGCCCTGGCTGGCGCTGAAGCGCACCGGCGCCGCGTTCAAGGAGACCGTGGTCGAGCTGCGCCAGGTCGGGACCTCGGAGGTCGAGATCGCCAAGCACTCGCCCAGCCACCTGGTGCCGGTGCTCAAGGACGGCGACCTGACGGTCTGGGATTCCCTGGCGATCTGCGAATACCTGGCCGAGAAGTTCCCCGCCGCCAATCTCTGGCCCCAAGACCCCGCCTTGCGGGCGCTGGGCCGGTCTGCGGCGGCCGAGATGCATTCGGGCTTCTCGTCGCTGCGCGGCGAATGCCCGATGGCGCTGGATGCGACGGCCGGCGTGGTGGCGATCTCGGAAGCCACCCAGAAGGACGTGCGCAAGATCGTCGAGCGCTGGAACCAACTGCTCAAGCGTTCGGGCGGGCCGTTCCTGGTGGGCGAGTGGTCGATCGCCGACGCCTTCTACACCCCGGTCGCCACGCGCTTCCGCACGTACGGGATCCACCTGTCGGACTATGGCGACACGGGCCCGGCGGGCGCCTATTGCGAGCGCCTGCTGCAGGCGCCGGAGTTCCTGGCCTGGGAGGCCGACAGCCTGGCCTAGCCGGACTTGCCGGTCCGGGCGGTCGGTCGACGGCCCGGCTTGCGCTCGACCTCGCGTTCCAGGGCGACGGCGCTGATCAGGGCGCCGTCGGGGGCCACGATCGGGAAGACGTCGATCGCGCAGAGATAGGCCTCGCCCGTCTTGCGGTAGTTGACCAGGGTGGTGGTGTGGCGCTCGCCGTTGCGCAGGGCGCGGGCCAGTCGCTTGCGCGCGGCAAGGCTCGTGCCTGCCCCCTGAAAAATTCGAGGATTTTTTCCCAGGATTTCCGCCCGGTCGAAGCCGGTCATGCGCTCAAACGTTGTATTCACATAGAGGATGTGGGGGCCCGGCGGCGACAGCTGCCCATCCGTCAGCACGACGCCGATATCGAGGTCGTCGGCCAGGGCCGAGATGAGATCACGCAAAGGCATACTGGATTCCGGGGCTTAGCCGCCCGTGGCTATATACCCGTGAAGCTTTTATGTCCGGGAAAATTGAATTAGGGATTCATTAATCATCGCAACCCGAGTAATTATCTTATGCCAAAAGGACTTTTCGGCTCACTTGTGAGTTGTGGTCGAGCGTTGTTTTGTAATTAGGATATCGTTAATCGTCGATATGCCTAAAGCTTTCTACCGCTGCATTTGCGAGACGAAAGCAACAATGTTCTCAGGTCAAAATTCCGCTCGCAAAGCCGACGTCCAGCGGATGCGCAGCCTCGAGGCCCAGGTCGCGGCCATGGAGCGCTCGCAGGCGGTGATCGAGTTCCAGCTGGACGGCACGATCATCCGGGCCAATCCGAACTTCCTGGGGGCCATGGGCTACGCGGCCGCCGAGATCGAAGGTCGCCATCACAGCCTGTTCGTGCCGCCGGCCGAGGCGGCCAGCGCCGACTACCGGGCCTTCTGGGCGCGGCTGAACGCCGGCGAGTTCGTCGCGGCCAAGTTCCTGCGCATCGGCAAGGGTGGCAAGGAGGTCTGGATCCAGGCGTCCTACAACCCGGTGCTCGACGAAAACGGCAAGCCCTTCAAGGTCATCAAGTTCGCCACCGACGTCACCGGGATCGAGCTGGAGCGGGCGCGGACCGAGGCCGAGCGCCAGCGCGGCGAGGAGGAGCAGGGCGCGGTGGTCTCGGCCCTGGCCGACAGCCTGCGCCGCCTGGCCGGGGGCGACCTGACCGCCGGCATCGAGGCGCGCTTCGAAGGGCGCTACCAGCAGATCAAGGACGACTTCAACGCGGCCATCGACAGCCTGCGCGAAGCCATGGGCGCGATCGCCTCGGCGACCGGCGGCCTGCAGGCCGGCTCGGACGAGATCGCCTCGGCCTCCAACGACCTGTCGCGCCGCACCGAGCAGCAGGCCGCTTCGCTGGAGGAGACCGCCGCGGCCCTGGACCAGCTGACCGCCACCGTCCGCCGCAGCGCGGTCGGCGCCAAGGAGGCGTCCGCCGCCGCCTCGGGCGCCCGGGAGGAGGCGGCCCGCTCCGGCGAGGTCATGCGCGACGCCGTCGCCGCCATGGGCGAGATCGAGCAGAGCTCGGGCCAGATCACCCAGATCATCGGGGTGATCGACGAGATCGCCTTCCAGACCAACCTGCTGGCCCTGAACGCCGGCGTCGAGGCCGCTCGGGCCGGCGACGCGGGTCGCGGCTTCGCGGTCGTCGCCCAGGAAGTCCGCGCCCTGGCCCAGCGCTCGGCCGAGGCGGCCAAGGAGATCAAGGCCCTGATCGCCAGCAGCACCTCGCAGGTGGCGCGCGGCGTCCAGCTGGTCGGCGACACCGGCCAGGCCCTGAGCGGCATCGTCGGCAAGGTCTCGCAGATCGACACCCTGATCTCCGAGATCGCCCTGTCCTCGCAGGAACAGGCCACGGGCCTGAACCAGGTGAACTCGGCGATCAACCAGATGGACCAGGTCACCCAGCAGAACGCCGCCATGGTCGAGGAGGCCACCGCGGCTGCGGCCAACCTGCGCAACGAGGCGGGCGAGCTGGGGCGGATGGTGGCGCGGTTCCGGACCGGCCAGGCGGCCCAGCCCTCGCGCCGCGCCGCCTAGTCGCCGGCCGGGAACATCGCGAAATAGGGCTCGGCCTCCTGCAGCACCCGCGCGAACGACGGGCGGGCCAGCAGGCGGTCGAGATACGCCGAGAGCTTGGGGTGGGAGTCCGTCAGCGGCGCCACCTTGTTGGCGTAGAACAGGGCCGGGGCGGCCGCGCAGTCGGCCAGGCCGAAGTCCTCGCCCGCCGCCCAGGTCCGGCCCGCCAGTTCGCCCTCCAGCAGGCCGTAGGCCATGGCCAGCTGCGCGCGGGCCTGGATCACGCCGTACGGGTCCTTGGCGTCGGCCGGGCGGATCCGGTCGCCCACGATTGCCTGCATCGGCGTCATCACATAGAGGTCGAACAGGCGGTCCATCAGCCGGGTGCGCAGGGCGGCCTCCGGATCGTCGGGGATGAACCGCACCGGGCCGGGATAGGCCGCCTGCAGGTACTCGATGATGATCGAGGTCTCCGGGACCGTGCGATCGCGGGCCGCGTCGCACAGCAGGGGCATCTTGGTCGTCGGCCACAGCGCCCTGAACGCGGCGATCCCCTCCGGGTCGCTGAAATCGACGAGGCGGGCTTCGAACGGCGTGGCGTTCTCGTAGAGGGCGATCAGCACCTTCCAGCAGTACGAGGACAGCGGGTGCATGTGCAGCGTCAGGGACATGGGATCTCGCTATTGGGATGGGGTCCAGGGCGGGGAGGGCGACTAGGCCGCCGCGTCCTCGCGCGCCAGCTCCTTGGCCAGGTGCAGGTCGTACAGCTCGCGGCAGCCCTGCTCGCGCTGGGCGGGGAAGTCGTAGCCGTCCAGGAACGCGCCCTGTTCGGTGTAGGTCAGCTTGGCGCCCTTGGGGTCGGGCTTGATCTCAACCGTCGCCACCGACACCGAGATGCGATTGCCGTCGATGTACATGGCGTAGGCGAAGATGATCCGGGCGTCGGGCACGATGTCCCAATAGGTCGTCTCGTTGATGATGTTCATCTTGCCGTCGGGGCTGAAGTCGCCCCGCTCCTGGCCGCCGACGCGGAAGTCGTAGCTGTACTCGGCCCTCGGCCAGTTCTCGGACCGCACGAACCAGCGATGGCGGATCTCCGAATTCGAGAAGGCCCGGAACACCCGCGCGGGGGTGGCCTCATAGACCCGGTCGATGACGAAGGTGGCGTGGACGACGGAGCGTTCGGTCATGGTCGTTTCCTCTCGAGGCGGGGTTCAGGCGTCGTCTTCGTGCGCCGTGGCGCGGAGGTACTCCCCCAGGGCGTCCAGGCGACGGTTCATCAGCATGCGGCGCTGGTTGATCCAGGTTTCCGCCGCGCTCAGCGCTTCCGGTTCCAGGCGGCAGGTCCGCACCCGGCCCACCTTCTCCGAACGGATCAGGCCGCTGCCCTCCAGCAGTTGCAGGTGCTGCATGACGGAGGGCAGGGACATGGCCAGGGGCTGGGCCAGCTCGCTGACCGAGGCCGGGCCGGCGCACAGCCGCTCGACGATGCTGCGCCGGCTGGGATCGGCCAGGGCCTGGAACATCAGGTCGAGCGATGGCTGTTGGTTAGTCATGAGCCTAAGTATTTCCACGTCGCCGTCGTCGTCAAGAAATACTTTGTCGATCGCCTAAGTATGCCCGCGCGCCGAACGAAAAACGCCCCGGACGCGGGGTCCGGGGCGTTCGACGCGAGCGTGGCCCGCCGACGGGAAGGGGAGGAAATCCGCGGCGGGTCGCTCAGCCCTAGAACGCCGTCGACAGGGTCACGAAGACCTGCCGGGGCGGGATCGGATAGGTGTTGTAGGTGTTGGTCGGCTGGCCGACGACGACCTCCAGGTCGCCCTTCTCGTCGGCCAGGTTGGTGACGTTCAGGCTGATCTTCGGGCTCTTGAACACCGAGCCCGCCGGGGTCTGGAAGGTGTAGGAGGCCTGCAGACCCAGCAGGAAGTAGCTGTCGACGCTGAGGTCGTTCGTATAGGTCGCGAAGCGCTTGCCGACATAGTCGCCGACCAGCTGGGCGTCGAACGATCCGAAGTGGGCGCTGGCCACGAACTTGTTCAGCCACTCGGGCGAATTGGGCACCGACTTGCCGGCCGTGGGCACCATGACCGGCTTGGTCGGGTCCGGATTGGTCACCGTCTGGCCGGCCGTGTTGACGTAGCTGCGCGTGGCGTAGTCGTCCTGGTACTTCGAGCGGTTGTAGGACACCGCGTCGTAGAACGAGAAGTGCGAGCCGAAGTTGAAGGTGGCGGCGATGTCGACGCCGTCGGTCTTGACGCTGCCCACGTTCGACAGGATCGCCGCCCCGGCCACCAGCGACGAGATCACCGGCGTGGCGCTGGTCTGCAGCAGGCGGTTGGAGAAGTCGACGTGGTAGACGCTGGCCTGGGCCTGGAAGCCGGTGATCGGGCCGCTCGACAGCTCGTGATGGGTGCGCAGGCCCAGTTCGTAGGTCCAGGCGGTCTCGGGCTTGGCGGTCTGCTTGAACAGGTCGAACGCCGCCTGGCTGCCCAGGCTCCAGGGCGACAGGCCGCCCGCGCCGTAGGTCACGAACTGGCGCAGGTTCTTCTGGATGTTGAAGAACACCTGCTCGTTCTCGGTGGCGTCCCAGATCGCGCCCACCTGCGGCAGGAACCACTCCTTGGTGTCGATCTCGCCGCTGGGCAGCAGGGTCGGGTTGGTGTTGCCCGGGGCGTTCTTCTGCTGGATCGGCACCGTGCCTTCGGCGAACTGCAGGCTGGACTTCACGCCGTACTGCAGCAGCAGGTCGGGGCGGATCCGCCATTGGTCCTGCACGTGCAACTGGACGACGTCGTTGTCGATCTGGCTGGCGTATTGGGTGAAGTTCTTGTTGGTCGGGATGTCGTACGGCGTCAGGTCGGTCGAGGACGCGGCGAAGGGGTACCAGGCGCGCTGGGTCGACGACTTGTTGTGCTCGTACCAGACGCCGGCCTGGATCTGGTGGTCGCCCAGGGTCCAGTCGGCGTTCGAGATGAAGCCGCCGCGATTGATCAGGTATTCGGTGGTGCGCACGGCGTAGCCGGTGCCGCCGAACACCGTCTTCAGGTCCTGGTTGGGATAGTAGACCGCGAACAGGGCGGGCAGGCCGGCCTGGTTGATCGGGCCGGCGACCACGCCGCGGCCCTCGTCGTGGTGGAAATAGACCTGGTTCGACCAGGTGACGTTGTCGGCGATCTTGTAGTCGTACTTGACGTAGGCCAGCGCATCCATGCGCTGGGCGGCGCTGTGGTAGTTGCGGAAGTTGTTCCCTGCCGAGGCCGGGGGCGCGCCCGCGTTCGAGAGATAGGCCAGGGCCCCCTCATAGTCCGGATAGAGGAACGGCCGGGTGTAGGGCGTCGACTGGTCGCTGGCCGTGTGGAGGTTGGTGCCGACGTTGGGATGGACGATCGAGTCCTCGTTCGGCTCGACCTTCTTGGAGTAGTCGGCGAAGACGGTCAGCTTGCCGCGCTCGCCGTCGTGCACGAACTTGCCGTTGAACTGGTTGCCGCGCTGGTGGGCCTGGAAGTCCCAGGCGCGCTGGTCCTGGTGCAGGAACGAGACGTAGGCCGAATTGCCGCCGCCCAGGTCGCCGGTCTCCAGGCGCAGGTACATGCGGTTGGCCGCGTAGCTGCCCAGGGTCTGGTTATATTGGCCGCCGCGCTCGGCCAGCGGGTCGCGGGTGAAGGTCTCGATCGCGCCGCCCAGGTTGCTGGTCGAGGCCACGCCCAGGTCGCCGGCGCCCGAGGACAGGATCACGCGGCTGACGTTCTCGCTGATCACGGCGCGCTGGGGCGAAAGGCCGTTGTAGTTGCCGTACTGCTGGTCGCCCAGCGGCACGCCGTCCAGGGTGAAGCCCAGCTGCTGGATGCTGAAGCCGTGCACGAACAGCGAGGTGTTCTGCTCGTTGTTCCCCCACGGATCGGCGGTCTGGTACGAGACGCCCGGCAGGGTCTGGATGGCGCCCAGCGGGTTGATGCCCGGCAGGATCTTCTGCATCTCGGTCGCGCCCAGCGTCACGGCCGAGCGGGTGGTCTTGGTCATGGTGACCACCAGGCCCTCGACCGCCGCGTCGTCGGCGTCCGTGGGGGCGGCGGCGGCATCGGCGGGGGCGGCGACGGGCGAGGCGGCCGTGTCGGCCGGCGCGGCCAGGGCCGGGGCGGCGATCGTCAGGACGCTGAAGGCACAGGCCGCCAGCAGCGCTAGGCGGTGCGGTTTCACAGACATGGAAGACCCCTCGGACTCCGCCCCCGACGGGCGGTGAGGTCCGGGGTGTTAGGGCAAGCCTGCGACGCTTCCGCGAGGGTTGAGCGAAGGGTTTGTGACGCCGCCTCAACCGGCCGGCGGATGGGCCTTTTTCCAGACGGCGTAAGCGTTCAGCGCCTTTTTTGGGCTGGTGTTGAACCAGGCGTAGCCATTTCGCCGCTCGAGCGTCAGCTCGTTGACGTCGTCGTGGATCGTCTTGTCGCGGTCGCCGAAGACGGGCTGGCCGGTGGCGGCCGCGTAGTAGCGGGCCCACAGCGGACCGGCGCCCGGCTTGGGCGTCAGGCGGCGGCCGCCCTCGGTGTCCTTGCCGCCGGTCCAGGCCTGGTCGTGCAGGGCGTGGGCGGCCAGGTAGTCGGCGCCGGCATGGACGGCCTTCACCAGGGTCGGCGAGGGATCGGGCAGGCTCATCAGATAGACCAGCAGGTCGGCGCTCTCCTCGGTCGACAGCTCGGCCGGCTCGAAGTTGCGGCCGGCGACGGGTTTCAGGGTCAGGGCGTCGTGCTGCTGGGCCCAGATCGTGCGCTTGCCGTCGACCGCCACCTGGGTGGCCAGGACGCAGGCCACCGCGCGCTCGGCGGCGGCGCCCGCTTGCTTGCGCAGGTCTGCCGGCGCGAAGGCGTAGTCGCCCTGGCCCTTGGACACGTCGGTCAGCAGCGAGGCGGCCTCGGTGACGGCGTTGTCGTTATAGGTGATGGCGTCGTGATAGCCGCCCTCCAGCGGCCAGACCTGGGGCCAGCCGCCGTTCGGGAACTGGGCGGCCAGCAGGTAGCGCGCGCCGCGCAGGAAGCTGGCGCGCCAGGCGTCGCCCTCCTTGCCGGGCGCCTGGCCGGCCACCCGGGCCAGGAAGCGCAGCTCGGTGATCGTCGCGTCGTTGTCCAGCGTGCCGACATAGTTCCAGTGCGGGTCGCGCGGCGTGTCGAAGTCGCCGGCGGCCAGGTACTTGGAGACGTTGTCGGGGGCGTAGGGCTGGCCCGGCTGGCGCGGGGCGCCGGTGCGCGGCTGGTTCTTGCTCCAGCCGCCGGCCGGGGTCTGGAAGCTGACGATGACGTCGGCCACGTGGCGGGCCTCGGGCGTGGCGTACCAGGCCGCGTCGCGGTCCAGCGGCATGGCCCTGGGGCCGCCGGGGCCTTCCTCGGGCGGCGGGGGCGTCGGCTGGCCGGGCTTCAGCTCGGCGGCCAGAGCGGCGCGGTCGGCGCGCTCCTGCTGGTCCGAGCGGGCCAGATAGGCCTTCCAGGCGTCGCGATCCTTGGCCGGCAGGGCGTCGATGCGCGCGGCGCTGATCGCCTGGGCCGGAGTGTTGGTCCCCACGACGGCGGCCTGAGCGGCGCCGCACAGCAGCACGGCGCTCAGGGTCATTACGCTCAGGGGAAGGGCGGCGGGGAGGGGGCGGAAGGTCATGGGCGGTATCCGACGTCTCGGCCGCGTCGGCCGTCCGCGAAACGTCCGCCCAAAGCCTTTCGAGCGCACCCCATTTTTCGGGCCGGGTTTACGGGCCGGGGCGGAGCGGCTTTGATCCGGACCGCACGGGAGGGACGCGATGGCGACGCCAGGGGCGGCGGAGATCATGGCCGACGATTTTGCCGATCCGCTGGTCGGCCGCATCGTCGCGTTCCTGCGCCGGATCGGCGTCCCGGTGGAGGTGGCGTCGCTGGACGGCGAGACCTTCCTGCCCGGCGTCGTCGTGGCGGCCGGGCGGCTGCGGGTCGATCCCGCGCGCCTGGCCTGGCCCGGCGACCTGCTGCACGAGGCCGGCCATGTCGCCGTCGGCGATCCGGCCCGGCCGGACGACGGGGTCTCCGATGATCCCGGCGAGGAGATGGCGGCCATCGCCTGGTCCTACGCCGCGGCGCTGGAGATCGGCCTGTCCCCGGACGTCCTGTTCCACGCCGGCGGCTATCGCGGCGGGGCCAAGGCGCTGATCGAGAACTTCGCGGAGGGCGGCTATGTCGGCGTGCCGATGCTGGCCATGTGGGGCCTGACCCGCGAACCCCACCGCGCCAAGGCGACGGGCGAGCGGCCCTATCCGCACATGCTGGCCTGGCGGCGGACCTAGGGAAGATGCGGGGCGACCCGCGCCTTCAGCAGGGCCACCAGCGCCGGGTCCATGAACTCATAGTCGTCGGGGATGTTCAGGCAGATCACCCGGCCCTTGATGTGCCGCTTGAAGCGCTTGGACAGCTTGTTGCGATGAGCCCGCTCCATCACGAAGATGATGTCGGCCCATTCGACGAGTTCGCCGGTCAGGGGCTCCTCGGCGTCGTGATTGGTGCCCGCCGAGCTGGCCTCGACGCCCGGCCAGGTCGCGAACACCTGCTCGGCCGTGGGGCTGCGCAGCTTGTTCTGGCTGCAGACGAACAGGACCTTCTTCACGCGGGGGTCAGGCCGCCGCGAAGTCGCGCAGGGACGACAGGCCGCTCTGGTTGATCGGCAGGACGAAGCTGACCGTGGTGCCTTCGCCGGGGGTGGAGGTCATTTCCAGCGCGCCGTCGTGCATCTCGACCAGCGACTTGGTCAGGGCCAGGCCCAGGCCGGTGCCCTGGGTGGTCTTGGAGTGCTGGCTCTCGACCTGCTCGAAGGGCTTGGCCAGGCGGGCCAGGTCCTCCGGCGCGATGCCGATTCCGGTGTCGGTGACCGAGACCTTCACGCGCTCGCCCAGCGGGTCGCGGCGCACCTCGGCGCGGACCGTGACGCGGCCGGCGCGGGGCGTGAACTTGATGGCGTTGGACAGCAGGTTCAGCAGCACCTGCTTGACCGCGCGGTAGTCGGCCTCGACCTCGGGCAGGGGCGGGAAGTCGATCTCCAGCTTCAGGCCGGCGGACTCGGCGCGGTTGCGCACCAGGCGCACGGCGTCCTCGGTGACGTCCTCGAGGTTCAGCGGCTCGAACTTCAGGTTCATCTTGCCGGCCTCGATCTTCGACATGTCCAGGATGTCGTTGATCAGGGCCAGCAGGTGCTGGCCGGAATTGTGGATGTCGAGGCTGTAGCCCTTGTAGCGCTGGTCGCCCAGCGGGCCAAACATCTCGTTCATCATGATCTCGGAGAAGCCGTTGATGGCGTTCAGCGGCGTGCGCAGCTCGTGGGACATGTTGGCCAGGAACTCGCTCTTGGCCTTGTTGGCGCCCTCGGCCTTGACCTTCTCCATCTCGTACTTGCGCGCCAGCTCGGCCAGCTGCTCCTGGCTGCGCTCCAGGCCGGTGACGGCGTACTGCAGCTGCTCCTCGTTGAGGCGGCGGGCCTCTTCCTGGTTCTTGATGGCGGTGATGTCGGCGGCGGTCATCACCAGGCCGCCCTCGGCCGTGCGGCGCTCGCTGATCTGGATCCAGCGGCCGTCGTTCAGCTCGGCCTCGCGCACGCCCTTGGCCCCGTCGGGGGCGGGCTGGTCGTGCTTGATGGCCAGGGCCGCGAAGCGGTTGACCTCGTGGCGCGGCGCGCCCGGCTTCAGCAGCTTGGGCTCCAGGTTGAAGACGTTGCGGTAGTTGCGGTTGCACATCAGCAGCCGGCCCTGGCGATCCCAGAGCACGAAGGCCTCCGACACGCTCTCGATGGCGTCGCGCAGGCGGTTCTCGGCGGCCTGGGCGCGAGCCTGGGCCAGGCGTTCCTCGGTGACGTCCAGGGCCACGCCGATGATCCGCGAATAGCCGTCCTCGCCGGGCTTGCCGAAGCCCTGGCCGCGGGCGTCGATCCAGATGGCGCGGCCGCCGTCGCGCGAGGGCACGCGGAACGACACGTCGAACGCGCCGTAGGTGGCGGCGTTGGCCAGGGCCTGGCGGACCTTGTCGCGATGGTCGACCGAGACGCGGTCCAGCAGCTCCTGCCCCGGCACAACCCCGCCGCCGCCCCAGCCGAACATCGCGCCGGTCACGTCGGACATGAAGACCTGGTCGCCGCTCAGCTCCCACTCCCAGATGCCGCAGCGGGCGGCCTCGACGGCCAGGCGGAAGCGCTGCTCGCTGTCGACGAACTCCTGCTGGGCGGTCTCGACCCGGCGGCTCTGCAGCATCAGCATCAGGGCCAGGGCGATGCCGACGGCCAGCGGGGCCAGCAGCGAGAAGGCCCCCTCCATGACCTGGCGGTCGATATTGGCCACGGTGCGCGGCTTGGCGGCGGCGGCGGCCAGCAGGTCGCCCTGGGCCAGGGGCTGGATGGCGACGTCCAGGGCCTGGCCGTCGACCGCCTGGCCGCGCAGGGCCGCCGCGCCGTCGCCGACGTCGTCGATCGACAGCGAGAAGGCCTCGCGCAGGGTGCTCGCGCCCTGGATCGGACGGCCGCCCCCGGCCAGGATGCGGCCGTCGGACAGCATCAGGGCGGCGGCCGCGCCCTTGGCGGGTTCGGCGATCAGGCGGGTGGGGTCGCTGGAGGCGATGACGAAGCCGCGCCCGCCGGCGACCGGCGTGGCCACGGCGACATAGAGGCGGCCGGCCGCGCCGCCGCCGATCCACAGGCTGCGGCCCGAGCCGCCAGCCGTGCGGGCCACGGTCTTCCAGTCCGCCGAGGCGTCGCGGCCCGCGACCGCCAGGACGTCGGCCGGACCGACCACGGCCACGGCCATGGCCTCGCCGCCGGCGGCGCGCAGGGCGGTCTCGGCCGCCTCGATCGGGTTGTTGGGGTCGCGCTGCAGCAGGTCGGCGGCGGCCGACAGGCCGGCGCGCTGGGCGGCGAGGTTGGTCTCGGCGGCGGCGGCCACCAGCTTGGCCTGGACGGCCAGGGTCGCGCCGCCGGGCGGGGCGTTGGCCTCGTCCTTCAGCCGGTTGACGCCGAAGGCGGTGTAGACCGCCAGCAGCAGCAGGGCGGCCAGGATGGCCAGGCGCACGTAGGCCTGGGACGGCGACCGCGCGGCGCGGGAGCGGGCCGCGCCCGCCGCCGAAAGACCGGCCCCCGCCAGCCTCCCGGTTCTCGCCCCGCCACGCTCCAACGCCCAATGCTCCAGAAAGCCTCCGGCGAGTCACTTCGCCGACATGGTGAATCTACCGCAGGCGGAAGGGGCGCGTCACCGCCGAACCGTGGTTTTGACAAGGCATGAGCCCTTTAGTCGCAACCGGTCCGCCGGAGAATCGCCCCAGGCTCGCCGCAGCGGGACGCGAAGGCCTCAGTCCAGGGCGCGGGAGACCAGCTCCAGCACGTTCTTCGACAGGCCTTCGTGTCCCCGGATGCGCTCCAGTTGCTCGCGCATCAGGGCGCCCAGAGCGGGGACGTAGCGCCGCCAGGCCCCCAGAGGCTCGACCAGCCGGGCCGCCGTCATCGGGTTGAAGCCGTCCACCGCCAGGATCTGGTCGGCCAGGAAGCGATAGCCGTCCCCGCTCCCGTCGTGGAAACGGGCGGGGTTGCCGCTGGCGAAGCCCTGGACCAGGGCCCGCAGGCGGTTGGGGTTGCCGGCGTCGAAGTCGGGATGGGCGGTCAGGGCCAGGATGCGGCCGATGGCGCCGTCGCCCGGATCGCGGGCCTGGGCGGCGAACCACTTGTCCAGCACCAGCGGCTCGTGCCGCCACTGGGCGTGGAAGGCGGCCAGGGCCTTCTCGGCGGGCGCGCCGCCGATCGTCACCAGGGCCGACAGCCCGCCCATGGCGTCGGTCATGTTGGCCGCGCTCTCGAAGTGGCCGACCACGCGCTCGACATTGACCGCGTGCGGGTCGGCCGCCAGCAGGTCGCAGCAGGCGTTGCGCAGGGCGCGCTTGCCGGCCGCCCGGGCGTCGGGCGAGAACTCGCCGCCGCTCTGCAGGTCGCCGTGCAGCCGCCGCAGCAGGTCGCCCAGGTGGACGGCGATGACGGTCTTGAGGTGGTCGCGCGCCGCGTGGATCGCGGCCGGATCGACGGGCTCGACCGCCAGGCTGAGGTCGCCCTCGGTGGGCAGGGCCAGCAGCAGGGCCTTGAACGCCGGGTCCGAGGCGTCGTCGACCAGGGCCTTGCCCAGGGCGTCGGCGTAGCGCTCCTCGCCGACCTCGTCCGGCGTTCCGGCGGCGCGGCCCAGGATCAGCTCGCGGGCCAGGGTCTGGCCGGCTTCCCAGCGGTTGAACAGGTCGGGATCGGCGGCGAACTGGACGTAGCGGTCGACGGCGCGGGTGTCGGCGGTCAGGTTCACCGGGGCCGAGAAGCCGCGCAGGGCCGAGACCACCGGGGCGCGGTCCACGCCCTCCCAGCGCACGGTCTTGGACGCCGCGTCCAGCAGCACCACCTCGCTGTCGCGCAGCACCGCGCCGTCGCCGTCCAGCAGGCCGATGGTCACCGGCACGGGCAGGGGACGCTTGGTCGGCTGGCCGTTGGTCGGGGCGGTGGACTGGGCGAGGGTGATCTCCAGCGCCTTGGCGGCCGCGTCATAGGCGTGGGTCAGCGACACCGCCGGGGTCCCGGCCTGTTCGTACCAGGCGAAGAAGTCGCTCATGTCGCGGCCCGAGGCGTCGGCGAAGCAGGCGATGAAGGCCTCGACCGTGGTCGCCTCGCCGTCGTGGCGCTCGAAATAGAGGTCCAGGCTCTTGCGGAAGGTCGCCGCGCCCAGGATCGTCTTCAGCATACGGATGAGCTCGGAGCCCTTCTCGTAGATCGTGGCCGTGTAGAAGTTGTCGATCTTCAGATAGCTGTTGGGGCGCACAGGGTGGGCCAGGGGACCGGCGTCCTCGGCGAACTGGCGGGCGCGCAGGGCCTTGACGTCCTTGATCCGCTGGACGGCCTCGCCGCGCATGTCGGCGCTGAAGCTCTGGTCGCGGAAGACCGTCAGGCCCTCCTTCAGGCACAGCTGGAACCAGTCGCGGCAGGTGATCCGGTTGCCGGTCCAGTTGTGGAAGTACTCGTGGGCCACGACGCTTTCGATGCGCTCGTAGTCCATGTCGGTGGCGGTCTCGGGCTGGGCCAGCAGCAGGCTGCTGTTGAAGATGTTCAGCCCCTTGTTCTCCATGGCCCCGAAGTTGAAGTCGCGCACGGCGACGATCATGAACAGGTCCAGGTCGTATTCGCGGCCGAACGCCTCCTCGTCCCATTTCATCGAACGCTTCAGGGCGTCCAGGGCGTAGGCGGCGCGCGGGGCCTGGCCAGGATCGACGAACACCTTCAGGGCCACGGTGCGGCCGCTCATGGTGACGAAGCTGTCCTCCAGCACGTCCAGCTCGCCGGCCACCAGGGCGAACAGATAGGCCGGCTTGGGGAAGGGGTCGTTCCAGACGGCGAAGTGGCGGCCGCCGGGGAGTTCGCCCGACTCCAGCAGGTTGCCGTTGCTCAGCAGGTGGGCGAAGGCCTTGTCGGCCTCGATCCGCGCCGTGAAGCGGCTCAGCACGTCCGGGCGGTCGGGGAAGAAGGTGATGGTCCGGAAGCCCTCGGCCTCGCACTGGGTGCAGAACCGGCCGCCGGACATGTACAGGCCCATCAGCGCCTTGTTGGCCGACGGATCGATCTCGACCTCGGTGGTCAGGACGAAGCTGTCCGGGACCTGGTGGATCGTCAGGCCTTCGCCGTCGAGGCGGTATTCGTTGGCGCTGAGCGCCTGGCCGTCGATGGCCGCCGAGATCAGCTTCAGCCGCTCGCCGTTCAGGAACAGCGGCTCGCCCGCCGCGCCGCTACGTTTGATCGCCAGCGTCGCCTTGACCCGCGTCGCGCTGGGCTCCAGCCGGAACTCCAGGGCGGTGGTCTCGATCGTGAACGGGAACGGGCGGTAGTCCGACAGGCGGACGGGCTGGGGCGTGTCTGTGCGCATGCGGTCAATGTAGGCAAGGACGTGGGACGGGGCGAGGGCGCACTTGACCCGATCGTCGATTTGTCCGCGTGTGCCGCCATCGATCCGGGGATGGTCCATGAGCGTGCGGGAATGCGGCGCGTGCGGTCAGTGCTGCAAGCTGATCGGCGTGCGCGAGCTGGAGAAGGCGCCGCATGTCTGGTGCCGCTACTACAAGCGCGACAAGGGCTGCGGGATCTACGAGGTCCGGCCCCGGGGCTGCGCCGACTTCGCCTGCGACTGGCTGCTGGACGAGCGGCTGGACGAAGCCTGGCGGCCCGACCGCAGCGGCTTCGTGCTGCACGCGGGGCAGGGCGGGCGGACCGTCAATGTCGAGCTCGATCCCAGCCAGCCGACCGCCTGGCGGCGCGCGCCGTTCGAGGCCACCCTGCGCGGCTGGGCCGCCGCGGGGGCGGCCGACGGGCTGGAGGTGCTGATCTGGGTGGGGCGGCGCTGCTGGCGACTGACGCCGACGGGCGGCGAGGTCGACCTGGGCGTCGTGCGGCCGGTGGTCGAGTTCACCACCCACGGACGCCTGCGCCGGCCGGGTTCGGGCCGTGACTGGCCCCCGGCGGCGGAGGCGGCGGCGACGGACGGCCAAGCCTGAACAGTTCTTCACTTGAACCCGGACGCGAACCCGCCAAGGCTTCGGGCTCGTTCCGGGGAGCCGTTTCATGTCGCATACAGAAGTTTCGCCGTCGGTCGCCGGGCTGGAGATCGGCTCGCGTCGCGTCCTGCATCCCGGGCCGCTGCGCTGGCTGCGGTCGCTGGGCTGGGGGGCGGCGCTGTTCGTCCTGTTCGGCTTCATCTACGGCCTCCTGGCCTTCCTCACCTCGCCCGACCGGGCCTTCATGGCCCCGGCGCCGGGCGCCCTGCTCACGGCCGTGGTCAGCATCGCCGCCCTGGGCCTCTACGCGCTCCTGACCAAGGGGGCGGAGGCGCGCTGGCCCGGCGAACTGGCGCTGAAGCAGGCCGCCTGGGAACTGCTGGTCGGCGTCGGGCTGGGCGTGGCGATGATGGTCGTGGTGGTCGGGGCGCTGGTGTTCTCCGGCCTCTACGAGATCACCGGACCGCGCGCGGCGTCGCCTTGGGAGATGATCGGCGTCGCCGTCTCCTCGGGCAGCTTCGAGGAGCTGATGTTCCGGGCGATCCTGCTGCGGCTGCTGATGCGCGCCTTCGGGGCGTGGCCCGCCCTGGCGGTCTCGGCGGCGTTCTTCGGCCTGGCGCACCTGGGCAACCCCAACGCCAGCCCGATCGCGGCCGTCGCCATCGCGGTGGAGGCGGGCCTGATGCTGGCCTCGTTCTACCTGCTGACCGGCCGGCTGTGGATCTCCATCGGCGTGCACGGGGCCTGGAACTTCACCCAGGGCTGGATCTTCGGCGCGCGGGTGTCGGGCCTGCCGGTCAAGCAGAGCCTCTATCTCAGCCAGCCCAAGGCGGGCGCGCCCGACTGGCTGAGCGGCGGTCCCTTCGGGCCGGAGGCCTCGGTCCCGGCCATGGTGGTGGGCACCGCCGTGGCGGTGGCGGTGCTGTACTGGGCGTGGAAGCGGGGCAACTTCAAGCCGGCGCCCGACGCGGCCTAGAGCCGCCCGGGGACATGCCCTTGGGCGTGTCCCCACCAAGAACCCCGTCCCTCCCCCTTGCGGGGAGGGTGGCCCGCGTAGCGGGTCGGGTGGGGGATCGGTGCAGGGTGTCGGCCGGGGCTTTTCGCTGAGTCAGCAAACCCCACCCGACCCTGGCTCCGCCAGGGCCACCCTCCCCACAAAAGGGAGGGAAGGGCCATCTATCCTCGGCTGATAGCGAATGAAGGTCAGCGTTTTCAAGGTCTTGAACTTTTTCGACCGAACTTATCCTCACCCTTCCAGGCGCCCGTATCTTGATGTGACCTGAAGGCGGGGGAGGGCGCACGTACGGCGACCGATGCGGCTTTCGGGGGCGATCGAGCGGGAAGCTCTGTCGGTGTTCTCTTCGGAGGACAACCCTGTCCATCTGGTGCCGGCCGGGCCTCGAAAATAAACGGCGTTGGATGGGGGCCGACTTGGCGGCAGGCGGGCGGTGACGCGCTCGCGGTCCGGGACTGGAGGCGTTGCTCCGGCCCCGCCCGTCGGAGGCCTCAAGGCGGCGAGGCCCTAACAGGGCTCAGCGTCGCGGGCTTTCGGATAACGGTCGCGCGAAGCGTCTGAACTTCGTCGAAATGGTATTCAAAACTGCAAATCATCCGGGCGAGGCCCGGGCGCTTCGCACCCTTCCCATCACCCGCCGGGCTTCCCGGCCGGGGACATGCGCTCGCGCGTGTCCCCATCAGCCTCCACGGAGCCAAGGCCCGGGACACGCCCGAGGGCATGTCCCCGGCTTCAGCCCGCCTCGACGACGCCCGGCGCGGCTTCGGCCGCGGCCGGCACTTCGTGGAGCGCCCGTTCGATCGCCGAGGCGCGCTGGGCCAGGGCCACCAGGGCCGGCGGGGCGTCCTCGGGGCTGTCGGCGGCCAGCTCGACCAGCTGGCGGGCCAGGGCGTGCAGTTGCGGCGCGGCGGCGATCAGCCGGGCCTGGAACTCGATCTTGCGCGGGTCGCGATCATACTCGGCGCCCGGCGTGCGCCAGCCGCCCCAGTCGTTGGGATCGGTGACCACCACCGGATAGGTGCCGGGGTAGGGGTGGTGCAGGCAGTCGCTCTCCTGCTGCCACTTGTTGCGGGCCCGCAGGATGCGCCAGTTGGCGGTGGCCGCGGCGCCGGCTTCGTCGATGCGGTCTTCCGGCTTCAGCTCGCTGGCCTGGAACTCGCGGCCCAGGCCGACGTCGTAGGTGACGCGCACGGGTTCGTCGAAGCCCTTGGCCCAGACCGGCACGATCTTCTCGATCGTGGCCCAGGCGCCGACGCTCTCGACCCACACCTTCTGGTTCCGCTGGAAGACGGTCTTGGCCACGCACACGTTCTCTCTCAGTTCGGGGCCGCCATAAGAACCTGAAATCCTTGACGCGAGGTCAATCTTTCCCTCGGACGAACGATCGTTCATCGTGCTTTCCGACGCCGCCGGCAGAGCGGTCCAAGGGAGGAAATCCACGTGGATTTCGACTATTCGGACGATCAGAAGTTCCTCAAGGACGAGGCGCGCAAGTTCCTCGCCGCCCGCTGTCCGTCGACCGTGGTGCGCGGCGTGCTCGACGATCCGGCCAGGAGCTACGACGACGGCCTGTGGGCCGCCGTGGCCGAGCAGGGCTGGCTGGGGGCGGCCATTCCCGAGGAGTACAACGGCCTGGGCCTGGGGCGGGTGGAGCTGTGCGCCATCGCCGAGGAGCTGGGCCGCGCGGTGGCGCCGATCCCCTTCGCCTCCACCGTCTACATCCTGGCCGAGGCCGTGATGGCCCACGGCAGCGACGCCCAGAAGGCCGCCGTCCTGCCGCGCATCGCCGCCGGCGAGCTGATCGGCTGCCTGGCGACCTCGGAAGGTCCCGGCGTGGTCACCCCGTCTTCGCTGCAGGCCAGGGTCGAGGGCGGCAAGCTGTCGGGCGTCAAGATCCCGGTCACCGACGGCGACGCGGCCGGCATGGCCCTGGTGCTGGCCAACGAGGGCGGGCGTCCCGGCCTGTTCCTGGTCGACCTGAAGGCCAGCGGCGTCAAGGTCGAGACCCTGCAGAGCCTGGACCCGACGCGCGGCGTGGCCCGCCTGACCTTCGAGGGCGCCAGCGCCGACCGGCTGGGCGAGCCGGGGCAGGGCTTCGAGCTGGTCCAGGCGATCCTGGATCGCGCCGCCGTGCTGCTGGCCTTCGAACAGCTGGGCGGGGCCGACCGCTGCCTGGAGATGGCCAAGGAATACGCCCTGGGCCGCTACGCCTTCGGCCGGACGATCGCCGGCTACCAGGCGATCAAGCACAAGCTGGCCGACATGTACGTCAAGAACGAGGTCGCCCGTTCCAACGCCTATTACGGGGCCTGGGCTCTGAATGTGGACGCGCCGGAGTTGCCGACGGCCGCCGCCGCCGCCCGCATCGCCGCTTCGGACGCCTTCTGGTTCGCCAGCAAGGAAAGCGTTCAGGTGCACGGCGGCATGGGCTTCACCTGGGACGTCGACTGCCACCTCTACTACCGCCGCTCGCGGCAGCTGAGCCTGGTGGCTGGATCGCCGAAGCTCTGGAAGGAGCGGCTGGTGAGCGAACTCGAGAAGAAGAACGCGGCTTAAGGGACCTGAAGATCATGGATTTCAACGACTCCCCCGAAGAAGCCGCCTATCGCGAGAAGGCCCGCGCTTGGCTGGCCGAGAACGCCGCCGCCCATCGCGCCGAGCACGGCGATCCCAAGCCGACCACGCCCGAGCACATGGCGGCCGGCAAGGCCTGGCAGGCCCGCAAGGCCGCGGCCGGCTACGCCTGCATCACCTGGCCCGCGGCCATCGGCGGGGGCGGCGGCACGCCGATCCAGTCGGTGATCTTCGGCCAGGAAGAGGCCAAGGCCGGCGTCTCGTACGGCTACTTCACCATCGGCCTGGGCATGTGCGTGCCCACGGTAATGGCCTTCTCCGACGACGCCACCAAGCAGCGTTTCGTCTCGCCGGCCGTGAAGGGCGAGGAGATCTGGTGCCAGCTGTTCTCGGAACCCGCCGGCGGCTCGGACGTGGCGGCGCTGCGGACCCGGGCGGTGAAGGACGGTGACGACTGGGTGATCAACGGCCAGAAGGTCTGGACCACCGGCGCCCACTATTGCGACTACGGCATCCTGCTGGTCCGGACCGATCCCGACGTGCCCAAGCACAAGGGCCTGACCATGTTCTGGATCGACATGCGCGACGCCGCGGTCGAGTGCCGGCCGATCCACCAGATGTCGGGCGGCCGCGAGTTCAACGAGGTCTATTTCACCGACCTGCGGGTCAAGGACAGCCAGCGCCTCGGCGAGGTGGGGCAGGGCTGGCAGGTGGCCCTGGTCACCCTGATGAACGAGCGCCTGGCCGTCGGCGGCTCGGCCGGTCCGGACTACCGCCAGGTGATGGAGCTGGCCCGGGGCCTGTCGGGCGCTAACGGCCCGGCCCTGAAGGACCAGGCGTTCCGCGAGAAGCTGGCCGACTGGTACGTCAACTCCCAGGGGCTGAAGTTCACCCGCTTCCGGACCATGACCGCCCTGTCGCGCGGCCAGACGCCGGGACCCGAAAGCTCGATCGGCAAGATCATCTCGGCCAACCAGCTGCAGGACCTGGCCAACACCGCCGTCGAGGCGCAGGGCGAGTACGGGATCCTGACCGACCCGGCCCTGGCCCCCATGGAGGCGGCGTTCCAGCAGAGCCTGATGTGGGCCCCGGGCCTGCGCATCGCCGGCGGCACGGACGAGATCCTCAAGAACATCATCGCCGAACGGGTCCTGGGCCTGCCCGGCGACGTGCGGGTCGACAAGGACGTGGCCTTCAAGGACATGCCGACCGGGCGGTGACCGGGGTTCGTCGAACATGACTCGCCTTTAAAGTGCGTCTCGTCCATCCTCCCGCGAAAGATCACGGGAAGGGTGGGCGATGCGCGCGAGAGCTTCGAAGGACGGTCTGACGGTCAGGATCATCGCGGGGACCCACGCCGTCCTGCTGGCGTTCGATCTGGCCGACGCACGGCGGACCGGCTGCCTGGGCTTTTCCATCGAACGCACCGACGTCGAGACGGGCGACCGCCGCTGGCTGCCCAATTCCCTGCGGTTCCTGAGCGACCCGCGCGCCGAACAGGTGACGACGGCCCGGGCGCCGCTGCAGAAGTTCCGCTGGGGCGACTACACCACCGAGCCGGGCCGGCTCTACCGCTACCGGGTGATCGCCCGCTATGGGACGCCCGCCGACATCATCGCCCAGGGCGTGCTGGCCGAGCGCCCCGGCGGCTTCGACGTGATCGCCGGCGGCGTGGCCCTGGAGCTGCGCACCGAGGATTGCCGCAACGAGGCCACCTCGGTCTTCTTCAACCGCGGCGCCGCGGCCAGCCAGGCCTATGTGAACCGGTTCGGCGACAACGATCCCGATGACATCCCCGACGCCCTGACCTGGCTGTCGCGCGGGCTGGAGGAGGCGATCGTCGCCTTCATCGCCAAGGCCGACGGGCCCGACTACGCCCTGCACGGCTGCATCTACGAATTCGAGAAGCCCACCCCGATCAAGGCGCTGATCCAGGCTCAGGGGCGCGGGGCCGAGGTGCACATCGTCTATCACGCCCGGGCCGGCGGCAACACGAAGGCCGAGAACCAGCACGCCATCGCCAGCCTGGGCGTCACCTTCGCCACCACGGCCCGCACCAAGGGCTCGGCGATCATGCACAACAAGTACCTGGTGCTGCTGAAGAAGGACGCGACGGGCGCCCTTAAGCCGATCGCGGTGTGGACCGGCGGCACCAACTGGACCGAAGGCGGCATCTACGGCCAGCTGAACGTCGGCCACGCGATCTACGACACGGCCGTGGCCGAACGCTACGAGGCCGGTTTCCAGGTCCTGACCCAGGACCTCAGTATCGACGAGACCCAGGCCAAGAACGACGTGATCACCCCCGTCCCGGCCTCGCGCGACACCCTGGCCCACGGGGCGACGCCGCTGTTCTCGCCGCAGAACGGCCTGTCGATGATCGACCTCTACGCCGACATCTGCAGAACGGCCAAGGTGCTGATGGTCAGCGCGCCTTTCGCCCTGCACGAGCGGATCCGCAACGTTCTAGGGACCCCGACCGACGGGGCCATGCGCTTCCTGCTGGCCGACAAGGAGGGCTCGTACGGCGAGAAGGGCAATATCGACAAGCTGAACGCCGACCCCGGCAACATGGCCGCCGTGGCCAAGCCCTTCGAGGGCCTGAAGCTGGCCGACTTCCAGAAGCGCAAGCTGGACCGCGATCGGCTGATGGTCGACGAGAGCTTCCACCACGCCGGCATCCACATCCATTCCAAGATCATCCTGGCCGACCCGTTCGGTCCGGATCCGGTGCTGGTCACGGGGTCGGCCAACTTCTCGACCAACTCGACCGTGGCCAACGATTCCAACGTGCTGGTCTTCCGCGGCGACACGGCGGTGGCCGACGTCTACGTGGCCGACTTCATGCGGATGTTCGAGCACTACTGGTTCCGCTCGCGCAAGGACGAGAAGCTTCAAGCCAACCAGGTCTTCGCCCTGAAGGACGACGACAGCTGGTCGGTGAAGTACTTCACGCCGGGCACTCGGGAGCAACGCGACCGGCTGTCCTTCCTGGGGATGAACACCTAGTCTGCGCGCTCTTCGCGGAGCGCACATGAGCCAGACATCCCGGTCGCGCGTGGCGGCCTTGCCGCCGGAAGCCTTCGGCCGTCGCCTGCTGGTCGATTGTCCGGCCTGCGCGGGCAGGGCGGTGATCCATGTCGGCGATCCCGGCGGCCGCCCCGTCGATTTCGCCGCCCGCCGTCTGGTCTGCGAGGACTGCGGGCTGACGCGGGACCAGCCGGAAACGCCGATGGGCGTGGTCGCCGATCCGTTCATGGGCCGACCGCCGCGCCTGCGGGCCGAGACGCGCCACGGGGCGCTCGTCGCCTGGAACGAGGACCATCTCGACTACCTGGAGCGCTATTTGGCCGGCGCGCTGCGCGAGGAGACTCCGGCGCCGGACGGCGGGGTCCGCAACGCCTCGATCGTCTCGCGCCTGCCGGCCTGGGCCAAGGCGGCCAAGAATCGCGACGAGGTGCTCAAGGCCATCGCCAGGGTCCGCCGCGAGCGGCTTTGACCGCCTGCCGGATCGGCCGGCCGGACTTGACCCAAAGTCTCGCGAAAACAAGCGTGACCATGACTGAAAACCTAGGGATTCCCCTGAGGCGGGAATCCTTCTGTGGGCACTTTCATGACGGTCTCGCGAACGACGTTCCATGAGCTTGACAGTCCTTACGGCCAAGCACATGAGTGACTTGTAGAACATGGTTAACGCGCGTGCTGAGGGGGAGCGATGCACGAGACCAGCAATGCTGTTTCTCCTCTCGCCGCCCTCAAGCGTGGGCTGGCGTATCTGGTCGATCATCGGGCCACGCTGATCCGTCGCGTGCCGGTGGCGGCTGTTGTCGCCGTCGTGGTGATTCCGCTCGTCGGATGCGACACGGGACCCAGCTTCCTGTTCCACAAGCGCGCCAGCGCCTGCCCTCGGCCCCAGGCCGCGCAAGGGGTTTCCGGCCAGTTCAATCAGCAGCAGCAGGAAATCCGCTCGCTTCGCCAGGGCGGATTCCGCGGCGATTTCTTCGCCCAGCTGGAGCTGGCCCGTCGCTACGAGGGCCAGCGCGCGGTCGACAAGAACCTGGAAGATCCGGTCGAGGCGGCGGTCTGGTACGCCATGGCCCTGGCCAATTCCGGCGGCTATTCGCCCATCGCGGCGTACGAGCGGCGCGGCGGCAAGGACCAGGGGCCGCTGTCCAGATTCGACGACTGCCGGGCCTTCGAGCGGCACGCCGCCTACGGCGCCCTGGACCGTCTTCTGTCGCGGATGTCGACCGAGGAACGCGAGAAGGTCCGCAACCGCGTGATCTACATACTTTCCACCCAGGGGGCCGACGGCTACCGGGCCCTGGCCCGCATGCACGACGGCTTCTTCGGGCCGTTCGGCGAGCCGTCCGACAACCCGCAGGCCATCGAGGCCTACGGCTCGGCCAAGCGCATGGGCGCCCCGGCCGCCCTGGACCTGTTCCGCCGCAACGACGTCGACGCCTATCTCTACAATTACCTGGCCGTGCAGACCGGCGACGTGTCGGCCTATGTGATGCTCAAGGACTTCGAGCGCTCGTCGCCGCAGCGGGCCTCGTACGGCGGCTTCGTCGAGACCAAGGCCAAGCGCTGGATCCCGCCCTACGAGTTCTATCCGCCGGAATCGCCCGACAGCGGCGTGCCGCATTCCGACGAGAGCGACCCGTCGGGCGACGCCAAGGAGGCGGCCCTGGCGCGGATGAACGAGCTGCCGTTCGTGCACATCGGCGAGGCCCTGGCCTATCTGCGGGTGATCCCGGCGCCGGTGCTGGACGAGCACATGCTCAGCGTCAACGACGCCCAGACCTTCCAGGCCATGATCGGCCGGCCGATCACCGGCCGCCTGTCGGGCATCGAGAAGGTGCGGGCCGTCCAGTACGCGGCGGTCAACGGCTCGTCCAAGGCCCAGCTGGTCCTGGCGGTCATGTACTCCGAGGGCGTGGGCGTGCCGCGCGACTACGCCCGGGCCTACCACTGGTACGAGGAGGCCGAACGCCAGGGGTCGGCCGAGGCCAAGTACGCCATGTCGACCTTCTTCTCGCTGGGCCTGCAGGGCGTGGCCGACCAGGACCGGGCCAAGGCCGTGGTCTACCAGCTGGACGGGGCCCTGGCCGGCTTCAAGCCGTCGGTCTGGCGCCTGCAGCAGCTGCTCTCCCAGGTCTCGCGGCCGCCGCGCGCCTCCGGCGAGTCGCGGCCGCCGCCCTATGCCGAAAGGGACTATCGATGATCCGCCCCCGCACGTTCGTCGCGGCCCTGGCGGCCTGGACCACCGTGGTCGGCGGGCTGGCGCTGGGCGTCGCGCCCGAGGCCGCCGTCGCGGGATCGCCCGACGCCAAGATCGACCAGCAGATCCGTCCGTGCTTCGGCCTCCTGCTGGAGCCGAACCTGTCCAAGGGCTGCGGAACCCGGCACTACCGCAAGCACAAGCCGCGCTACGGGTACGGCGATGGCGGCTACGGCCGGGGCGGCGGGCGCTATCACACCTTCGTCGACTGCGACCGGGCCTATCCGGGCGAGGTCAGCGACGCGCTGGAGCGGCTCTATGAGGGCGGCACCCTGACCCTGCGTTCGCGCGGCGGCGGGGCCTGCGTGGACTCGCTGAACATCACCCGTTCGGTGACCATCGAGGTCGACGGCTATGTCCCGTCGCGCGGCCGGCCGATCCTGGCCGCGGCGATCGACCAGCCCTGCATCCGCATCGCGCCGGGCGTGGGCTACGTGGTGATCGAGGGCGTGGGCATCGACGCCATGCGCGCCGGCTCCAATTCGTGCATCACCGGCCGCGCCACCGAGCTGGCCCTGAAGGACGTGGTCGTTCGCTACGACGGCGAGGGCTCGGCGCTGGACCTGAGCGACAGCCGCCTGGAGGTCGCCAACACCACCTTCATCGGCCGCACCCGCCAGGCGGTGGTCAAGGCGACCGGCACGGTCATGGCCGACAATGTCGAGGTCGCGGCCACCGCGATCGGCGCGGCGTTCGAGGCCGGCGACGACAGCCGCATCCGCGACATGCGCGTCGTCCGCCTGGGCGACTGGACCGGCTCCAGCCGCAGCCGCAACTCGGCCGGCTTCGTGCTGGCCGGCATGAACCGCTCGCAGCTGGTGCAGATCGAAGGCCTCTATGTCGACGGCTTCTCGCGCGGCATCTATGTGGGCGGCGGCGACGAGACGACCCTGCTGCGCCCCGTGGTCCGCGACGCCGACTGGGCGGTGGTGGTCGAGAACGCCGACGTGCGGGTGCTGGACGGCAAACTCGAAGCCACCGACGTGGGCGTCTACGCCGGCTCGGGCACGGTCTACGCCGCCGACAACGCCATCGCCGGGGTGATGCGCGCCGGCCTGTTCGCCGACAACGGCGCCCAGGTGCGGGCCCGCGACAACCGCGTCTACGCCAAGCCGGGCGGCTGCGAGGCCCTGATCACCGGCTATTTCGACGGCAAGCTGACCTGCCAGCCGTGGTTCGAGGGGCCGGAGCTGTTCCGCACGCCCCGCGACCGGGCCCGCCAGGACTTCGACGGCTACTGGCCCCAGGCGATCGTCACGGCCGACGTCGCCGCGCCCGCCCTGGCCGGCGGACCGGTCGGCCCGGGCTCGCCGCAGCCCTATGTCCCGTCCACTCCTCAGCAAGGGGGATCCCCGCGATGAGCAAGCTCGCCGTCGGCCTGATGGCCGCCCTGGTCGCCTCGACCAGCCTGGTCGGCGTCGCCTCGGCCCAGGACCGGGTCCTGGCCGGGACCGGTCCCGCCAGCCGCCCCATGCCCTGCGGCGCGCCCCTTACCGGCGAGGCGCCCGACGTCATGACCTATGATCGCGCCACCGGCACCCAGGTGTTCGTCGGCGGCAAGGGGCAGACCGAGGTCAGCGCGTTCAACCGCGACACCGGCTCGTCGGCCGCCCTGCGCGGCGACCTCAGCCGGCCCGGCGTCACCGAGTCCTGCGCCGTCGACCGCCTGTCGGGCGACGCCTATCGCGTCAATTCCAGCGGACCGGGCGACATGCAGGTCACCGGCCGCACCGGCGAGACCGGCGAACGCTGGGCGTTCCGGGCTCCGGACGGCTCGACGCAGTATTGGGACCCGCGCGGCGACAACCGCTGCTTCCGCGAAGGGCTGGGCCTCGGCGCGAACGGCGGCCTGGGCTCGGGTCCGCGCGGCGACGGACGTCCGGGATGCTGAGGACGACCCTGCTTCTGGGCGGCCTGGCCCTGGCCCTGTGCGGCTGCGGGCATCGCTACTATCCGCCCCCGCGCACGCCGCCGGTCCCGTCGCCCGACGTCTCCCGCGTGACGCCGCCCCCGCCGCCGATCGACAAGATCCGGCCGAAGGTCTGAACCTTGAACCCTCTCCCATGGGGAGAGGGAGCGACCCAAGCGAAGCTTGGGAGGGTGAGGGGGTTCTGAGTTGGCCGGCGTGCCGGCAGAGCGTTCGCGTTGAATCGGTGAGGGTGTAACCCCGCACCCTCCCAACCGCTTCGCGGCCGGGCCCCTCCCTCTCCCACGGGGAGAGGGCGTCTATGGCGCCACCGTCGGCAGGAATTTCGGGTCCTTGCGCCGGTGCGTCGCCTGTTCGTAGGCGTAGCCCAGGTTCAGCAGCCGCGCCTCGCTCCAGGCCGGGCCGATGAAGCTGAGCCCCACCGGCAGGCCGCCGACGGCGCCCATGGGCACGGTCAGGTGCGGATAGCCGGCCACGGCGGGCAGGGTGGTGGACGAGCCGCCGTAGTGGTCGCCGTTCAGCGGGTCGATGGTCCAGGCCGGGCCGGTGGTCGGGGCGACGATGGCGATCGCGCCCGTGTCCTTCAGGATCTTGTCGATGCCCTCGGGCCCCGCCAGGCGCTTGGCGTCGGCGGCGGCCTTGATGTACTCCGGATCGTCATAGCCCTTGGTGGCCTGGGCCTTCTCGAAGCTCTCCTGGCCGAACCACTCCATCTCCTTGGGCGTGGCCTTGTTGAAGGCGATTAGGTCCTCCAGCGTGCGGGTCTTGACCTTGGCCGGGTCGGTCGAGGCCAGGTAGGCGTTCAGGTCGACCTTGAGCTCGGTGTAGAGCACCACGCCCTCGGCCTTGCCGATTGGGCCCTCGTCGAAGTCCTTCACGTCCACCAGGGTCGCGCCCTGGGCCTTGAGGTCCTTCAGCGCCTGCTCGAACACCGCGTCCGTGCCCGGCGAATAACCGGTGTAGAAGCGTGCGACGGCCAGGGTCACGCCCTTCAGGGCGTCCTTCGACAAGCCCTTGGCGTAGTCGGTCTTGCGGGCGTCGGCCTCCTTGGTCGCCGGGTCGGCGGGGTCGGAGCCGGCGATGGCGGTCAGCACCAGGGCCGCGTCGGTGACCGTGCGGGTCATCGGGCCCGCGGTGTCCTGGCTGTGGCTGATCGGCACGATGTGGGTGCGCGAGACGAGGCCGACAGTGGGCTTGAGGCCGACCAGGCCGTTGATCGCGGCGGGGCAGGTGATCGAGCCGTCGGTCTCGGTGCCGATCGCCGCCGGGGCCAGGTACGCCGCCACCGCCGCGCCCGAACCGCTGGACGAGCCGCAGGCGCTGCGGTCCAGCACATACGGATTGCGCACCGTGCCGCCCACCGCGCTCCAGCCGCTGATCGAGTGGTTCGAGCGGATGTTGGCCCATTCCGACAGGTTGGTCTTGCCCAGGATCACCATGCCGGCGTCGGTCAGTCGCTTGACCAGCGGGGCGTCGCGGTTGGTGACATTGTCCTTCAGCGCCAGCGAGCCGGCGGTGGTGGCCGTGTCGTCGGCGCTTTCGATATTGTCCTTCAGCAGGATCGACACGCCGTGCAGCGGCCCCCGGACCTTGCCGGCCTGGCGCTCGGCGTCCAGCGCCCGGGCGTCGGCCAGGGCGTGCGGGTTCAGGGCGATGACGGCGTGGAGCTTGGAGTTGTGGATGTGATAGGCCCAGAGCAGGTACAGGACCTCGTCGTTCGCGGAGGACCTGCCGCGGCTCAGGCTGGCCTGCGTCTCGGTGATGGAGCCGCCGCGCGGCATGATGTCGAAGTCGCGTGGCCCCGCCAGGGCCTTGAGGAACTCGTCCGGCGTCTTGGCGTCCATGACGCTCGACTTTTGAGGGGCTGGGGCCGCCAGCGAAGGCGTCGCGCAGGACAGGAGCGCGGCCATCGCGCCGCCGATCAGCAAGGTCTTCCGAGTCACGCGTCGTCCCCCAACTTGGCCAGTCCTCAGATGAACACCGCCACGTTCTGCCGCGCAACGATCAACGGCGTTCCGGCGGCGTCCCACAGGTGCATCTCCTGGGTCGAATAGCCGTCGGCGATGGTCTCCGCCCGGCTGCGCAGCAGCCGCCATCCGTCGTCTTTCGCGTCCGGCAAGCCCACGATGTCGAGGGCCCAGGTCATGGTCGAGATCGGGCCGAAGGTCGGGAACAGGGTCATGGCCGGGGGCGGCGGGGTGTCGGCCAGGGCGACCAGGGCCGACAGCGAGCGGGCGGCCGGGTCGCGATGGCGGATCCACAGCAGATATTCCGGAGCCTCGCCCGACAGCGGCCGCGCCCCGCCGGCCATGCGCACCTCGAACTGGCCGGTGAAGTTGGGGCCGCCACGCTCGCCGGGGAAGAAGGGCTCGCAGGCCTGCGGCGGGGCCACGGTCGGGCGGGGGACTTCGCTGTAGGCCACCACCGACGCCCGGGCCGCGCCGAAGGTCAGCACGCCGTGCGTCGCCACGCCCTGTTCGCCCACAAGGTCGACGGCGACGAACAGGGTCGACTTGCCCTGGCGCAGCGGCTTGACCTGGATCGACAGCTCGCCCGCGGCCGGCCCGACGAAGGCGAACTGGGCCGAGCGCAGGGGCGGGGCGTCGGGAAAGGTCCGCTGGGCCGCCTCGACGCACAGCGCCGCGCTGAGCCCGCCATAGGTGGTGCGGCCCTGGCGCCAGTCGTCGGTGACATTGACCTTCATTGGGGCGGTGAAGCCGGTGTCGGCTGCGGTCATGGCGGCGAGGAGGTCGGTGTAGGAGGTCACGCTGTGGGCCTTGGATTGTTTCGCATGCGAAGGTTCGTTTTCTTTCGCTACGGAAGTCAAGGGCGGTGCGGCGAACACTTGCCCCCTACGGACCGCTTCGCGGTCGTCTTCCCCCGCAGGGGGAAGAGCGCTGGTGCGAAGGCTCCGCCCCCTACGGGGGCGGACAGGCGGCGAAGCCGCCAGGTGGGGGCAAGTCGGTGTGATCCCACGCCAATGGCTGTGAGCTGG
>NZ_JBBEUD010000035.1:0-31447 GCF_037402475.1 Caulobacter sp. CCG-8
CCGTTGCTGATCCCCGCCGAATTGGAGACCGCGGCCTCGGTCGACCAGTTCCCGTCGGCGTCCACCGAGTGGTAGAGGAAGCCGCCCGGCTGGTCGCGGCGCTGGTACAGCAGATAGAGGCTGCTGTTGTAGACGACCGCCGCCGGCGTCGAGATCTGGCCGACGGTGCCGGGGATCACGGAATCGTCCGACCAGCTGGTCCCGTCGAAGGTCTTGTAGACGAACTGCCGGCTGGGCTCGGAGAACACCACCCAGAGCTTGCCGTCGAAGCCCGCCGCCCCGACCCCGTCGAGCACGCCGGGGGTGTTGTCGACCTGGGTGGTCTGCCACAGGGCGCCGTCGTAGGCAGCGTACCACAGCCGGGTCTGGTTGCGGGGATCGCGCCCCTCGCCGCCCCGCACCAGGACGTAGATCTTGTTGTCCCACACCGTCGCCGCGGGCGTGCCCAGGGTGTCGAAGGCGGCGGGCTCGGACTTGATGTACTCGTCCGGCCCCCAGTTGGTCCCGTCGAACGTCTTGCACCGCAGCGCCGGGTCGTTGGGGATGGTGTGGAACAGATAGATTTTCTCGTTGTAGGTCACCGCCGCGACTCCGGCCGCCAGCCCGCCGGTGTTGGGCACCTGGGCCTCGTCGGTGAACGTGTCGCCGTCGTCGGTGGAGACGTAGTAGAAGATCCCGCCCCGGCCGTAGAACAGGTAGAGCACGCCGTTCAGCACGGCCGCGCCGGGCGTGGCGTCGATCCCGCCCTGGTTCTGGACCGACTGCTCGTTGGACCAGTCGTCGTCGTTCAGGCTCTGGTACATGAACCCGTTGCTGTTGGCCGTCCGGTGGAACGTATAAAGCTTGTCCATCGCTGGTGTCCTCCCGACGGGCCGGCGTCGGAGGACGCCCGTCGCCCCGCCTTGTTGGCGCACGCGTCATGCGCGTGTCGAAAGAAAGCACCGCCCGGAAGGCGAGTCTGTCCCGCGAAATAGCGACAGGGCGCGGCGCCCGTCGCCCAGCCCCGCGCGTTCACGAACAGATGATTTGTGGTTAAGGCGCGGCGTAATGGCTCAGAGTCGTTAATCTGTTCGACTCACGGCCAGCGCGACTCGCATACTGAGCTTGACGATTCGTAGGGACCCTCGAATGCGAAGGCTGATGCTGGCGCTGCTGACCGGCGCCTATCTCTGTCTGGCCTTGGTTGTCTCCCTCGCCCTGTGGCGCATGGGAGCGGCGCCGGCTGTCGGCCTGGCCGCCTTCATCGGCGCCATGGGTCTGTGCTTCGCCATCCACGGCGTGATCGCCAACGTCCTGCAGGGCGCGGCCCTGCGCGTCGACATCGAGACCATCCGCGAGGCCCACGGCATCCTGCTGGAGCAGGTCGAGAAGGTCGACGCCCGTATCACCGGCCTGCTGGAGAGCGTCGCCGACGACGCCCAGCGCCGCTCGGCCGAACTGACCAGCGAGGTCCACCAGCTGGAGGACCTGGTCGTGCGCATGAGCGAGCGCCTGGAACACCAGCTGAGCTACCAGGTCGAGGTCGCCCGCAGCGAGCCCCGCGGCCGCTCGCCCCAGTCCACCGCCCTGATCGAGGTGGTGCAGGACGCCCTGGCCGAAAACCGCGTCGACCTCTACCTGCAGCCGGTCGTCAGCCTGCCCCAGCGCCGGACCGTCTTCTACGAGAGCTTCTCGCGCCTGCGCGACGAGACCGGCCGCGTGATGATGCCGGCCGAGTACCTGGCCGTGGCCGAGCCCGAGGGCCTGACCGCCGCGATCGACAACCTGCTGCTGTTCCGCTGCGTGCAGATCGTGCGCCGCCTGGCCAAGCAGGACCGCAAGGTCGGGATCTTCTGCAACATCTCGCTGGCCAGCCTGGCCGACGAGGCGTTCTTCGCCCAGTTCCTGGAGTTCCTGCAGGTCAACAAGGACCTGCACGGCGCCCTGATCTTCGAACTGGGCCAGCAGGCGTTCAACGACCGCGGCCCGGTCGAGGCCCGCCACATGGCGCGCCTCGCCAGCCTGGGCTTCCACTTCAGCCTCGACAAGGTCACCGACCTGGACCTGGACTTCCAGGACCTGGCCCGCGCCGACGTCAAGTTCATCAAGGTCGGCGCCCAGCTGATGCTGGACCAGCTGGAAGAGCAGGACGGCAAGCTGGTCATCGCCTCGCTGCCCGACCTGAACGCCGAGGACTTCGCCGGCCTGACCCGCCGCTACGGCATCGAGCTGATCGCCGAGAAGGTCGAGGAAGAGCGCCAGGTCGCCGAGGTGCTGGAGCTCGACATCGGCTACGGCCAGGGCCACCTGTTCGGCGAGCCCCGCGCCATCCGCGACTCGATCATCGCCGAGGCCGACCCGCCCCAGGACTTCATGCGCGGCGCCCTGCGCCGTCGGGCCGGGCGGTAGGGCCCCACCGGAACGAACATCGAAGGCCTCCCGGTCGCCCGGGAGGCCTTCTTCGTTTCAGGATGGCCTAGGCGTTCATGCCGACCACCCGCTCGACGCCGGCCGTCGTCTGGTTGTCGACATTGCCCAGGTTGACCGCGCCGTAGAAGACGTTGCCCGTCACGGCGAAGTCGTTGCAGGCGCTGTCGATCCGCACGCCCCAGTAGGTGGCGCGGTCCAGCTGGGTGGCGACGTTGCCAGAGCACGCGAACCCGCGGCTGTTGTAGAAGCCGATATAGTGGTCGAGGTTCGTCCCGTCGTTCTTGCCGACCGCGTAGATGCGGTTGCCCGAGACGACGGCCCCGTCGACATTG
This sequence comes from Caulobacter sp. CCG-8, assembly GCF_037402475.1. Classification (NCBI taxonomy): domain Bacteria; kingdom Pseudomonadati; phylum Pseudomonadota; class Alphaproteobacteria; order Caulobacterales; family Caulobacteraceae; genus Caulobacter; species Caulobacter sp. CCG-8. Next base: position 2,742 of record NZ_JBBEUD010000035.1, read on the forward strand.
GTCAACTCGACGAACGGCTGGGAGGTGTTGCCGACCCAGTTGTTGACGATCGACACGGTGCGGATCCGGCCGCCGCCGGACGTCGTCGTCTTGATGGTCGGCTGCGCCGCGTACAGCCCCCGGAAATAGAGGCCCTCGATGTTGAGGTTGTCGACCAGCGAGTTCGCGCCGGTGGCGGTGACATCGAAGCCCCGGCCCGAATTGAAGCTGGCGTCCTGACCGTCGAACTGGCTGCGGGGATTGAACCAGATGTCGCCGACGGCGCCGCCGGCCTGGGCCAGGATCTCCACGTTCAGGTCGGCCTGGTTGATCACCGAGTTGTTGAAGCCGAAGCCCTTCACCTGCCCGACGTCACCGGCCTCGGTATGGTCGGAAGGCCCCACGGCCTTGAGCACCAGACCGCGTGAATTGCCGCCGGGCTTGCAGACGATGTTGCACAGGTTGAGGTTCACGTCGCCCGTGAAGCCCGACGGGGTGGCCTCGATCAGCATGCCGACGGCGTTGTCCACCTTCTGCGACCAGATTCCGCAGTGCTCGAAATTGATCTTGCCGCTGTTGTAGATGTGGACGCCGTACTGGGCGTTGGCGATCGCGACGTTCTCGACGGTGTTGGCCGTGAAACTGCCGGTGCGGCCCGTCGTGCTGATGATGCGCACGCCCACGGCGCCGGGGACGATATGGTCGACCCCGTTCACCGTGTAGGTGCAGTCGATCATGAAGTCGCGCAGGATGAAGTCGGTCAGCGGGCCGAAGGCGCCCGGCGTGACGACCAGGTTGATCAGCGGCGAGTTGGCCGGGAAGTTGACGGTGGGGACCAGCTTGGTCGCATAGGTGGCGCCCGCCCCGAACATCTCGAGGCTCAACCTGTCGGTCAGCGTGAGATTCAGCGGCGCGTCGAGCAGGTACGACCCCTGCTGCAACCGGATCGTCGGACGCGTACCGTCCGGGTTCGAGGTCGCGGCTTGCAGCGTGTCGAAGGCGGTCTGGATCGCGGCCCCCGTGAAGGCCGTGGGAACGATAATGGTCATTTGAAAATCCTCAAAAATCAGAAATTCCGGACAGGCGAAATGCGCCGCCGGCTTCTTCCTTCTATGGTCCAGGCACGTCAAAATCGGTCGCTAAAGCTTGACCGGTCCGCGCATTTGACCGCTCACGTCGGCCCACCCTAAGGTTGTTCCGCAATCGAAGGGGGACTCGACATGCAAGCCGGACCGCCGCCCGCCTCGCCGCCGCCCATCGCCTCGCCTCAAGTTCCCGCTCCCAGCACGGTGAAAGGCGCCAGCGCCACGATGACAGTGGTCGCCCGCGACCAGCCCCTGGTCCTGACCAAGGCCCGCCGGTCCGAGAGCGCCCTGGTCCGCCACCAGGTGTTCCTGCGCTACGACGTCGACCGCAAGGTCCCCGACGGCGCCGACCAGCGGACCGTTCAATGCGGCTGGCGGCTGCGGGCCTATCTGCAGCGCTCGATCTGCTTCTCGTCGATGACCGGCCTGCTCTCCTGCACCGACCCGGTGTCGGAGGAGCTGCCCACCGGCGAGACCGGCGCGGCCGACCAGGGCCAGGACCCGGCCCTCAGCACCTGCGACCTCAACTTCGCCCCCGCCCGCGAGGCCCGCGACCGGGTGATCGCCGCCGTGAGGGCCGACGCCCAGGCTCGGTTCGACGAGGACTACGCCCTGAACGTCAAGCCGCAGATGCTGGCCTCGGGCGTCAAGATCGCCAAGCCGAAGTCCTGAGGCCTCAGCGCGGCACGGCGAAGCTGAACGGGATCACGACCGGTTCGCCGGTGGTCGTCCCGTCGATGCTTTCAGGGCTGTAGCGGAAAAGCCGGCTCACCTTCAGCGCCGCGTCGCCGAAACCGTATTCGGGCGGGGATTCCGACAGCACCTGGCAGCTTTCCAGAGCCCCCCTCGCCCCGATGGCGCAGCTCATCCTGGCCGTGCCGCCGACCTCCATCCGCTGCGCGCGATCCGGATAGTAGCGCGCCATGTCTTCCCCGTTCGGCGTCCGCAGGGGGGTGTTGGGGCGGTAGTCGATCACCCCCGGCGCGACGACGGGCGGGACCGGCGCGGCGGCGACCAGCCAGGGCGGCGTGTACGGCCCCGTGGCGACATTCAGCTCGACCGTCGATCCGACCGTCGAGTGTCCTTCCTGGGTCCAGGTGCGCGTCCTGATCCCCTTCAGGTTCTCGAGCACCTGGCGCTCCACCTCCGGGTCCGAAGGGAGGCTTTCCAGCACCGTGCAGGCCTCCAGTTCGCCGCCCTGGGCGACCTGGCAGCGCAGGCGGGAGCGTCCGGCGACGGGCGGCGTGGAGGGCGCGGGCGGCGCCTTGGCCTTGCCCGCCTTGCCCAGGGGCGCGGCCGGCGTCCGTCCCGGGAAGGGGTTGGTCAGCCAAACCCGGTCGGCCACGCCGAGGCTCTGGTCGAAAGCGACCGAGAAGGAGATACGACCGGGATAGGGGGACGCTTCGGCCTTGAACCTGTCCGCGAGCGCCAGGGCCGCCGCTCCGAACCCTTCGTCGGCGGGCGCCTGCGCCAGGACGCGGCAATCACGCAGCACGCCGGCCGGGGTCGGCGCGCAGGCCAGCCGGGCGAAGCCCGCCAGCCCCTTGGCCTTGGCCGACGCCGGATAGGCCGCCTGGACCTGGGCCGGGGTGGGAACAGCGGTCCATTCACCCGGCGTCGCGCCCTCGCCTTCGAACGGACGACAACGGACGTCGCAGGCGAAACTGACCATGATGGGGATCGACATCGCCGCCGGCGCGCCCGCCTTGCGGCCGGGCGTGAACCGATAGAGCGGCGCCAGCTTCAGGGCCGCCTCGCCGAAGCCCAGCCCGACCCGGCCTTCCTGGCCGACCGCGCAGGCGGTCGTCCGTCCCTCGACCGTCACCGTGCACCACAGGCTGGCCCAGCCTTCGACGCCGGTGAAGCGCGCGGCGCGCGGCCAGGCGGCGTAGAGGGCGTCCGGCGACGGCGCCGCGACGCGCGCCGGGAGCCGATACTCCACCCCGCCCGCCCGGATCGGATTGTTCTCGGGCAGCTGGAACTGGATCCGAAACGGTTCGGACCGGACAAGGTTGGCATCCGGGTTCTTGGGACCGCCGACTTCGTAGCGCTTGACCAGGGCCAGGGCGGCCGGGCCGAAGCCCGCGCCGGCAGGGCTTTCCGAGATCAGCCCGCAGGACCAGAAGCCGGCGCCATAGGTCTGGCAGGCCACCACCGCCTCGCCTTCCACGCCGTTGGCCCGGGCCTCCGGCGGATAGGCGGCCTGGATCTCCTGGCTACGCAGACGGAACTCCGGCTGGCCGGTCCCCTCCTGGGCCGCCGCGCGCCCGGCCAGGCAAGCCGCGACCACCGCCGCCAGGACGCCAAAACGCTTCATCATGCCCGCCGCCCCAAAGCCACGCTTGCAACCCTAGGGGGCGGCCCGGGCGGCGACAAGGACCTGGCGAAGCCGTCAGGCCACCGGCCCCTTGTTTGGCGCGGCCGGATCGCCCGGAGAAGCGGCCCGAGGGGGCGCGCCCTGCGTGGACGACGACCCCGCGCTCCATTGCGAGCCGCTGGAGAACTCGAAATCGACCCCCGCCTTGGCCGCCGCCTTGCCCAGGGCGATCAGCTGGCCGGCCGGCAGGCCGCCGGGCTTGTCGAAGACCGCCCGCTCGCCGCCGTCGGGCAGCTTCTCGACATGGGACTGGACCGGGGCGGCGGAGAGGTGGTGCTGGGCGATCAGCGCCTCGACCTTGTCGGCCGGTCCCGACAGCACGACATGGGTCGACTGGGAGCCCTGCCCGCAGGCCGCCAGCAGGCAGGCCGCCGCCAGGGCCGCCGTCGTCAGGGCGGCGCGGAGCATGGGCTTGGCGTCGGATCGGGTCATCGGAACCTCGTCGCGGAAGGGCGCAGCTTGGACCGGCCGCGCGACGGCGGCAACCGTCGCTCCGGGCGACTATCGCGGCGCCTGGACAGACCGGCCGAACGCGGGCCTGTTCCCGGTCCACGCCAACCGACACGTCCGCCCGCCCATGCTGATCGAAGCCACCGACGCCCACTTCGCCGCCCTGATCGCCGGGCGGGCCCCCGACGGCCTGGCGGTCGCCGAGGGCGGGGTCGAGACGCCGGAGGTCCTGGCCATGCTGCGCGGCCTGTCGGCCGAGGTCGGCGAGAGCTTCCAGCCCAACGCCTGGCTGATCGTCGAGGACGGCGAGGTGGCGGGCCTGACCTCGCTGGTCCGCACGCCCTATGTCGGCGACACGGTGATGATCGGCTACGGCGTCGCCGCCTCGCGCCGGGGCCGCGGGATCGCCCGCCGGGCCGTGGCCGAACTGCTGGCCTGGGCGCGGTCCGACTGGCGCGTGAAGACCGTCACCGCCGAAACCTCGATCCACAACGCCGTCTCCCAGCGCGTGCTGGAAGCCAACGGCTTCGCCCGCACGGGCGAGCGGACGGACGAGGAGGACGGGGAGCTGGTGTGCTGGGCGGTGGGGGTTTAGTTCAGTCCGTCATCCTCGGACTTGTTCCGAGGCCCCCTCTGTCGGCTGGTTTGCCGTTTGGGTGGATCCGCGACCTCGCCGCGCCACGGATCACCCTTCTTCTCGGCTGAAGCAGGGGTCCTCGGAACAAGTCCGAGGATGACGGGCATGATGGTGGCCGTCAGCTACCGCCGCGCCAGGCCGTCCAGCATCCACAGGGCCGCCAGGGTGCCGAACAGCACGGCCAGGGCCGAGAGCAGGAACATCCGCAGGCCCTGGGCCAGGGCGACGCTGAGGGTGGTCAGGGCGGCGACGGCCCAGGCCGAGGCCAGGACCTTGCCTTCCAGCGAGGTCAGGACGGGTCTGGGGGGCAGGAGGAAACGGACGGCGCGCCAGCCTTTTCGCCACAGACGTTTTGCCCGAACCCCAAGCCGCACGAGAGAGCCCCTCCACACTGACGGCAAAAGTGTAGGGGTGGGCGCCGGGTGCGTCCACGGGGAAAACAACGTTATCCGTGATTTATCGATCTTTTCGACACGGCCTTGCCGGGTTGTGTCGCGTCGCCGACGATGTTCAACCGCGCTTGCGCGCCCGAGGGGTAATCGTCACCGTCATCAGCTTGCCCTGGCGGATCAGGACGAACGGCGCCGGCTTGTCGATGCTGTGGTGGTCCAGGGCGCGCAGCAGGTCGTCCAGACCGGTCAGGGGCGCGCCGCCGGCGCTGATCAGCAGGTCGCCCTCGCGCACCCCGGCCTTGGCGGCGGGACCGCCGGCGTCGACCTGGGCCACGAACACCGCATAGCCCTGGGTCACGCCCGTGGCCCGGGCCAGGCCCGGCGGGATCGGGGCCTGCTGGGCGACCAGGCCGATCGAGCCGCGCCGCACGTGGCCGTGGGCCACCAGCTCGGCGATCACGAAGCTGGCGGTGTTGGACGCCACGGCGAAGCACAGGCCCTGGTAGCCGGCGATCACGGCGGTGGCGATGCCCACCACCTCGCCGGACGAGCTGACCAGCGGGCCGCCGCTGTTGCCGGGATTGAGGGCGGCGTCGGTCTGGATCAGGTCCTCGATCAGCCGGCCGCGCTCGCCGCGCAAGCTGCGGCCCATGGCCGAGACCACCCCGGTGGTCACCGTCGCCTCGAAGCCCAGCGGGGCGCCGATGGCGATCACCAGCTGGCCGCGCCGCAGGGCCTTGGAGTCGCCCAGCCGCGCGACCGGCAGGTCCAGCCTCTGGTCCAGCTGCAGCAGGGCCAGGTCGGTGTCGGGGTCGTCGCCCACGCAGCGCGCCGTCACGCTGCGGCCCTCGGCGGTGATGACGATGAAGCGGCTGGCCCCCTGGACCACGTGGCTGTTGGTCAGGATCAGGCCGTTCGGCGCGATGGCGAAGCCCGAGCCCACGCCCTGCATGCGCGGGTCCTCCATCATCGGATGGATGCGCACGACGCTGGGCCCCACCGCCTCGACGGCGCGGACCACGGCGTTGGAATAGGCGTCCAGCAGGCTGTCCTGGGAGGGGACGACGCAGAACGGCGCCGGCTCGCCGGCGTCCAGCACGAAGACCGCCTCGGACTCCTGGTCGGGATACGACAAGATCTCATGACGCCGCGGCGCCTTGGGCCGCCGGGCCTTGGCGAACATCTCGTACTTGCGCGCTTTCAACATCCGGCCCCCGCCCCGTCGTGCGGCGAAGGTTAACGGCAAGAACGTGGGTTGGCGAGTCGGAGCGGGGCCGGGACGCCCCCTCCGTCATGTCGCGTATCCGCGCCATGCCACCTCCCCCGTTTCACGGGTGAGGAGGAAGCCGAGCCGCCCTGCGCCTCACCCGCATGGCGGGGGAGGATGCGCAGCATCGTGACGGAGGGGGCGTCCCCGTGTGTCCCTAGAACGCCGGCGCCACGATGGCCCGGGCCGCCACCTCGTCGCGCAGCACCTGCTCGACCAGCAGCTCGATGCTGTCGAACTTCAGCTCCGGACGCAGGAAGGCGATCAGGTCGGTCTCGATGACCTGGCCGTAGAGGTCCTCGTCGAAGTCGAACAGCCAGGTCTCCAGCCGCGTCTCGACCTCGCCCGTGGTGGGGTTGTTGCCCAGGTTGGCCACGCCCGGCACCTCGCGGCCGTCGGGCAGGCGGGTGCGGGTGGCGTAGACGCCCAGGCGCGGCACCACATAGTCCTCGACCTCGACATTGGCCGTGGGGAAGCCCAGCTGGCGGCCCAGCTGCTGGCCGCGCCGGACCACGCCCTCGATGGCGAACGGCCGGCCCAGGATGCGGGCGGCGCCCTCGGGATGGCCGTCGCGCAGGGCGTCGCGCACGCCGGTCGACGAGAACTTCTCGCCCTCGCGGTTGGCCACCGGCTCGGCCACCGAGACCGAGAAGCCGTACTCCGCGCCATAGGCCTTCATCAGGTCGGCGCTGCCGGTGCGGCCCCGGCCGAACGAGATGTCGAAGCCGACGGCCACGTGCTTCACGCCCAGGCCCTGGACCAGCACCTTCTCGACGAACTCGCGGTCGCCGAAGCTGGCCATCTCGAAGTCGAACGGCAGCAGGTACAGCAGGTCCACGCCCAAGGCCTCCAGGGCGCGGGCCTGCTGGTTATGGGTCATCAGCTTGAAGGCCGGCTCGCTGGGGCGGAACAGGCGGCGCGGGTGCGGGTCGAAGGTGACCACGCCCAGCGGGGCCTTCGCCGCCTGGGCCGCCTTGGCGGCCTGGGCGATCACCTGCTGGTGGCCGCGATGCACGCCGTCGAAATTGCCCAGGGCCACGCAGGCGCCCCGCTCGCCCTCGGGCAGGCCCTTCCAGCCGTGGATCGTCTTCAGCCGCATCGAGGACACCTCTACGCCGCCTTGCGCGGCACGAGGACCACGGCCTCGCCGCCCACCACGGCCTTGCCGTTCACCAGGCAGCTGGTGTCCAGGGTGACGCGGGCCTTGGCCTCGTCGATCGCGGTCACCGTCACCCGGGCCACGACCTCGGCGCCGATCTTGACCGGGCGCTTGAAGTTCAGGGTCTGGGACAGATAGACCGCCCCGGGACCGGGCAGGGTCGTGCCCAGCACCGCCGAGATGTAGCCGGCCGACAGCATGCCGTGGGCGATGCGCTCGCCGAACGACGTGGTCGCGGCGTAGTCGGCGTCCAGGTGCACGGGATTGGTGTCGCCGGTCACCTGGGCGAAGGCGACGATGTCGGCCTCGGTCACGGTGCGGACCAGCTCGGCCGATTGGCCGACGCTCAGGTCCTCGAGAAACAGTCCCGGCATCACGCGCCCCTCATTCTTCTTGTGCGTTGCACCAATCTTAGCGGCGCGGTTCCTACCAGACCAGATCGCCCATGGCGTGGGTCGCGCCCACCCGTTCGGCGGCCAGCAGGCCCTCGACCTTGGCCGGGTCCAGCTTGCCGTCGGGACCGACCGCCGCCGCGCCGTGGATGCCCTTGGCGATGAACAGGCAGGCCAGGCCCTGGTCGTGGGCGCCCTTGACGTCGGTGATCACGCCGTCGCCGATGCACAGCACCCGCGAGCGGTCGACCGGGCCGCCCTTCAGGGCCTCGGCTTCGGCCAGGGCCAGGTCGTAGATCGGCCCGTAGGGCTTGCCGGCCATCAGCACCTGGCCGCCCAGGGTCTCGTACAGGTCGGCCAGGGCGCCGCCGCAATAGATCAGCTTGGAGCCGCGCTGCACCACCCGGTCGGGATTGGCGCAGATCAGGGTCAGGCCGCGCTCGGCGGCGATCGCCAGGCGGTCGGTGTAGTCGGCGGGCGCCTCGTTCTCGTCGTCGACCATGCCAGTGACGGCGACGAAGGCGGCGTCCTGGGGACCGGCGGTCTCCAGGCCCAGGCCGTCATACAGCGGCAGGTCCCGGTCGGGGCCGACGATCCAGGCCGGACCCGGCGCGCGGGCGGCCAGCAGGGTGCGGGTGGCGTCGCCCGAGGTGACAAAGGCGCTCCAGGCCTCGCGCGGCACGCCCAGCCGGTCCAGCTGCTCGACCACGTGCTCGGAGGGGCGCGGCGAGTTGGAGATCAGGATCACCGGCCCGTGGTGTTTGCGCCACTCGACCAGGGCCGCGCAGGCCTCCGGGAAGCTCTCGACCCCGTTATGGATGACGCCCCAGACGTCGCACAGCAGCACGTCGTAGCGGTCGGCGAGGGCGGACAGGCCAGTGGGCAGATCGGTCATGGACAGGGGCGGTACCGGGCGGAGACGGATGCGTCAACGGTAGCGCATGTAAGGACGCGGGGGCGCTGGGGCCAGCGGAGGGATGCTGGTGAAGGGATGAGCTTTGCTGCCTTCCCCCCAACTGTTGTCATCCCGGAAGCCCCGCAGGGGCTGTCCGGGACCCAGGGGCGGCCGCACCGCATTCGCCCAGTCCCCTGGGTCCCGGACAAGCGCTACGCGCTTTCCGGGATGACAACCGTGGGACGGACGGGCGGAGAGGGTTACGCCCCGAACCCCTCCTCCATCCAGCGCCGGTACAGCCCCACCCGGTCGTCGTCCCAGTACGGCCCGCCCATCGGCATGCGGGGCTCGTTGCCGTCCGGGCGGACGAAGTCGAACACCGTCCGGCCGTTGGCGTGGTCGGCGTAGCCCTCGCCGCCCGCCGGGTCGGCCATCCAGTCGTAGCTGTCCAGCTTCACGCCCTTGCGCTTCATGCAGGCCAGGTCGTGGGCGTTGAACAGCGGCCGGATGTCCTTGGCGTAGGAGACCATCGCGCCCTCCCTACCAGTTGAAGCCCTGGTCTTCCCGGGCCTCCTTGATCTGGTCCTGGAACTCCATGCCGAACGACCAGGCGAACTCGGCCGGGAAGTTGGTCCGCCGCAGGGCGCGGCCGTACTGCGGATATTCGGCGGCCATCGAGGCGGTGTAGGTGTCGTTGAAATAGGTCTCGCGGTTCTTCAGCTCGTTCCAGGTGACCGAGTACTGGTGGCAGCCGATGCAGTTGGTGCGGCCGTTGCCGGTGTGGTGCTCCAGGTTGGGGTTGCTGCACCAGGTGGTGACCTTGTCGTAGGGGGCCGGGTTGCGCTGCTCGGTCGCACCGTCGTAGGCGGCCTTGATCGCCGAGGCCAGGCCGGGCTGGCCGCTCTCGTAGGGACCCCAGGGCTTGGGGTCGGTCTCGTTGAAGGCCGTGGTCACGCACATCTTGTAGTGCGACCAGACGCCGCCGTTGAACTTGGCCAGGGCGGCCGGGCGGTCCTGGCCGAAGTCCTCGTCGGGCTTGGGGCTCCACCACAGCGAGATCCAGATCCATTCGCGGGTGTCCTTGGTCGAGAAGTGGATCGACTTCAGGCCGTAGACCTTCCCGTCGGTGGTCTGGACCGCGTAGATGCCGTTGGTCGTCACCGGCTCCAGGGTGGGCTTGGGCCAGCTGCCGCCCTTCAGGACGGCGGTGATCGCCGCGGCGTCGGTGGCGTGGGCGCTGACCTTGGGCGCGGCGCCGTCGATCTCGTCCCAGCTGGTCTTGACCATCACCGCGTTGCGCGGGAACTCGTCGACGCAGGGCGAGAACTGGCTGGCGCTGGGCGGCGGCTGGTTCCACGGGATCTTGTTGGAGCAGGTCTCGATGCCCTGGGCCTGGGCCAGGACGTGCTCGACGAACGACGGGCTGAACAGGGTGAAGCCCCGGCCCAGCTCCTCCTCGGGCGCGCCGCGGTCGAAGCCCTCGGACTGCTTGAGCACCTGGGTCAGGTTGGCCGAGACCAGGCTGCGGACCATGTTCTTGTCGGTCCCGGCCTGCTCCATCACCTCGTGGGCGATCTCGGCGCGGGTCTTCTTGCAGGCGGCGTCGGCCTTGCAGGCCGCCAGCTGGGCGATGAACAGCTTGATCTTCTGGTCGACCTCGGGATTGACGCTCATCCCTTCGTACCAGGTGTGCCACAGGGGCACCTCGTAGGTCTTGCCCTCCAGGGTCAGCTTCTGGGGTTCCAGCAGGGCCTCGACGATGGTCCAGGCGGTCTTGCGGCGGTCGGCCATCGAGGCTTCCAGCCGGTCGAACAGCGCCTTGGGGTCCTCGGCGATCGGCGTGTAGTCCTTGCCGCGCCCGATCAGCAGCCGCCCCAGGGGCGAGGCTTCGCCGGCCTGCGGGTTCAGGCCGTTGGCGGTGAGGAACTGCACCGGGGCGCCCTCCCCGGCCGGCGGCGCCTCGGCCGTGGTGCCGCCCGGCCCGCAGGACGCCAGCAGCGCACCAATGAGAGCCAGTGGCGCGGCCAGGGCGGCCAGCAGGGGGGTCCTCGTTCTCGACGATGCGGACATGGGGCGTTTCCTCGAATGGGGCGGCTTACCCGCCTTGCCAGGTTTGGATCAGTCGCAGGTGGTCGGGGGTGAGCAGGGCGCCGGAATTGACCCCGGGCCCGACCTCGGCCGGGGTGGCGTCGGCCTCGTAGCCGTGCACGGCGACCACGGTCGGGGCGGCGACGTCGCCGATCCAGACCGGGCCGCCGCTCTGGCCGTCGGTGGTGTCGATCTCGTAGTACAGTCGGCCGTCCAGGCTGGTGCGCACCAGCCCCTTGGCCACCAGCAGGTGCTCGTAGCTGCCGGCGTATTCCGGATAGCCGGAGACCACGGCCGAGGTCCGGGGCAGCGCGGCGGGATCGATGGCGTCGTGCTTCATCCAGCCCACCCGCTCGCCGACCGGCTCGTCCAGGTGGATGCAGCCGATGTCGTGGGCGCGGTCGCGGTCCGCCAGCCAGGGCGGGGCGCAGTCGAAGCGCGTGGAGACTGCCGCCCCGAACGGCCGCTTGTTCCAGCTCTGGCCGGGGATGACCGTGACCCGGCCGGCCCAGCCGCCGAAGGCCGGGTTGTGCAGGCAGTGGCCGGCGGTGATCACGGTGGAGGGGCCGGCCAGCCAGCCGGTGCCGTTGAACACGCCGGCGCCGGTCTCGATCCGCAGGGCGCAGACCATCCGCCAGGGCGCGGCCGTGGTGGTCAGCTCGACCCGGCGACGGTCGCGCGGGCCCAGGATGCTGAACATCCGGGCGCGGCCGGCGGGCGCCCGGGAGGGCGGCTCCGGCGCCAGGAGCGGCGCCAGGGTTCCCTCCGATCCCGCCGACAGCGGGACATCCAGGTCGATCGATACGGAATCGGACTGCGGACGATCCATGGCGGCCCCGCCTGCTTGGCGGGTCAAGGCTCGCCCAAAACAAGCACCCGCGTAAAGCTCAATCTTTAGGGGAGCGATGCGCGACGTCGGCAGGATCGTGCATCAAGTCTGCAGGATCGGCCTACCGTCCCGCGCGGCGCCGTGGCATGCCCCGCCTGTTCATCTCCCCCTGAACTTCGAGGACTCTCCGATGGCCATCGCAAAGGGCTACGCGGCCGCATCCGCGTCCGCGCCTCTGACCCCCTTCACCTTCGACCGCCGCGAACCCAACGACGACGACGTCGTCATCGCCATCAAGCACTGCGGCGTCTGCCACTCCGACATCCACATGGTCGACAACGGCTGGGGCCAGAGCGTCTATCCGATCGTGCCGGGCCACGAGATCACCGGCGTGGTCACCGCCGTCGGCTCCAAGGTCAGCCGCTTCAAGGAAGGCGACCGGGTCGGCGTCGGCTGCTTCGTCGACAGCTGCACCACCTGCGCCGCCCGCGACCTGGACCGCGAGCAGTACATGCCCGGCCTGGTCCTGACCTACAGCGGCTTCGAGCCCGGCGCCGACCTGCCCACCTACGGCGGCTATTCCGACCACATGGTGGTCAAGGAGGGCTATGTCCTGTCGATCCCCGACAACCTGCCCCTGGACGCCGCCGCCCCGCTGCTGTGCGCCGGCATCACCCTCTATTCGCCGCTGCGCCACTGGAACGCCGGTCCCGGCAAGTCGGTGGCGATCCTGGGCCTGGGCGGCCTGGGCCACATGGGCGTCAAGATCGCCCACGCCATGGGCGCCGAGGTCACGGTGCTGAGCCAGACCCTGTCCAAGCAGGCCGACGGCCTGGCGATGGGCGCCGACCACTATTACGCCACCAGCGACGCGGCGACCTTCGAGACCCTGGCCGGGACCTTCGACCTCTTGATCTGCACGGTGTCGGCCGGGATCGACTGGGGGGCGTACCTCAACCTGCTGAAGGTGGACGGGACCATGGTGCTGGTCGGCGCGCCGGAAGAGCCCGTGCCGCTGAACGCCTTCGCCCTGATCCCCGGCCGCCGCACCCTGGCCGGCTCGATGATCGGCTCGATCAAGGAAACCCAGGAGATGCTCGACTTCTGCGGCGAGCACGGGATCGTCGCCGACATCGAGACCATCGCCATCGACCAGATCAACGCGGCCTACGAACGCATGCAGAAGAGCGACGTGCGCTACCGCTTCGTGATCGACATGGCGACGCTGTAGGGCGCCTCGGGGACACGTGCGTGCGCGTGTCCCCCGGTTCTACGGCCTTCCCCCCGAGGGATCGAGGGAACGGCCCGAGTGTGCCGCCCGGCCGGACGGAGCACCTTGCCGGGAGTGCAATCCCGACCGAGGTCCCTCGTCATGAACTCCACCGTCCGCGCCCTCGCGGCGCCTGTCCTGGCCGCCTTCGCCCTGGCGGCGACCTCGGCCCCCGTGCTCGCCGGCGGGGCCGACCCGGCCAAGAAGGGCTCGGTCTCGCAGGAGGCGACCGGGGCCATCGAAATCCACGGCGGCGGCGTCGCCCTGGGCGTCGGCGTCAGCTGGGGCAAGGGGACCCTGACCTATCGCGGCGAGAAGCACGCGCTGAAGGTCAACGGCCTGTCGGCGGTCGACATCGGCGCCAGCGGCTTCACGGCCAGCGGCACGGTCAGCAACCTCAAGCAGCTGTCCGACATCGAGGGCACCTACCAGGCGGCGTCCCTGGGCGCGACCGTCGCCGGCGGCGGCAGCGTCTCGACGATGAAGAACGACAAGGGCGTGGTCATCAAGGTCAACGCCACCAGCCGCGGCCTGCGCCTGACGGCCGCGCCGTCGGGGGTGAAGATCCAGCTGGCGAAGTAGGCGGCGGACGACGCCCCTCCAATCTCCGGGGACGACGAAGGGGACACACACTCACCCAACGGCCTTGCCGAACTGGTGGCGTGCCTGCCGTGAGTGTGTCCCCACCTTCGCGCGCGGCCCCTCACGTCGCGTCGTGGAAGATCACCCCCAGCACCCGCCGGCGCCCCGACCGCACGGTGCTGACCCCGTGGCGCAGCACGCGGCGGTGGACGCCGCGCGTCCCCGTCGCCGGGCGCTCGCGCACCGCGAAGATCACGCCCTCGCCCTGCTTCAGCGGCACGACCTGCGGCCGCGACTGCTGGCGGGGACGCTGCTCGACCAGCACGAACTCGCCGCCCTCGAAGTCGCGGCCCGGCTCGTCCAGCAGGAAGGCGGCCTGCAGCGGGAAGACGTGCTCGCCGTACAGGTCCTGGTGCAGGCAGTTGTAGTCGCCCGGGCCGTAGGTCAGCAGCAGGGGCGTCGGCCGCGCCTGGCCCGCCGCGTGGCAGCGGGCCAGCATGTCGTCCAGGTCGTCCGGGAAGCGCCGGTCCTCGCCCAGCACCCGCGCCCACCGGTTGGCGACGGCGGCCAGCGGGCCGTAGAGCCCCTGGCGCAACCGCTGCACCGGGTCGGGCAAGGGGTAGGCGAAGTACTTGTACTCGCCCTGGCCGAAGCCGTGGCGGGCCATCACCACCCGGCTGCGGAAGCCGGCCTCCTGGTCGTAGAGGCCGGCGACCTTGGCGCAGGTCTCGGGCTTGAGCAGCGGCCCGGTCAGGGCCCAGCCCTGGGCGTCGAGGTCGGCTTCGATGCGGCTCCAGTCCAGGCTCACGCGGCTTCACTCATTTGCGTTTCTTTGGCGAGCAGCGCGCGCTTCCGCTCGACGCCCCAGCGGTAGCCCGAGAGGCCGCCGTCGGCCCGCACCACCCGGTGGCAGGGGGTGATCACCGCCAGCGGATTGGCCCCGCAGGCCTGGGCCACGGCCCGCACGGCGGCGGGACGGCCGATGGCCTGGGCGACGGTCTTGTACGAGGCGGTCGTCCCGGCCGGGATGGCCCGCAGCGCCGCCCAGACGGCCTTCTGCAGGTCTGTGCCCTGGGCGTCGAGCGGCAGGTCCAGCTTGGCCTCCGGATGGTCGACCTGGCGGGCCACGGCCTCCAGGTCGGCGGCCAGGCCGGCGGGAGCGGGCGTCAGCCGGGCCGCGCGGAAGCGGCGCTCCAGGTCGCGGACCAGAACGTCGGGATCGTCGCCCAGGGTCACCAGCCGCAGGCCGGCGTCGGAGCGGGCCACCAGGGCCAGGCCCAGGCTGGTCGGGACCGTCGCCCAGCGCAGGGTCTCGCGCGGCTGGTCGGGCTTGCAGCGCAGGCAGGCTCGGAAGCCGGCGGCGCGGGCGCTTTCGCGGGTGTCGTGGAACTCGACGTTCTTGCGCAGCGGCCGCCCGGCGCAGCTGGCCAGGCAGTAGACGCCGGTGGTGCGCACGGCGATGAAGAAGGCGCCGTCGAGGTCGCGGTCGCGGCGGCGCATGGCCTCCCAGCGCGCGTCGTCGGTGAGGAATTGAGAAGCGGTCATGGTCGGTCTCCTTTCGTGAGAAGGAGCATGCGCGCCATGACCTGCGGCGTCATTCCGATGCTTGCGGTTCCGGTTTGGGGCCGCAGATCAGGTCGACCATCACCGGGATCGTGGCCTCCAGCTGCTCGCGCGTCTCGCCGGCCCGGGCCCGGACCGACAGGGCGTTCATCATCATGCTGGCCACGCGGCCCAGGGCCACGGGATCGGCGCTGGACGGCAGCTCGCCCTTGGCCTGGCGGCGCTGGATCAGGCCTTCGACGCCCCGGTCCAGCTCGTGCAGGCCCTCGGCGACGATCCGGCGGGCCTCCTCGTCGACGGCCGCCTGGCCCAGGCCCGCGCTTACCAGGAAGCAACCGCGCCCGCTGCCGTCGTCCGCCAGGTAGAAGCCCAGGGCCGTGCGGTAGATCCGGGTCAGCACCTCGCGCAGCGACCCGCCGCCCCGGAAGGCCTCGGTCATGGCGGCGCGCGAGCGGTCCATGTAGGCGTCCAGCGCCGTCTTGAAGAGCGACTGCTTGTCGCCGAACGCCCCGTACAGGCTGGGCCGGTTCATGCCGGTGGCGGCGCTCAGGTCGTCCAGCGAGGCGCCGGCGTAGCCCTGGGACCAGAAGGTCTCGGTGGCCTTGGCCAGGGCGACCTTGGGATCGTAGGCGCGGGGACGGCCCCGACGCTTGGCGGGGGTTTCGGACATGGCTCTCTCCTGGTCCGGAATCTTATTTTTGTACCGTTTCGCAGTTTATTCCTTGACCACCGTTATTTTTATGCGAAACAGTATGAAAAAGCAACGGAGGGTTCGATGGACCTCTATTTCTCGCCGATGGCCTGTTCGATGGCGACCCGGATCGCGGCCTACGAGGCGGGGGCGGACATCCGCTTCCTGAAGGTCGACACCAAGGCCCGGCCCAAGGTGGTCGAGGACGGGACCGCCTTCCTCACCCTCAACGGCATGGGCCAGGTGCCGGTCCTGCGGACCGACGACGGCGAACTGATCGTCGAGAACGCGGTGATCCTGCAGTACGTGGCCGACCGCTTCCCGGCGTCGGGCCTGATCCCCGCCGACGGGGCGGAGCGCCGCAAGGTGCAGAGCTGGCTCAGCTTCGTCGGCACCGAGCTGCACACCGGCGTGTTCATCGCCCTGCTCAGCAAGACCGCCGCGGAAGGCGCCAAGGCCTTCGCCCGCGAGCTGCTGGCCGAGCGCCTGGCCTTCCTCGACGCCCACCTGAAGGGCCGCGAGTTCCTGCAGGGCCGGTTCAGCGTGGCCGACGCCTACCTGTTCGTGATGCTGACCTGGGCCCGCTACCTGGCCATCGACTTCACGCCCTATCCGAACCTGGCCGCCTATCGCGACCGCCTGCAGACCCGGCCCTCGGTGGCCAGGGCCTTCGACGAGGAATTCACCCTGTTCAAGGCCGCGGCCTGAAAGCCGTGACCTGAACGGGGGACACACACCCGCGGCATGGCCGTGAACCAGACGGCCCTTATCCCTGCCGCGGGTGTGCGTCCCCTCCGCCTTCAACCGCTCCACTCCCCAGGAGACACCCATGCGTAACCTGATCATCGCCGCCGTGGCCCTGGCCGCGGCGGGCGGCCCCGCCATGGCCGAAACCAAACCCCAGACCGGCTGGCTGACGCTGGCCGCCCCCACCACCCGGGACCACCTGGTGTTCGACGGCACGCTGTGGCGCTGCAAGGCCGACGTCTGCCGCTCGACCCAGGTCAAGTCGCTGCCGCCCCTGCGCAGCTGCAAGCGCCTGGCGCGCGAGCTGGGGCCGATCACCGGCTTCGGCTATCGCGGCGTGACCCTGTCGGACGCCGAACTCGGCGAATGCAATCCGGCCCAGATCGCCAAGACCCCGGCGGCTTCGGAAGTCGCCGTCGCCCACTGATCTCCGACCTCGGAGGAGGACCTTGGGGGCGTGCGCGAGCGCGCCCCCGTTTTTTCGTCCCCATAACCTCCGTCATCCTCGGACTTGTTCCGAGGACCTCTGCTTCAGCCGAGAAGAAGGATGATCCGTGGAGCGGCGAGGTCGCGGATCCTCCCAAACGGCGAACCAGCCGACAGAGGGGTCCTCGGAACAAGTCCGAGAATGACGGTGATGGAGCTAGCTGACGCGGCGAGAGCAACGCGTTTGCCCCTCCCCGCCTCGTCTGCTATCCCCCGCCCATGCCTTTCGTTCGGAAGACCTCGCGAATTAACCGCCCGGCGTGACGCCGCCGGACGAGTTTCCAGCGCGCGCCGGGTTCCCCCGCGAATTTTCCCGAACACCCCAAGCTGGATAGCTCTCCCATGGCCGACGACGCCACGACGACCGCCCGCGACTACCGCGAAACCGTCTTCCTTCCCGACACCCCGTTCCCGATGCGCGGGGGCCTGCCCAAGAAGGAGCCCGAGATATTGGAGGGCTGGGCCGCCCTGTCGGACAAGGGCCTGTACGGCGCCGTGCGCGCCGCGCGCCAGGCCGCCGGCGCCCCGCTGTTCGTGCTGCACGACGGCCCGCCCTACGCCAACGGCGCGATCCACATCGGCCACGCCCTGAACAAGACGCTGAAGGACTTCGTGGTCCGCAGCCGCTTCGCCCTGGGCTACGACGTCGACTACGTGCCCGGCTGGGACTGCCACGGCCTGCCGATCGAGTGGAAGATCGAGGAAGAGTTCCGCGCCAAGGGCCGCCGCAAGGACGAGGTGCCCGCCGCCGAGTTCCGCGAGCGCTGCCGCGAATACGCCGCCCACTGGATCGAGGCCCAGAAGGTCGAGTTCCAGCGCCTGGGCGTGCTGGGCGACTGGTGGAACCGCTACGCCACCATGGACTACGGCAGCGAGGCCACGATCGTGGCCGAGTTCCACAAGTTCGCGCAAACCGGCCAGCTCTATCGCGGCTCCAAGCCGGTGATGTGGAGCCCGGTCGAGCGCACGGCCCTGGCCGACGCCGAGATCGAGTACCACGACCACGTCTCGCCGACGGTGTGGGTGAAGTTCCCGGTCAAGGCCTATGACGAGGACCGTTACGCCGTGTCGGGCGCCGCCGCCGGCGACAACGTCTTCCGCCTGCCGCCCAACGACGCCAGCGTGGTGATCTGGACCACCACCCCGTGGACCATCCCGGCCAACCGGGCGATCTCGTTCGGGCCCAAGGTCGAGTACGGCCTCTACGAGGTCGAGGCCCTGGAGGAGAACCTCGAGTTCGCCCCGTGGTCCAAGGTCGGCGACCGCCTGATCGTGGCCGACAAGCTGGCCGAGGACGTCCGCCAGGCCGCCAAGGTCGCCAAGTGGCGCCGCGCCGAGCCGGTCGACCCGACGGGCCTGATCTGCGCCCACCCGCTGGCCCAATTCGAACCTGATCCCCATGGGGGCTACGGCTTCGACGTGCCGCTGCTGGCCGGCGAGCACGTGACCGACGACGCCGGCACCGGCTTCGTCCACACCGCCCCGGGCCACGGCGCCGACGACTACCTGGTCTGGCTCAAGAGCGGCTACAGCCTGGACGCCATCCCCGACACCGTCGATCCCGACGGCGCCTACTTCGCCCACGTGCCCCTGTTCGGCGGCCTGAAGGTCATCGAGACCGAGGGCAAGAAGGCCGGCAAGTTCGGCCCCGCCAACGGCGCGGTCATGGACAAGCTGATCGAGGCCGGAAACCTGCTGGCGCGCGGCCGCGTCGAGCACAGCTATCCGCACAGCTGGCGCTCCAAGGCCCCGGTGATCTTCCGCAACACCCCGCAGTGGTTCATCCGCATGGACCAGCCGGTCCCGACCCTGGGCGGCAAGACCCTGCGCGAGACGGCCGTGAAGGCCATCGCCGACACCGCCTTCCACCCCGACGCCGGCCGCAACCGCATCGGGGCCATGGTCGAGACGCGTCCGGACTGGCTGATCAGCCGCCAGCGCGCCTGGGGCACGCCGCTCGCCATGTTCGTGGACAAGGAGACGGGCGTCCCGCTGATGGACGAGGCCGTCAACCGCCGCATCCTGGACGCCATCCAGGAAGGCGGCGCCGACGCCTGGTTCACCCGTCCCGACGAGGACTTCCTGGGCGGCGACCACGACCCGGCCCAGTACGAGAAGGTCGTCGACATCCTCGACGTCTGGTTCGACAGCGGCTCGACCCACGCCTTCACGCTGGAAGGCCGCAACGACAGCCGCAGCCCGGCCGACCTCTATCTGGAAGGCAGCGACCAGCATCGTGGCTGGTTCCAGTCGTCGCTTCTCGAGAGCTGCGGCACGCGCGGCCGCGCGCCGTACAAGGGCGTCCTGACCCACGGGTTCACCCAGGACGAGAACGGCGAGAAGATGTCCAAGTCCAAGGGCAACACCGTCGAGCCCCAGGCCATCACCAAGGAGTCCGGCGCCGAGATCCTGCGGCTGTGGGCGGCGATGGTCGACTATTCCGAGGACCAGCGGATCGGCAAGACGATCCTGGCCACCACCACCGACGCCTATCGCAAGCTGCGCAACACCACGCGCTACCTGCTGGGCGCCCTGGCCGGCTTCGACGAGGCCGAGCGGGTCACCGACTACGCCGACTTCCCGCCGCTGGAGAAGTACGTCCTGCACCGCCTGTGGGAACTCGACGCCCAGGTGAAGGCCGCCTACGAGGCCTATCGCTTCAGCGACGTGATCCGGCCGCTGATCGACTTCTGCCAGGGCGACCTGTCGGCCCTGTTCTTCGACATCCGCAAGGACAGCCTCTATTGCGACGCGCCCACGGCCCTGCGCCGCCGGGCCTATCGCACGGTGCTGGACTACGTGTTCGAGCGCCTGACGGTGTGGCTGTCGCCCCTGACCTGCTTCACCATGGAAGAGGCCTGGACGACGCGCTTCCCCGACGCCGGGTCGAACGTGCTGCGGGTGATGCCGGAGACCCCGGCCGCCTGGCGCAACGACGCCGAGGCCGCCCGCTGGGCCAAGGTCGAGGCCGTGACCTCGGTGGTGACCGCCGCCCTGGAGGTCGAGCGCCGCGAGAAGCGCATCGGCTCGGCCCTGGAGGCCGCGCCGGTCGTCCACATCGCCGAGCCCGACCTGCTGGCGGCCTTCGACGGCGTCGACGCGGCCGAGGTGTTCCGCACCAGCCAGGCGACCCTGGTCGCCGGGACCGCATCCGCCGCCTTCGCCCTGGACGAGATCAAGGGCGTGGCGGTGGAGCCCAAGCTGGCCGAGGGCAAGAAGTGCGCCCGCTCGTGGCGCATCCTGCCGGAGGTGGGAACCGACCCCCGCTATCCGGAGCTTAGCCTGCGCGACGCCGAAGCTGTGGCGTGGTGGGATAGCCAGCACGCGGTTTAAGGATCACCCTCTCCCAGAGGGAGAGGGAGGGACCCGCGCCGACAGGCGTGGGAGGGTGAGGGGTTAAGGCGCCGGACGGCGTGCCGGCACGCTGGCGAACAGCGTAACCCCTCACCTTCCCACCGCTGCGCGGCGGGCCCCTTCCTCTCCCTCTGGGAGAGGATCAAGGAAAAGCGACGAAGAATGCTCAAGATCACCCGCCTCGGCTGGACCGCCTACGCCATCGCGATCGTCACCATCGTGCTGGACCAGATCAGCAAGGCCTGGATCCTGTCGACCCTGGGCGCGGCGCCCGGCGCCAGCCAGCAGGTGGCCGGGCCGTTCTACCTGACCCTGGTGCATAATCTGGGCATGAGCTTCGGCCTGTTCCGCGGGTCGGAGCTCAGCCGCTGGCTGCTGACCCTGTTCTCGGCCGCGGTGGTGATCGGCCTGGCGGTCTGGGCGCGCAAGGCGGTCAAGCCGCTGGTCGCGGCGGGAATCGGCCTGATCATGGGCGGGGCGTTCGGCAACAACCTGATCGACCGCATCCGCTACGGCTACGTCGTCGACTTCATCGACGTCTCGCGCCTGCACTTCCCCTGGGTGTTCAACGTCGCCGACTCGGCCATCAGCATCGGGGTCGCCCTGCTGCTGCTGGACAGCTTCCTGTCGGAAGAAAAGACCATGGCCAATCCGGACGGACACGGGCTTTAGGCGTACAATAGCGCCCTAACACAGCCACGATTTCGAGGAAGATTGGCGCCCGGCCTCGGATGTCGTATCGAGAGCGTCCGAATTTACGGCCCGGGGGGCCGGTGGAGCAGGTTTCATGAGTTTCTATCGGGTCGCGACCCTGGGCGTTCTGGCCTCCGTGGCCGCCATGGGCCTCGCCGGTTGCCAGTCCACGTCCAAGGCGCTGGGCATGAGCAAGGTGGTTCCTGACGAATTCCGCGTCGTCACCAAGGCCCCGCTGGTGGTGCCGCCCGACTACAGCCTGCGCCCGCCGGCCCCCGGCGAGCCGCGCCCGCAGGAGCTGCAGCCCGAGAGCGCCGCGCGCCAGGCCCTGATCGGCCAGAGCAACGCCGCCGGCCGCTCGGACGGCGAGAAGCTGCTGGTCTCCAAGGCCGGCGTCGACAAGGCCGATCCGCTGATCCGCTTCGTCGTCGACGACGAGAACGGCGACCTGGCCCACAAGGACGAGAGCTTCTCGCAGAAGGTCATGTTCTGGAAGAAGGGCGACAAGACCGCCGCCCCGACCGCGTCCGAGACCGGCGCCACCGACGCCACCCCGGTCGACGCCGCCACCGAAGAGGCCCGCCTCAAGGAACTGACCGGCAACGGCACGATCGTCATCGCCCGCGAAAAGGACAGCAAGATCAAGCTGCCGGGCCTGTAGGGCCGGGTTTTGACCCGCTGAAGTTTCGAAAGGCCCGGAGGGAGACTTCCGGGCCTTTTGCCTTGGCTCCGCCCCCTACGGGGGCGGACAGACCGCGAAGCGGTCAGGTGGGGGCAAGTCGGTGAGCCTCGGCGCCCTACGACCCATTTGCCCCCCTACGGATCGCTTCGCGATCGTCTTCCCCCACAGGGGGAAGAGCCAGCCTCACTCCCCCGGCGTCGAGACCTCGAACCCCCGCGCCCGCATCTGGTCCAGCACCCCGCCCCGCGCCACCAGGCTGCGGACGCCGTAGACCGCCACCGCGTGGCCCGGCGTGCGCATCGCCGCCGACAGCGCCTCGACCTCGTCCGCCGTCCCCTTGCGCTCCAGGTCGGCCATGCCGGGCAGGGCCAGCAGGCAGCGCTGGAAGTTGCGGGGGCCGGCGATGGCGCCGCGCACGTCGCCGCGCGCCCAGGCGCGGGCGGCGGCCCGGGCGGCCGCGGGGCCGGCGTTGACCTCGTCCAGCACGCCCTCCAGGCAGATCAGCCCGGCCTCGCGCGAGTGCTCGCGCACCGCCGTCCTGATCAGCGGCATGGCCTTGTAGGTGGCGGCCGGCCGGGCCTTGACCCCGTGCTTGCGGGCCAGGCGGCCGATCGTGCGTTCGGGCTCGGCCGTCTCCAGCCGCACCGACTTGCGGTAGTCGCCGGCCATCATGATCCCCGCCCCCAGCGGGCTCCAGCCCTCGTAGGCGTCCGGCCCCTTGCCCAGGGTCGCGCGGGCCTTCGCCAGCTTGGCGGCCAGTCCGCCGGCCGACGCCTCCAGCGGTTCCTTCGACTTCAGCTTGCCGCGCAGGGCCAGGGCGGCCGGCAGGTCGCCGATCCCGGCCTTGCCCTCCGGCGGCAGGATCACGGCGAAGGCCCCGTCCAGCCGATGCTCCAGCACCCCGGTGTCCCAGGCCTGGCCCTTGGGCAGGGCCTGCAGCACGCCCAGCATGTAGATCGTGGTGTCGCCGTCCGAGATCCGCCACCAGGCCGGTCCCGGCAGCCTGGCGCTGACCACCAGGGCCTCGACGACATTGGCCTCGGGATCGTCGAGGCCGGGCGCGGTCTGGGCGTGGGCGGGGGTGGAGGTCAGGGCGAGGGCCGCCGCCAGGATCGCCAGTCGCCGCATGTCGTGGACCTCCAGCTCAGCCGGGGACACGCCCTCGCGGCGTGTCCCCAACAGACGCAGTGCGAGACTTGGGGACACGCCGCAAGGGCATGTCCCCGTCAGAACCCTCTACTCCCCCGGCGTCGTCACCGTGAAGCCCTTGGCCCGCAGCTGGTCCAGCACCCCGTCCTCGGCCAGCAGCGAGCGCAGCTCGATCACCGCCACGGCCTTGCCGGGCGTCTTCAGCGCCGCGGAGATGGCCCGCACCGCGTCGTCGCGGCCGTCGCGCAGGTCGTGGGCGATCGACGGGGTCGAGGCCAGGCAGCGCTGGAAGCCCCGGTCCGCCGAGACCACCTGGCGCACCTCGCCCCGCGCCCAGCGCTCGGCCAGGGCCTTGATTCCCTCCTGGCCGCTCTCGGCCTGGCGCAGGCCCGCGTCCAGGCACAGCTCCTGCAGCGGCTGCGGCGCCCCGCCCAGCGACTTGATGGCGTCGACCAGGCTGTAGCCGGGCAGGTTCTGGATGCGGGGACGCTTGTCCAGGTCCTTGCCCTTGGCGATGTCGCGGATGGCGTCGGTGACGCCGCCCAGATGGATCGAGACGTCGCCGCCCTCCCCGCCGTTGGCCACCAGGAAGCCGGCGAAGGCGGGTTTGACCTCGTCCATGCTGTCGGGCTTCTCCTTCATCGCCGCCAGCCGCGCCTCCAGCCGGGCCCGCAGGTCCGGCGGCAGGGTCTGGCGCATCGGCTTGTCGGTGATGAAGTAGCGCTTGCCGGCCAGGGCCAGCGAGATCAGCCGCACCACGCTGACGTCGGCCTCCTGGCCCATGATCAGCACGTTGGCCCCGTCGACGCGCCGCTTGAACACCGACTCGTCGACCTCCAGCTTGGCGGGCGTCAGGGCCGGCACGCCCAGCACATAGACCGTGGTGTCGGCGTCGCTGACCTTCCACCAGGCCGGCCCCGGCAGGCGGGCGTTGACCACCAGTTCCTCGACCATGTTGGCCTCGGGGTCGACCTTGCGCAGGTCGATCGGCCCGGAGGCGTCGACGGCCTGCTGGGCGAAGGCCGAACCGGAAAACATCAGGCCCAACACCGCCAACGAGGCGGCCAAGCGCAACTGCGTCACTATCTGTGTGTCTCCAGCCGTGGCGGAATCGATCTAGGATGATCGGTCTTCCACACTTGGAAGGGCCCCAAGCTGGGCCGTCAAATTACCATGCTGCAATGCGGCCCCGGCCGCGCCGAAAGCGTTCCCGATGCCCATCCGCCGCCTGCCGCCCGAGACCGTCAACCGCATCGCCGCCGGCGAGGTGGTCGAGCGCCCGGCCAGCGCCATCAAGGAGCTGGTCGACAACGCCATCGACGCCGGCGCCACGCGCATCGAGGTCGAGGCCCACGGCGGCGGCCTGACCCGCATCCTGGTGGCCGACGACGGCTGCGGCCTTTCCGCCGAAGAGCTGCCCGTCGCCATCGAGCGCCACGCCACCTCCAAGCTGGCCCCCGACGAGGACGGCCTGTGGGACCTGCTGCGCATCCACACCATGGGCTTCCGGGGCGAGGCCCTGCCCTCGATCGGCTCGGTGGCCCGGCTCTCCATCTCTTCGCGGGCCAAGGGCCAGCGCGACGCCTTCTCGATCCTGGTCGAGGGCGGCAGCGTCGGCGACGTGGCCCCGGCCGCCTTCGCCGGCGACCACGGGGCGCGGATCGAGGTGCGCGACCTGTTCTACGCCACCCCCGCGCGCCTGAAGTTCATGAAGTCCGAGCGCGCCGAGGCCCTGGCCATCACCGAGGAGCTCAAGCGCCAGGCCATGGCCCACGAGGCCGTCGGCTTCTCGCTGGACATCGACGGCCGCCGCATCCTGCGCCTGCCGCCCGAGCATCCCGGCCCGCAAGGCCGCCTGGCCCGCCTGTCGGCCGTGCTGGGCCGCGACTTCCACGACAACGCCCTGGAGATCGACCAGACCCGCGACGGCGTGCGCCTGTCCGGCTTCATCGGCCTGCCCACCTACAACCGCGGCAACGCCGCCCACCAGTACCTGTTCGTCAACGGCCGCCCGGTGCGCGACCGGCTGCTGCAGGGGGCCCTGCGCGCGGCCTACGCCGACTTCCTGGCCCGCGACCGGCATCCGACCGCCGCCCTCTATGTCACGCTCGACACCGCCGAGGTCGACGTCAACGTCCACCCCGCGAAAGCCGAGGTGCGGTTCCGCGACCCGGCCCTGGTGCGCGGCCTGATCGTTGGGGGCCTGCGCCACGCCCTGGCGGCGGCCGGCCACCGCGCCTCGACCACCACGGCGGCGAGCGCGCTGGACGCCATCCGGGCGCAGAGCATGGTCCCGTCGCCGGGGGGCGGCGGCTATCCCGGATATCAACCCGGCCCCTCCCCCGCCGGCTTCTCGGCCTGGCAACAGGGCGGCTGGACACGGCCCGCGCCCCAGGTGCTGCCGGGCCTGTCGGACGTCTCGGCGAGATACGAGGCCGCGCCGGAGGAGGCCTACGCCACGCGGGCCGAAGCGTTCGGCGCCGGCGGCGGCGGCGTGGCCGAGGCGGTGCGCGAGGCGGCGTTCGGCGGCTACGACGCCGCGCCCAACGTCGCCTATCCCGGCCCCGGCCACGACCACGGCCCCGCCCCGGCCTTCGACCCCGTCGACTTCCCGCTGGGCGCGGCCCGGGCCCAGGTGCACGAGACCTACATCGTCGCCCAGACCCGCGACGGCGTGGTCATCGTCGACCAGCACGCCGCCCACGAGCGCCTGGTCTACGAGCGGATGAAGGGCGAGATGGCCGCCGGCGGCGTCGCCCGCCAGACCCTGCTGCTGCCCGAGGTGGTCGAGCTGGACCCCGCCGAGGCCGAGCGCGTCGTCGCCCGCGCCGAGGAGCTGGCGGCCCTGGGCCTGGTCCTGGAAAGCTTCGGTCCCGGGGCCGTCCTGGTCCGCGAGACCCCGGCCCTGCTGGGCAAGACCGATGCCGCGGGCCTGGTCCGCGACATCGCCGACGACCTGGCCGAGAACGGCCAGGCCCTGGCCCTGAAGGAACGCCTGGAGGAGGTCTGCTCCACCATGGCCTGCCACGGGAGCGTCAGGGCCGGGCGGCGGCTGAACGCCGTGGAGATGAATGCGCTGCTGCGGGAGATGGAGGCGACGCCGCATTCGGGGCAGTGCAACCACGGGCGGCCGACTTATGTGGAGCTGAAGTTGGCGGATATTGAGCGGTTGTTTGGGAGGCGGTAGGGGGCGTTTCGCCGGCAGGCGATGCGGTGGCTGCTGGTTGTGGACAAGCTTCGGCGCTAAAACATCTGACTGCTTAGACTCGATTCCGGGAATGTCCGCAGGATATCGACAAGGAGGTAGCGGATGCCGCTTGCACCATCCGAGCAAAACCTCTGGGCCAAGCCGCCCAAAGAGAGAGCTGCCCGAGTTACCGATGCCGAAATCAACGAGCGGTACGCCCGGGGTGAAGGCCGGATTGTTATCGAGACCAATCGTGAAAAGCTGCCAGGCTTTGTAGCTTCGCTCAAGCAAGCCAATTACATGGACTTGCGCCCCTTCTATCAGCGCCGACCGCGTTGGAGCCCGGAGAAGCAAAGCCTACTGATCGAGTCCTTCATCATGAACATCCCGGTGCCACCAGTATTTTTGTACGAGAAGGAATATAATTCGTACGAGGTTATGGATGGCCAACAGCGTATCAGCGCTCTTCGGGACTTCTACGAAGGAAAATTCGAGCTTGCGGGTCTGAAACAATGGCCGGAGATTAATGGCCGAACCTACCAGACACTGCCTGATAAAATCCAATCTGGACTGGACCGACGCTCCATAACGTCAATCGTCCTACTCAAAGAATCGACAACAGACGAGGATGAAGCGTCGAACCTTCGCGAGACAGTGTTCGAGAGGCTGAACACCGGAGGGGTACAACTTACGCGGCAGGAAATCCGCAACGCTTTGTACCGAGGCCGGGTAAATAACCTCACAGATAGACTCTCCCGTTTGCCAAAGTTTCGGGCGGCCTGGGGCATCCCCCCCTACGTCGAGAACGAGATCGAGGTGACTCCTGGTCTGCTCGAAAATTCAATGTACCAGAAGATGGAGGATGTGGAGATGGTACTCCGATTCTTCGCCTTAAGGCATTCATCGAACTATAGACACGGCATGCAGGGATTTCTCGATCTCTACATGCGCAAGGCAGCAAATTTTACAGAAGCTGACACAGAGGTCCTCGAGCGCGAGTTCATCGATACGCTGGATCTCGTGACGGATGTGTATGGTGATCTTGCCTTCCGCCCTTTTAATCCGGATGAAGATGATTGGATGCCTGCAGCCCAGAAGGCCTTCTTCGACGCCGTGATGGTTGGCATGTCAACTTTTCTCCCCCGCGCCGCAGAAGTGCGGGAAAAGGCACCGAAAGTTCTCGTCGCAACCGCTCAGATGTTCAGAGACCAAGACGAGGGTACATTCACAGGTCGCGGAAACACTAAGGCAGATATCCAGACCCGGATACGTCTGTTCACAGAGATGGTCGCGGGAGCCATAGCCTGATGCACACGGCGCTGCTCGATCGCAGCCTTGAGGCGCTTGACGCCGTTCGCAAGCATATCTCCTTCTCCGCAAACTTGCGAAGCCAAGTCGGCGCGGCAAGCTTCCGCTGCAGGGCAGATGGCGCGCCATGCTTCGATATGGAGCACATTTTAGGTGATGCAGCCGATGCGACCAGCTGGAGAGTGATCGACCACTGCGCCGCAGTCACACGGACCTATGCCCTGTTTGAATCCTTTGTTTTGGAAATTCTCCGAGAATACCTGACGTTCCTCTCGGGATCTTACACACTTACCGAATTAGGGCAAGAATTTAAGTCAAAATATACTCGCGGCGTGGGTCAAATACTTATAGACCAAGATAAGCAACGATTTCGATCCCTTGATATGACATCTATCATTAGAGCCGCGGCTGATGCTGTATCTGACAGGGCTAATTATCAAATTCAGCCCGAGGCCCTACTAAGAGCCGAGCAGAACCTTCGCATGACGGAGCTGCAGAGACTGTTTAGTCAGTGCGGCCTCAGTGGCGTTGAACAATGGGTCACCTCTCATTCAGCTGTTGAAGAATTCTTCACAACCCAATCGCGCCTCTCTGAAACCGCCGCAAGCGAGTTAAGGCAGATCGTTGACTACCGGAATGAAGCTGCGCATGGAGATGTCGATGACGTCCTCGGAGCTGATGTCCTCATCGAGTTCACGCACTTTTTCGATGCCCTATGCCGTAGCATTGTTGATTTCATCCAATACGACACTCTGCGCCGAGCGAAAGAACTCGGGCGCGCCACTGTGGTCGGCGTCATATCAGAGCGGTTTTCCGGAGACATCGTGGTAGCTAAGGTAACGAACGCGACGATATCAGTGAACGATCAGCTCTACATTTGGGGCAAGGGCCTGACGATGCTAGCAGAAGTAAAGAGCATCCGACTCACCGATGTCGAAGTGGAGACAGTGACAATTGCGGCAGAGACTGAAGTGGGGCTTAGAATCGGCGTCCGAGCCAAGGTCGGGTGCGAGTTGGTGACCTTCACCTAGACGCCTTAAACCCTTGGTGGATGGGAGCTCTGGGGACTGACCGAGTCAAGGACCGCCTCCGGCGGCCGCGGAGCGGCGGCGCGGCGCGCCGTCCTTGACTCGGTCAGTCCCCAGAGCACGCTGGCAGCCAAGGTTTCAAGGCGCGGCCTCGCCGCTGCGGGCGGTCTTTCCGGGCTCGGCCACTCCCTTTTGATCCGCTCATCCCGGCGAATGCCGGGACCCAGATGGAATGGCTTTGAGGCTGACGCCACGAGCGCTGAGCCTCTCCAATCAACCAGACCGCCATGGGATCTGGGTCCCGGCATTCGCCGGGATGAGCGGAGGTTAGGGGGGATACAGCGCGCTCAATCCCCGCGAACCGCCGCACAAACCCCAACCCATTCAACGCCCTGCAACAAAAGCAGCGTCACATT
>NZ_JBBEUD010000036.1:0-29577 GCF_037402475.1 Caulobacter sp. CCG-8
GGGCCGCCGCCGCCGAACTGGAAGCCCGGGCCCCCCGGGCGCGGCTTGCCGAACGGCCGCGACAGGTTGAAGCCCCAGCGGATCTGCTCCTGCTCGGTCTTGGCGTAGTTCACCGGCCGGGCGTCGACCGAGATCAGGTTGCCCTCGGCGTCGCGCACGATGCGGTCGGGGAAGGCCTGCTCGATGTCGGCGGTGATGGCCGGGAAGTTGTTCGTCGAGTCGTCGATCCGGGTGACGGTGTAGTTGGCGTTGATCTGCAGGTTGGTCTTGGCGTCCCTGGGCAGGGGCCGCAGGGTGACGCCCAGCTTCATGACCTGACGGCTGTCGGACAGCAGGTTCGGGTTGCCGCCCTCGATGCGCGTGGCCAGGACGGTGCGGTTGTTCTTGAAGTCGAAGATCGAGACGTTGGGCGTCGACAGGATCGGGTCGTTCAGCTGCGAGGCGCTGGGGGCGCCCTGCTCGTCAGTATAGCCGACAATGACGGTCAGCGGATCGACCGGCGTCCAGTTGAAGCCGCCGCCCAGGGTGGTCAGGCCGCCGAAGTCCGACAGCTGCTCGTACTCGCCGTTGAAGTTGAGCGACAGGTCGCCCAGCAGCGGCAGCACGTCCTTGGCCCTGTTGGCGATCGGCACGCTGACATTGGTCTGCAGGTTGCCGCTCGTGCGCGAGATGTCGCGGTCGATCACCCGGTTGGTCTGGGTCAGGGTGTCGAAGCGGGTGCTTTGCGAGTCCTGGGTCTGGGTGTCGGCGCCGGCCTTGAACGTGGTCGACACGTCGCCGGCCGGAGTGCTGACCGGACGGCCGACGAACACCACCTCGGCGTTGGCCGTGTCGGAGGTCGAGTGGGCGGTGTCGGGCGAAACCCGGGCCAGCAGCTGCGAGGGGATGTTGCCCCAGGGGCTCAGCGTGGGGTCGTCGGCGTTCAGGCCGGCCTGGAAGGCCGAGGCGTCCAGGCCGCGTCCGGTGGTGGTGTCGCTGGTCGAGTGCACATAGCCGCCGGTGACGCTCCAGCGCCATTCCTTGATCCGCCCGTTGGCGGCCGCCTGCACCGTGGCCTTCTGGCTGTCGACCTTGCGGGTCATGGCCATGTAGTCGTCGACGAACCGGTAGAGCTGGACGTCCTGGGTGAACGGCGAATAGGGGTTGCCATCCGGCACGACCAGGCGGACGCCCGGCAGGCCCAGATAGGTCAGGGTGGTGTTGTCCTCGAACGAGCCGCTGATGGTGGCCATCGCGGTCTTGCCCAGCGGACGGGTCACCGCGCCGGTCAGCGAGGCGGCGGTGTTCTTCGGGGCCAGGCTGCGCCAGGACTTCAGGTCGTCGATCGCCGGGACGCCGGCGTTTGTGGCGAAGTCGGCCAGGCTGGGCGTGGTGACCGCCGCCGAGGCGGGCACCGGGGCCACGGTGACGTCGCTGCCGACCAGGGCGGACAGGGCCGGGTCGATCGGCTGGCCGTTGAACCCGGTGACGTTGCCGGTCAGGTCGTAGGGCGAGCCCGACGGCGTGCGCACGACGTCGCGGTCGGTCTCGAACAGCGGGCTGTCGTGGCTGATCTTGCCGTTGAACAGCCAGCGCTGGTCGCCCTGGACGCGGAACAGGGTGCTCTGCAGGTCGGCGGAGGTGCGGTCCCCGGCCGTGGCGGCCTTCACGCCGGCCTCGTTGGTCAGGGCGCGGAAGCGGCGACGCAGGACGATGTTCACCACCCGCTGGTCGGCGCGGTAGCCGTAGGTCAGCGACACTTCCTCGGGCAGGATCTCGAAGCGCTCGATGGCTTCGGGCGGGATGTCGCGGATCTCCTGCATGCCCGAGATGCGGCGACCGTTGATCAGCATGACCGGCTGGCCGTCGCCGCGCGTGCTGCGCAGCTGCGGTTCCAGGAACGCCATCAGCTCGGAGATGCTGCCGGCGCCGTAGGCGCGGATCTGGGCGGGGTTCAGCGTCAGCTCGGGCTTGATGTCGCCTTCGACCGAGCCGCGCGGCTTGCCGGCGACCACCTCGACGGCGTCGACTTCGGACGCGTACGGATCGGCCTGGGCCGCCTGCTGCGGCGTCTGCTGGACCTGCGCGACCGGCTCCTGCTGCGCGGGCGCGGCCTCAGGCGCGCCTTCGAGAGCGGCGGACATGCCGAGAATTAGAAGAGAGAGCGTCATAAACCCCGTCGGCCGAAAAGT
Source organism: Caulobacter sp. CCG-8 (assembly GCF_037402475.1). NCBI lineage: Bacteria > Pseudomonadati > Pseudomonadota > Alphaproteobacteria > Caulobacterales > Caulobacteraceae > Caulobacter > Caulobacter sp. CCG-8. The sequence continues at coordinate 2,172 of NZ_JBBEUD010000036.1, forward strand.
TTTGGTCGGCGTGTAAGTACGCAGACGTCGTCGAGCTGGGCCTTATGCAACTCAAGGCCAACTGACAAGTTACCGATGCTTAAGGTCGAATTGATGCAAGACTGTTACATAAAATGTCGCAGCTGATGCACGGCGAACCTTGCGGTTCGCAAGTCCCACGGCATGGGACTAGAGACTAGTCGGGCGGCCGTTCTGCGCTTTTAGTGGTCATTTTGCGCATGAGCGGCCTTCATGAAGGCGCCCGACCGATGCCGAAACGCAACAGGGCCAAGGCTGGAAGTTGGGCCGGAAGGGAGCTCAGTCGGCGGACCATTCGGTGGTGATCGCCGCCACGTCGGGCCGCACGCGCTCCTGCGGGGATTCGGTCGACCTCCCCAGATAGAGGAAGCCGGCCACCAGCTCGTCCTCGGCCAGGCCCAGGACGGCCTTGGCGCGCGGGTCGTAGGAATACCAGTCGGTGATCCAGTTGGCGCCCCAGCCCATGGCGGCGGCGGCCAGCAGCATCTGCTGGCAGACGGCCGAGGCGCTCTGGCGCTGCTCCCATTCGGGAATCTCGCCGGGGATGTGGCGCGAGATCACCGCCACGGCGACCGGCGGGCGGGTCAGCTTGCGCAGGGCGGCGTTGGCCTTGACCGGATTGGCCTGGCTGTCGGCCAGGGCAGTGATCTTCGCGGCGAAGGCGTCCTTGGCCGCGCCGCGCAGGATCACGAACCGCCAGGGCGACAGCTTGCCGTGGTCGGGCACGCGGGCGGCCAGGCGCAGCAGGTCGGTCAGCTGGGCGTCGTCCGGGCCCGGCGCGGTCAGGCTCATGGCCGAGGCCGAGCGCCGCTTGGCCAGGAAGTCCAGCACCGCCTGCGACGGCTCGATCGGCAGCTCTTGGCCGAATTGCGGGGCAGGGGGGACAGAACCGGTCAAGACGACCTCCAGAAAGCAGGCTAAGGCAGCACACCTATGGCCGGGCCTCGGCCGCCACAAGTCGCGAGCCGTTCGCATGACCGATAAACCAGCCTGGCTGAAGGCGCACGGGGCGCCGTGGACCGTGACACGCGAAACGATCGTCTACGACAATCCTTGGATCACCCTGACCGAGTACCAGACGATCGCGCCGACCGGGCGGCCCGCCCTCTACGGCAAGGTCGGGTTCAAGAACCGGGCGATCGGCGTCGTGCCGCTGCATGCCGACGGCACGGTGACCCTGGTGGGGCAGAACCGCTTTCCCCGGGCCAACTACAGCTGGGAAATCCCCGAGGGCGGCTCGCCGCTGGACGAGGATCCGCTGGACGGCGCCAAGCGTGAACTGGCCGAGGAGGTCGGGCTGGAGGCCGCCGACTGGCGCCTGATCCTGACCATGGAGCTGTCCAATTCGATCACCGACGAGTTCTGCCACGGCTATCTGGCCCTGGACCTGACGCCCACGGCGACCGCGCCGGACGAGACCGAGGACCTGGCGATCGTCCGCGTGCCGTTCGGCGAGGCGCTGGACGCGGCGGTGTCCGGCCACATGCCGGACTCCTTGACGGTGGCTTTACTGCTTCGCGTGCACCATATGGCGGTGAAGGGCGAGCTTCCGGAGGGCCTGGCGCGACTTGTGCTGGCCTAGGCGCGTTCCTAAATGGCGAACGGTTCGACGGCTTGACCGTTGAATCCAAAGGACGTCTGGAGCATTTCTCAAAAAGATGCTCTATGGCGGCGTGGGCGAGGGAGAACCCGGTGGCCAAGCATCTCGAGGTCGTGACGCAGGAAACGACGCCGCCCGTGTGGGCCGCGCTGCGCAACCAGGCCGAACACGCCGCCAAGGCCGAGCCGGCCCTGGCCTCGCTGCTGAACGCCGTGATCCTCAGCCACGACAACCTGGCCGACGCCCTGACCTTCCAGCTGGCGCGCAAGCTGGGCGACCAGGAGATGCGGGCCATGACCGCCCGCGAGTTCGCCGCCGACGCCTTCGAGAGCGATCCGTCGCTGGTCGCCGCCGCCGAGGCCGACCTCGTGGCGGTGTTCGAGCGCGACCCGGCCACAAAGGGCTATGTCCAGCCGTTCCTGTTCTTCAAGGGCTTCCTGGCCCTGCAGACCCACCGCGTGTCGCACTGGCTGTGGAGCCAGGGCCGCGAGACCCTGGCCTTCTACCTTCAGAGCCGGGCCAGCGAGGTCTTCCAGGTCGACATCAATCCCGCCGCCCGCATCGGCAAGGGCGTGTTCATCGACCACGGCACCGGCATCGTCATCGGCGAGACGGCGGTGGTCGGCGACGACGTCTCGATGCTGCACGGCGTGACCCTGGGCGGCACCGGCGCCGAGCGCGGCGACCGCCACCCCAAGATCGGCCGCGGCGTGCTGCTGGGCGCCGGCTCCAAGGTGCTGGGCAACATCGAGATCGGCGAATACGCCAAGATCGCCTCGGGCTCGGTGGTGCTCAAGCCCGTGCCGCCGCACTGCACGGCCGCCGGCGTCCCCGCCCGGATCGTCAATTGCCCCACCTGCGAAGAGCCGGCCCGGACGATGGACCATACGCTGGCCGACGTGGTCTACGACTACGTGATCTGAGGGTTCTCGGCTCCGCCGAACGATACGCTGGGGATCGGTTCCGAACCAAAGGTTGTCATCCCGGAAGCCCCGCAGGGGCTGTCCGGGACCCAGGGGACTGGGCTGATGCTTTGCGGTTCACCTGGGTCCCGGACAAGCGCTGCGCGCTTTCCGGGATGACAACGAATGAGTGAAGCGGGTCAGCCCCGCCCGCGCTTCGCCAGCTCCACCTGCACCAGGGCGTGGATATCGATCCCGTAGATCGTCAGGCCCTCGATATTGGCGTCCTCGATGGCGACGCCGCTCAGGTTGACGTTGGTGAACCGCGCCTGGCGCAGGTTCACGTTCGAGAACAGGGCGGCGGACAGGTTGACGTCGTCGAAGGTCGCGCCGGGAAGGGCGGTGTCATGGAACACCGCGCCGGTCAGGTTCCGGCGCTCGAAGCGCGCGGGGGCCTCTTGAGCGCCGCCGATCGGCTGGCCCACGTCGATCCGGTTGCCGTCGAGGTCGGCGAACACGAAGGCTCGCAGGCCATAGTCCTTGTCGGCCAGCGACTTGATGATCCGCACGCCCGCCGCCACGCAGACCGCGTGCAGGGCGTCGACGTCGTCGACGATCAGGTGGGCCACGTTGGTGGTCGAGGCCTTGTGGTCCCTGACCAGGCTCAGGTGCAGTTCGGCCCGATCCTTCTCCAGGATCACGAAGCCGACGGGGTCGCCGTTCTCGAACGTCTTCTTGAAGCCCAGGACGTTGCCATAGAAGGCGAGGGCCTTTTCGATGTCGCGAACGAAGATCCCCGGCGCGGCGCGGCCGAAGGTGATGTCAGAAAGGGTCTTGGAGGTCATCGCACACGGTTTCCCGAAGCGAGCAGGGGCGGCGGTGCGCGTGCTCAGGTGCGGAGCGGTGTCCGAAGCCGAAATCTGCCACAGGCGGGCGCGTCATTGAACCCTCTCTCAAAGAGAGAGGGGAATATCGTCTAGTACACGACCCCGCCGACGCCGCCGTCCAGGCTGAGGCTCATGCCCGAGCTCTGCTGCTCGCGCACCGTCTCCTCGCGCTCGGCGGTGTACTTCTCGGTGATCAGCATGGTCAGCACCTTCACGCCGGCGCCGTAGCGGCGCAGCAGCGAGCGCTCGTTGCAGTCGCGGGCCGGCTTCTGGGGCCGGCAGGCCACCGAGCCGCCCTGGGCCCCTGGCGAGAAGTACAGGGCGTCGTTCTTGCCGCAGACATAGGTCTCGCCGCTGAAGTTGCTCTGGTCCAGACTCTCGCCGACCACGTACTGCATGCGCGAGCCGGCGATGCAGCGATAGAGCTCGCCGTCGTAGCCGTTGTCGATCTCGCGGTCGGGCGTGACCTGCGAGGCGGGGTGGGGCACGTCGCGGTCGTCCAGGCAGACGGCGCGGATGACCACGCGCTTGTAGCGGGTGCGGGTGGCCTCGTAGGACGCGCGGCGGCGCATTTCGCCGCCCTCGACGTTCAGGCCCTGGATGTAGCCGGTCGAGACCGGGCCGGAATAGTAGCCGCCGTGCGTGCCGCCGCCGTAATAGACGGTCGAGCCCGCCGAGGCGCCCGCGCCCGCGCCGGCCCCCGCGCCGGCCGAGGCCGTGCTGGTCGCCGAGGCGCTGGCGTTGACGACGACCGAGCCGCCGACGTGGATGTTGATGCCGGGGACATAGACGTTGTGGCCGCCGCCGCAGGTGTTGCAGCTGGGCGGGGTCGGCGGACGCGGCGGAGCCGGCGGCGGGCTGCAGCAGGGCGGCGGCGTCGGCGTGCAGCTGCCGCACTGGGCGTAGGCGACCCCGCCCAGCACCAGCACGCCCACGAAGGCGGCCAGGCTGATCCACAGCTTGGACAAGGTCATTTTCGGCGCCTGCATCGGCCTTTTCCCTTCACAACACCCCGACGTGCCGCGTGGCGCAAAGCCAAGCAAGAACCACGCCATGCCCGCCGTCCGACCGGGGAACTGTCCCAGGACGGCACGGTCCGAGGGCTGGCACGGTTCTCCTTGCAAGCCCGGTGCGGTCGAAAAGGGGACCGCGAGTGAGCCCGCGAGGGGAACGACGATGTTCCATCCAAGCACGGAACGATTGATAGACTATTGGCGTAGCAGGGCCGTTAACGACGGCGTGCCCGCGCGAGCCAGCGTCAATCCGGGCGATTTCCTCGATCTGCTGCCCCAGGTGTTCATCCTCGGGCGCGACGCCAAGGGCCGCTATCCGGTGCGGCTGGCGGGCGGCTTCGTCACCGATCTGCACGCCCGCGACCTGCGCGGCGAGGACGCCCTGGGCTTCTGGGCCCTGTCCCACCGCCTGGAGGTCAAGTCGGCCCTGGAGGTCGCGCGTCGCCGCGGTGAGCCGGTCGTCATCACGGCCGACATCCGTTCGATCGGGGCGCCCTCGGTGGGCATGGAGGTGCTGCTGGCCCCGATGGTCGGGGTCGACGGCCAGACCGACCGCTTCCTGGGCCTCTATCAGCCCATCGCCATGATCCAGCGCCTGATGGGCCGCCCGGCCTCGGAGCTGGGCGTCCGCAAGATCCAGAGCCTGGGCCCGGCCAACGAGGAGTCGCCGCGCCTGCGCCTGGCGACCCTGCACGGTCGCCGGATCGCCTAGGGGCGAGAGACATCACGAGCTTTTCCGTGCCGGGGGGGACGGAAAGGACGGCGCGCCGGGGGGACGTGCCGGTGATGGGAAGGGGGCGCCGCAGGGCGACCCCTTCCCATTGGGGTTTGCAAAAAATCCGCTCATTCCGGCGAATGCCGGGATGCGCGACTATGGGGTTGGAATAAAGGCGCCAGGTCACTCCGCCGCGTTCAACGCCTCAACCACCTCGGCCGGCAGTTTCAGCCGGGCCGCGGCCATCAGTTCGTCCAGCTGCGCGACGCTGGTGGCGCTGGCGATCGGGGCGGTGATCGCCGGATGGGCCATGATCCAGGCCAGGGCCGCCTGGGCCGGCGAGGCCGACACCGCCTTGGCCGCCGCGTCCAGCGCCGCCAGGACCCGCCTGCCCTTGTCGTTCCAGTAGTCGCGCAGGATGGTCCGCGAGCGGGCCTTGCCCTCCAGGTCGGCGTCGGTGCGGTACTTGCCGGTCAGGAAGCCGGCGGCCAGGCCGTAATAGGGGATGATCCCCAGGCCCTCGCGCGCCGTCAGGGCCGCCAGTTCGCCCTCGACCTGGTCGCGGTCGAAGAGGTTGAACTTGGGCTGGATGGTCTCGTAGCGGGTCAGGCCCTGGGCGGCGCTGGTCGCCAGGCTCTCGCCCAGCCGCGCGGGGGTGAAGTTCGACGCGCCGACCGCCCGCACCTTGCCGGCCTTCACCAGCCGGTCGAAGGCCTCCAGCGTCTCGTCGATCGGGGTGTCGGCGTCGTCCTGGTGCGACTGATAGAGGTCGATGTAGTCGGTCTGCAGCCGCTTCAGCGAGCCCTCGACCGCCGAGACGATGTTGGCCGCCGACAGGCCCGGCTGGGCCGGCCACATGGCCACCTTGGTCAGGATCAGCACCTTGTCCCGCTTGCCGCCTGCCTTCAGCCAGCGGCCGATCACGCTTTCGGACTCCCCGCCCGTGTGGCCCGGGACCCAGGCCGAATAGACGTCGGCGGTGTCGATCGCGTTGAAGCCGCCATCGACGAAGGCGTCGAGCAGGGCGTGCGAGGTGGCCTCGTCGGCGGTCCAGCCGAAGACGTTGCCGCCGAACACCAGCGGCGCGGTGGACAGGCCCGAGCGGCCCAAGGGACGTTGGTTCATGTGGAGCCTCTTAGCGGGGGCGGGGACACGCGCATGCGCGTGTCCCCCATCGTAGCACGACGCTTAGGCCGCCGCCGCCCGGCCGTCCTCGAACACCGGCGCGTCGATCGGCGCCAGGGTCGCCTTGCCCCGGATCAGGTCGGACGCGCGCTCGGCGATCATGATGGTCGGGGCGTTGGTGTTGCCGCCGATCAGGGTGGGCATGACCGAGGCGTCGATCACCCGCAGGCCCGAAAGTCCCTGCACGCGCAGCTGGTCGTCGACGACCGCCAGCGGATCGCCGGCCGCGCCCATCCGGCAGGTGCCGACCGGGTGGTAGATGGTCTCGGCCTTGGCCCGCACCCAGGCGTCGATCTCGGCGTCGGTCTTCACCCCGGCGCCCGGCGCGTACTCGGCCTCGCGATAGGGATCGAAGGCGGCCTGGGCCACCACGTCGCGGGCGATCTTCACGCCCTCGCGCACGGCCCGACGGTCTTCCTCGGTCGCCAGGTAGTTGGCCAGGATGGTCGGGTCGTCGAACGGGTCGGCCGAGCGCAGGCCCACCTTTCCGCGACTCTCCGGGCGCAGCTGGCAGACGTGCAGGGTGAAGCCGTCCTTCTCGACCTGGACCTTGCCATGGTCCTGCATGATCGCCAGCACGCCGTGGATCTGCAGGTCGGGCCGGTCGAGGTCGGGACGCGACTTGAGGAACGCGCCGCTCTCCAGGAACTGCTGCCGGCCCAGGCCCTTGCCCAGCAGCATGTAGGACAGGCCCGTGCTCAGCTTCTTCAGGCCCTTGTTGGCCGAATAGGCGGTCTGCAGGTTCTTGGTCGTCCACGACAGGCAGACGTCCAGGTGGTCCTGCAGATTGGCGCCGACGCCCTTGCTCTCATGGACGACCGCGACGCCCTGGGCCTTCAGGTCGTCCGGGGCGCCGATGCCCGACAGCTGCAGGATGTGCGGCGACTGCACGGCTCCGGCGCTGAGCAGCACCTCGGCGTCGGCATGGGCCAAGACGCGCTCGGGGCTGGCCCCGACCACGTACTCGACGCCGATCGCCTTGCCCTTCTCGACCAGGATGCGGGTCGTGCGGGCCTCGGTCACGCAGGTCAGGTTCGGCCGGGTCAGGGCGGCCGTCAGATAGGCCGCCGCCGCGCTCCAGCGCTTGCCGTCGCGGATGGTCAGGTCGTAGGGACCGAAGCCCTCCTGGCGATAACCGTTGAAGTCCTTGGTCACCGCGTGGCCCGCCTGGCGGCCGGCCTCGATCAGGGTCGGATAGAACGGGCTCTTGGATTCGCCGTGCGAGACGTGCAGCGGGCCCGCGTCGCCGTGATAGGCGTCGCCGCCGCCGTGGTGGCTTTCCGAGCGCTTGAAGTAGGGCAGGACCTCCGCATAGGACCAGCCCGCCAGTCCCATCTGCCGCCACTGGTCGTAGTCGCGCGCATGGCCGCGGATGTAGATCATGCCGTTGATGGCCGAGCTGCCGCCCAGGCCCTTGCCGCGCGGCCACCACAGCTTGCGGTCATTGAGGTGAGGCTCGGCCTCGGTCCAGAAGCCCCAGTTCTGGTCGCCCTTGGCCTTGATCAGCTCGCCGACGCCGGCGGGCATCTTGACCAGGATCGAGGTGTTCTTGCCGCCGGCCTCCAGCAGCAGGACCTTGACGTTGGGGTCCTCGGTCAGCCGCGCGGCCAGGACGCAGCCGGCCGAACCGGCGCCGATGATGACGTAGTCGTAGCGCGTGCTGGCCATGGCCCGACGTCGCCTCCCTGGAATGTTATCGTTGTTAAGCCAGAGAGTGACGCGGGTTTTGACGGCGGGCAAGGGGGACGCGGGGGAAGGCGCCCGCGCCGGGAGCCGACCCGTCCGGTCCGGCTCCCGGCGGCGAGGCCGCTAGCCGCCCGGGTGCAGCCCCGGCGCTTCCTGACCCGTGCGGGCGACATATTCGGTATAGCCGCCGCCGTACTGATGGACGCCCTCGGGCGTCAGCTCCAGCACGCGGTTGCTCAGGGCCGCCAGGAAGTGGCGGTCGTGCGAGACGAAGAGCATGGTGCCCTCGAAGTCGGCCAAGGCCGCGACCAGCATCTCCTTGGTCGTCATGTCCAGGTGGTTGGTCGGCTCGTCCAGCACCAGCAGGTTCGGCGGATCGAACAGCATCTTGGCCATGACCAGGCGCGCCTTCTCGCCGCCGGACAGGACGCGGCAGGGCTTTTCGACGTCGTCGCCGGAGAAGCCGAAGCACCCCGCCAGGGTGCGCAGCGCGCCCTGGCCGGCCTGCGGGAACGAGCGCTCCAGCGACTCGAAGATCGTCTCTTCGCCGTCCAGCAGGTCCATGGAGTGCTGGGCGAAGTAACCCATCCTGACGCTGGCGCCGATATTGACCGTGCCCTGGTCGGGCTTGGTGTCGCCGGCCACCAGCTTCAGCAGGGTCGACTTGCCGGCGCCGTTGGCGCCCAGCACGCACCAGCGTTCTTTGCGGCGCACCAGGAAATCCAGGCCCTCATAGATCGACTGGGCGCCGTAGCCCTTGTGGACGTCGCGCAGGTTGATCACGTCCTCGCCCGACCGCGGCGGGCTCTGGAACTCGAACTGCACCGTCTGGCGGCGGCGCGGGGCCTCGACGCGTTCGATCTTGTCGAGCTTCTTGACCCGGCTCTGGACCTGGGCGGCGTGCGAGGCGCGCGCCTTGAACTTCTCGATGAACTTGATTTCCTTGGCCAGCATGGCCTGCTGACGCTCGTACTGCGCCTGGCGCTGCTGTTCGGTGAGCGCGCGCTGCTGGTCGTAGAAGTCCAGATCGCCCGAATAGGTGATCAGTTGGCCGGCGTCGATCTCGACCACCTTGCCGATGATGCGGTTCATGAAGGCGCGGTCGTGCGAGGTCATCAGCAGCGCGCCGTCGTAGTTCTTCAGGAAGGCCTCCAGCCAGATCAGGCTTTCCAGGTCCAGGTGGTTGGACGGTTCGTCCAGCAGCATGCCGTCGGGCCGCATCAGCAGGATGCGGGCCAGGGCCACGCGCATCTTCCAGCCGCCGGACAGCAGGCCGACGTCGCCGTCCATGCGCTCCTCGCTGAAGCTCAGGCCGGCCAGGACCTCGCGCGCCCGCGCTTCCAGCGCATAGCCGTCCAGTTCCTGGAAGCGCTCCAGCACCTCGCCATAGCGTTCCATGACGGCGTCCAGCTGGTCGGCCTGGTCCGGATCGACCATGGCCGCCTCCAGCGTCGCCATTTCGGCGGCCAGGGCGCTGACCGGGCCGACGCCGTCCATCACCGCGGCGACCGCGCTCTGGCCCGACATCTCGCCGACATCCTGGCTGAAATAGCCGATCTTCATGCCCGGATCGATCGTGACCAGCCCGTCGTCGGGCTGTTCCTGGCCGGTGATCATGCGGAACAGCGTGGTCTTGCCGGCGCCGTTCGGGCCGACGAGGCCGACCTTCTCACCCTTCTGGATGCCCATCGAGGCTTCGATGAACAGAATCTGGTGGCCGTTTTGCTTGGAGATGTTGTCGAGGCGGATCATGGGGCGGTCTGCTAACGCGGGCGGAAGCAGAACGCCAGCCTTGGAGCCGCACCAATTCCAGGCGCGATGATTGGGCGCACCGCCCCGGGGCCGGATGGGCGTCCGAGGCGGAGCCGTTCGCCAGATGAGTCAGGCCTAGAAAAGCGGCGCCGCCTCAGCCCTCGCCGACACGCGCCCGGCCTTCCGGCTTCCGCTCTCCCGCCAGCGCCCGTCCCACCGCCGCCAGCAGGTCCTCGCGCCGGATCGGCTTGGCCACGTGGTCGTCCATGCCCGCCGCCCGGCACCGCGCGATCTGTTCGGGCAGGACGTCGGCGCTCAGGGCCACGATGGGCACGACACCGGGCGGACCGGGCAGGGCGCGGATGGCGCGGGCGGCGGCCAGGCCGTCCATGCCGGGCATGTGGACGTCCATCAGGATCAGGTCGAAGCCGCCCAGGCCGGCGGCCTCCAGGGCCTGGGCCCCGTCCTCGGCGGTGGAAACGTCGCAGCCGGCCAGGGTCAGCAGGGCGTGGCCCAGCTCGCGGTTCATCGGATGGTCGTCGACCAGCAGCACCCGGGCCGGACGAGGCGGCTCCGGCTCGGCCGCCGGCGCGGCGAGGGCGGGGGCGGGCTTGGCCGCGACCTGGGCCGACAGGGTCACCCAGAACCGCGAACCGGCGCCCGGGGCGCTGTCGACGCCGATCTCGCCGCCCATCTGGGTGACCAGAGCCTTGCTGATCGCCAGACCCAGGCCCGCGCCGCCGTAGCTGCGGCTGATGGAGCTGTCGGCCTGGCTGAAGCGGCGGAAGAGGCGGGCCTGGACGTCGGGGGCGATGCCGATGCCGGTGTCGGCGACCTCGAACCGCAGATCGCCCGGCGCGGGGCCGAGGGTCAGGCGGGCCGCGACCCGGCCCTGGGCGGTGAACTTCAGCGCGTTGGCCAGCAGGTTCAGCAGCACCTGGCGCAGGCGGGTCTCGTCCAGGGCCAGCAGGGCGGTTTCGTCGCCGTCGCCCGTGGTTTCGACGTCCACGGCCAGGGCCAGCCCCTTGGCCTGGGCGGCGGGGGCGATGATGGCGACGGCGTCGCGCAGCAGGGCGGCGGGCGAGGCGGGCTCGGGCCGCAGGTCCAGCCGGCCGGCCTCGACCTTGGCGAAGTCCAGCAGGTCGCCGACGATCTCGGCCAGCGAGCGCCCGGCGCGCTCCACCAGCTCCAGGCGACGGCGGCTCTCGGCCGACAGGCCGGGATCGTCGCCGACCAGGCCGGCGAAGCCGAGGATGCTGTTGAGCGGGGTGCGGATCTCGTGGCTGATCGTGGCCAGGAAGTCGCTCTTGGCCTGGTTGGCGGCCTGGGCCTTGGCCTGGGCGGCGCGGGCGGTGGCCTGGCGGCGGACCAGCAGGGCCTGGAGGCGGGCCTGGCGGCTGAGGGCCAGGGCGGCGGCCAGGCAGACGGCGTAGAGCACCAGGTGGAAGATCTGGGCCTGCCGCAGCAGGGGCACGGCGGCCGCGGGGTCCATTCCGGTCTTGTACAGGATCGCCGGGATGGTCGCGGCCAGGGAGCCGGTCACCAGCACGGCCGCCGCGCGCGGTCCGCCGCGGAACACCGCCAGCAGGGCCGGGGCGAACAGCAGCACCTGCAGGGCGGTGTCGGCGGTGAACACGGTCACGGCGGTGACCAGCACCAGCATCAGGACCAGCAGCGATTCCGACAGGCTGACGCGGAAGCTGTCGCGGTGACGGCGGTCGAACAGGATCAGCAGGGTGGGCAGGGCGATGGCCACGCCCAGCACGTTGGAGGTGGTCCATTCGCTCCAGGCGCGCCAGAACGGGCCGTGGAAGCTCAGCGACAGTAGGCCGTTGACGACGACCGAGCTGATCGCGGTGAAGCCGGTCGAGGCGGCCATCAGGGCCAGGAAGCCGCGCATCGAGCGCACGCGGATCGGCAGTCGCGTCAGGCGCAGGACCGCCGCGGTCGCCGCGGTCTGCAGGATGTCGAGCGCCGTGATGGTCAGCACGAACCGGGGCGAGTCGCCGACCGCCAGCTCCATGGCCACGTGCACGACGGCCGTCAGGCCCAGCAGGGCCAGGCCCTGCCGGCGGCTGAGCAGCAGCAGGCCGCCGATCAGCACGGCGTTGGCGGTCCAGATGGTGGGGATGCGCTGGGCGGCGCCGGCCAGGAACAGGCTGTAGGCCATGCACCCGGCGTAGGCGAGCGTCAGGACCGCCAGGCGTCGATGCGCCGGATTCCACACTCGTCTCGGGCTGGCCGCCATGCGCTGTCCCCACGCCATGGCCCGACCATGCTCCTAAACCGTCGGTATTTTATTAAGTCGGGTGCCCGACGGACCTCAGTCGATCCGCGTCAGCTCCGCCCGATAGCGCTTCCAGTTCTCGACATAGTGCAGGGCCGAGGCCTGGAGGATCGCCGCGTGGCCCTCGCCGATCTCGCGGACCACCTTGCCGGGCGCGCCCATGACCATCGAGTTGTCGGGGATTTCCTTGCCCTCGGTGATCAGGGCCCCGGCGCCGATTAGGCAGTTCTTCCCGATCTTCGCGCCGTTCAGGATGATCGAGCCGATGCCGATCAGCGATCCGTCGCCGATCGTGCAGCCGTGAAGCATGACCATGTGGCCGATTGTCACGTTCGCGCCGATGGTCAGCGGGCTGCCGATGTCGGTGTGCAGTACTGAGCCGTCCTGGACGTTGCTGTTCTCGCCGATATCAATGGGATCGTTGTCTCCGCGAACTATTGCGCCCCACCAGACGCTGGAGTTCTTCCGCATGATGACGTTTCCCATCACCGAGGCACTGGGCGCGATCCAATATTCGCCTTCCGGCGGCAGCGAAGGATTTGTGGCGCCCAAGGAATAGACAGTCATCCGTACACCTCGTGTTCTAAAATCGAGCAAGGGCTTAACGGCTCATAAACCATGCTCGCCCCATTGTATTTGTGCGATTCGAGGGGGAACACTCCCACATCGGGAGTCATTCTTCTCGTATCCGAGCCGCGCTCGATCGCCGAACGCGGCCTCCCGGTAACGGAGACCTTGGGTGTCGGTTTTGGGGTTTGGGCGTTCATCACCGCCTTCGGGGGCAAGCTCCGAACCGCCCGGCCGCGCTCGCGTCTTCGTTTCTCTCCTCCCCACCTGCTCCAAGGACGTCGCCCTTCGGCCACGTCCTTTTTTCATGCCTGAATGGAGGCTTACATGACCAAGCGAGCTCTCAAGCGGATGGTGCGCGAAGGCGCGAATGATGCTGGCCGTTACGACGACGACGCCAAGGTGCGCCGCCTGCCGGTGGAGCATCGCCACGCTTGGTCGCCGCTGGGCAATCCAGGGCATGAGGACCGGGACCAGAGTTACCTCAAAACGATCAAACCCAAATCGCCCGGTCAGGCGGGCCTGATCGAGGCGATCGACAGCAAGAACCTGATCATGGCCCTGGGCCCGGCCGGCACCGGCAAGACCTACATCGCCATCGCCAAGGCCGTGGAGGCTCTGGAGGCCGGCAAGGTCGGCCGCATCGTGCTGTCGCGCCCCGCCGTCGAGGCCGGCGAGTCGATCGGCTACCTGCCGGGCGACATGGAGGACAAGCTGGCCCCGTATCTGCGCCCGCTCTACGACGCGCTCAGCGACCGCCTGTCGGTCAAGCGCATGCGGGCCCTGATGGCCGAGGGCGCCATCGAGATCGCCCCGGTCGGCTTCATGCGCGGCCGCACGCTGAACAACGCCTTCGTGGTGATCGACGAGGCCCAGAACTGCACCTACATGCAGCTGAAGATGCTGCTGACCCGCCTGGGCTGGAACTCGACCATGGTGGTCACGGGCGACCCGAACCAGTCGGACCTGCTGCCGGGCATCTCGGGCCTGGCCGAGGTGTCGGCCAAGTTCGAGCCGGTCGAGAACATCGCGGTGGTCCGCCTGGCCGACCGCGACATCGTCCGCCATCCGCTGGTCGCGGAAATGCTGGGCGTGCTCTGAACCTGTTCCCTGAAAAGGGATTTCAAGGGTAACGCCAGCCCGCAAAACGCGAAAATGCGGAACAAGGCTTGAGTTTGGGGCGGTCGGACGTGCAAGGTCCGGCCGCCTTAACTGTTTTGGGACCCTTCATGACGTCCGACGCCGCCGCGACTCCCCGATCGGAGATCACCCTCCGAGGGGTCCTTCTCGGGATCGCCATCACCCTGGTCTTCACCGCCGCCCAGGTCTATCTGGGCCTGAAGGTGGGCCTGACCTTCGCCACCTCGATCCCCGCCGCGGTCATCTCGATGGCCCTGCTGCGCGCCTTCAAGACCGCGACGATCCAGGAAAACAACATCGTCCAGACCATCGCCTCGGCGGCGGGCACCCTGTCGTCGGTGATCTTCGTGCTGCCCGGCCTGCTGATGATCGGCTGGTGGGCCCACGTGCCGTTCCTGACCACCTTCGGCGCCTGCCTGGTCGGCGGGGTGCTGGGGGTGATGTACACCATCCCCCTGCGCCGGGCCCTGGTCACCAATTCCGACCTGCCCTACCCGGAAGGCGTCGCCGCCGCCGAGGTGCTGAAGGTCGGCACCGGCTCGCGCGCGGGCGCCGCCGAAGGGCAGAAGGGCCTGGTCGCCGTGGTGCTGGGCACCGTCGCCTCGGCCCTGTTCGCCGCCCTGGCCGCCGCCAAGATCTTCGCGGCCGAGGTCGCGGGCTACTTCAAGGCCGGGGCCGGCGCGACCGGCCTGGGCGCCTCCAGCTCGCTGGCCCTGATGGGCGCGGGCCACCTGATGGGCATCACCGTCGGCGTCGCCATGTTCGCCGGCCTGGCCATCGCCTGGGGCGTGCTGGTGCCGGTCATGACCAGCCTGCACCCCATGCCCGACGTCGACGTCGCCAAGCACGCCCTGACCGTCTGGAAGACCGAGGTGCGGTTCATGGGCGCGGGCGTCATCGGCGCCGCCGCCATCTGGACCCTGGGCAAGCTGGCCCTGCCGATCTGGTCGGGCCTGGTCTCGGCCTTCGAGGCCAACAAGGTCCGCAAGTCGGGCGGCGGCGACATCCCCCGCACCGAGCAGGACATCCCGATCGGCATCGTCGGCGTCGTCTCGCTGGTCCTGCTGGCCCCGGCCGGCTGGTTCCTGGCCCACTTCCTGACCGGCGGCCCGATCACCAGCCTGGCCGCGCCGCTGGTGGCCATCGGCATCGGCTATGTCCTGGTGGCCGGCCTGCTGGCCGCCGCCGTCTGCGGCTACATGGCCGGCCTGATCGGCTCGTCCAACAGCCCGGTCTCGGGCATCGCCATCCTGACCGTGCTGGGCGCCTCGCTGATGGTCGGCATCGTCGGCCGCGGCGTGATCGGCCCGGACATCGCCAAGGCCCTGGTCGCCTACGCCCTCTACGTCACCACCATGGTGCTGGCCGTGGCCGTGGTCGCCAACGACAACCTGCAGGACCTGAAGACCGGCCAGCTGGTCGACGCCACGCCGTGGAAGCAGCAGGTGGCCCTGATCATCGGCGTCGTCGCCGGCGCCATCGTCATCCCCTTCGTGCTGGAGCTGCTGAACCAGTCGAACGGCTTCTCGGGCGCGGCCAACCTGTCGACCGTGGCCGGCGCCAAGCCGCTGGACGCGCCGCAGGCGACCCTGATCTCGACCCTGGCCAAGGGCGTGATCGGCCATGACCTGAACTGGAGCCTGCTGGGCTACGGCGCCCTGATCGGCGTGGGCCTGGTCATCATCGACATCGTCCTGCGCCGCGCCAGCAACGGCCGCTTCAGCCTGCCGCCCCTGGGCGTGGGCCTGGCCATCTACCTGCCCAGCGCCGTGACCGCCCCGGTCGTGGTCGGCGCGGTGATCGGCTGGGTCTACGACAAGCTGGTCGACAAGGACCGCAACGGCGAGGCCGCCAAGCGCCTGGGCGTGCTGATCGCCTCGGGTTTCATCGTCGGCGAGAGCCTGTTCAACGTGGCCCTGGCCGGCCTGATCGTCGCCACCCAGAAGCCCGGCCCGCTGGAAGTGCCCTTCGCGCCCTCCGAGCACCTGGGCATGATCTTCGCCCTGGTCGCCGCAGCGGTCGTGGTGTTCGCGCTGTACGGCTGGGCGCGGAAATCGGCGGAGCAGATCGAGGCGTGATCGCGCCGATCTAGGCGGACAAGGGACCCGGAGGGCGAGCGCCTTCCGGGTCCTTTTGTTTGTTCAATGCTCCGCTCATCCCGGCGAATGCCGGGACCCAGATGGAATGGCGGTGTGGCTGAGGCCAAGAGCGCCGAGCCTATCCAGTCAGCTTCTCAGTTCTCGGATCTGGGTCCCGGCATTCGCCGGGATGAGCGGATTATAGGGGAGCCAGCACCGTCAGCACCTGCTCGCACCGGAACCGGAAGCCCAGCGCCTCGTACAGGGCGATGGCGCCCTTGTTGTCGGCGTAGCTGTGCAGGAACGGGGTCTCGCCGCGTTCGACCATCTTGCCGGCCACGTGCAGCATCAGCGTCGCGGCGTAGCCCTTGCCGCGATGATCGGGGTGGGCGCAGACGCCGCTGACCTCGGTGAAGCCGTCGGGCCGCATGCGCTCGCCGGCCATGGCCACCAGCCGGCCGTCCACCTTCACCCCGACGAACCCGCCCAACTCGTGGGTGCGCGAGAAGAACGGGCCGGGCGCGGTCAGGGTGGCCAGGGCCAGCATCTCCGGCGCGTCGGCGTCGGTCAGGGGCAGGATGTCGAAGGGCGCGGGCTTGGGCGCGGCCAGTTTCTCGGCGACCATCTGCCAGCACAGGGCGCTCTTGACGACCGTGGTCCCCGGGACTGGCGGCGGATCGAACCGCTCGACCAGCCCGACCTCGCCGCCATGGGCGCGGACCAGCCGGCCCAGGGCCTCCAGGCTCCCGGCCGCGTCGTCCGCCGTCGCCGCGAACAGGCCGAAGTCCGGATGCACCCGCAGGGCGGCCCCGTCGCGCAGCGCCAGATGCGACTGACGGCCCGTGAAGGCGGACCAGACAGGGCGGTCGAGGGGATGGCTCATCCTTGCTCACTTGGGGAGCAATACGCCCCGATCAACGCCTTCACCGCCCCGACCACGGCCAAGGCGGGCTTGTCGTCGTCGTCGAACATCTGGCTGGAGGTGAACACCCCCTCGACCAGCAGCATCATGGCGTCGCCCAGGGCGGCGGGGTCGGACGCGCCCATCTCGGCGGCCTTGGCCCGCAGCCGCGCGCGCAGGTCCTGCTTGTGGACCTGGGCCACCGCCCGGCCGGCGTGATCGCGGTCCGGATACTCGACCACGGCGTTGCTGAGCGCGCAGCCGCGATAGTCCGCGCCGCCCGACCGCGCCGCCAGGCCTTCGAAGAAGGCCACCATCTGGGCCTTGGGATCGTCGGGGAACGCCGTCTCGGCCGCGTCGAAGCGACCCCAGAACCCGACCTCGACCTCGCGCAGCACGGCGGCCACCAGATCGTCCTTGGACTTGAAGCCGCGATAGAGGCTGGGCTTGGTCACCCCGGCCCGGGTGACGATCTCGTCCACGCCCACGGCGCGGATGCCCTCGCGATAGAACAGGTCCCGCGCGGTCTCGAAGATGCGCTCGGCGGCGCGCGCCCCCGGACCGTAGGGGTGCTCGGACCCTTCCAAGGATTTTTGGGCGGAGGTTTTTTCGTCGAATTTCGTCATGGTGCTTGACGATGTTACTTACCGGTACGTATGCAAGGCGACAAGCCCCGTACCGATCGGTTACATCGCATGCAGATTCTTCGTCGCACCCTCGGAAACCGCTACGCCTTCGTCGTGGCCGCCGCGACCTTCCTGGCCCTGCTGTCGGCCGCCGGCCTCCGCGCCGCGCCCGGCGTACTGATCCTGCCGCTGGAGAAGGCCTTCCACTGGGACCGTGGCTCGATCTCCCTGGCCGCCGGGATCGGCATCTTCCTCTACGGCCTGACCGGACCGTTCGCGGCGGCGCTGATGCAGTCGTTCGGCGTGCGGCGCACGATCAGCCTGGCCCTGCTGCTGATGGCGGTGTCCACCGGGTTGTCGGCCTTCATGACCCAGAGCTGGCAGTACGTGGCCACCTGGGGCGTGATGGCGGGCGTCGGCAGCGGGGCGGTGGCCATGGTGCTGGGCGCGACCATCGTCAATCGCTGGTTCGTCCAGCGGCGCGGCCTGATGCTGGGCCTGCTGACGGCGGCCACGGCGACCGGCTCGCTGATCTTCCTGCCGGCCATGGCCTGGATCGCCGACCACGGCGGCTGGCGGCCGGTGGTGCTGACCGTGGCCGCGGTCGCCGCGATCATGGCCCCGATCTGCTGGCTGCTGATCCCCGAAAGCCCCGACGCCATCGGCCAGCGCCCGTTCGGCGCGCCCGACGACTGGACCCCGCCGCCCAAGGGCTCGGCGTCCAACGCCCTGGCCGCCGCCTTCGGCGCCCTGCACCGGGCCAGCAAGACCCGCACCTTCTGGCTGCTGTTCGGCGGCTTCTTCATCTGCGGCCTGACCACCAACGGCCTGATCGGCGTGCACATGATCGCCTTCTGCGGCGACCGGGGCCTGCCCGAGGTCAAGGCCGCGGGTCTGCTGGCGCTGATGGGGCTGTTCGACCTGTTCGGCACCACGGCCTCGGGCTGGCTGACCGACCGCTACGATCCGCGCAAGCTGCTGTTCGTCTACTACGCCCTGCGCGGGCTCTCGCTGATCTACCTGCCGTTCTCGGACTTCTCGCTGATGAGCCTGTCGGTCTTCGCGGTGTTCTACGGCCTGGACTGGATCGCCACGGTGCCGCCGACCGTGCGCCTGGCCACCGAGGCGTTCGGCGACCGCGACGGGCCCATCGTGTTCGGCTGGATCGGGGCGGGCCACCAGCTGGGCGCGGCGACGGCAGCGATCGGCGCGGGCGTGATCCGCGCGCAGCAGGGGCAGTACATGGAGGCGTTCGTCATCGCCGGCGTCGCGGGACTGTTGGCGGCGGGGGCGTCGCTGATGGTGCGTCGGGGGATGGTCGCGGAGGCGACCGCCGCCTAATCCGCGTCCCACGGATTGAACACCGGCCCGCCCCAGGCTTCGAAGTCACGGACGTTACGAGTCACCAGGGTGAGGCCGTGGACCTCCGCCGTAGCGGCGATGAACGCGTCGTTCGCGGGCATGGCCCGCCGATCGTTCTCGGCCGAACGGCGGAGGCGCGCTTGCGCCATGGCGACCTGCGCGTCGACGGGCAGCATGCGTTCGCCGAAATCGACGATCACGCTGCCGAGCCAATGGCGCAGGCTGTCGGCTTTTCGGCCCGCGGGAAGTCTTTCGATGCCGTAGTTCGCCTCGGCCAGGCTGATGACGCTGGCGAACAGCGTCGAACGGGATTGCGCACCCAGCCATCGGGTCACCGAGAGATGCGGCGTCAGCTTGGTGGAATCCGACAGGACGTTCGTGTCGAGCAGAAACATCAGAACTCGATCACCCGCCCCGGATCCGGGTCACGGGTGAACAGTCGCGCGTGTTCTTCGTCGCTGAGAACGCGGTAGCGAGGATCGAGCCAGCTGGGGGGCGGCTTGGCGGTGTTGGCTTCCGCCTCGCTGAGCCGTCGGTAGTCCTCCGCCGAGAGGACGACGGCGGCGTCCTTGCCGTTCTTGGTCAGGTGTTGAGGGCCCTGGGTCTTGGCCCGTTCGACCACTTCGCTCAGCTTGGCCTTCGCGTCGGCCAGACTCCAGGTTCCATCGGGCATGACGCCCTCCAATGACCACTTCGACCGAAAGATAGTCAAAGTGGTCATTTTCGCCAAGCGGCGGAGAAGCCTATTCCAGGTCTTCGGCCAGGATCGCCATCTCGAACATGAACGAGCCGTCTTCGTCTTCGTCCTGGAAGATGACGCCGATGAATTCGCCCTTCACCTCGACCTCGGCCGAGTCCTTCTGCTTGGGACGGGCCTTCAGGGCGATGTGCGGGTTGCCGAAGGTGCGCTTCAGATGGGCTTCGAGCTTGGTGATCGTGCCGGCGTCCATGACGGGCTCCTGATATCGATGGGGCGCGCGGGGCGCGGGGGATCGGCGGAAACTAGAGGGCCGGACGCGAAAGTGTAAGGGCTTTTGCTCCGGCGCGCTCGACCAGCTGTTGAGAACCCGGCCGCGAGCCGGGCGGGGGCGGCGTCGCCGCGCCCTCGGCGACCAGCCAGTCGCGGAACCGGCGCGCGGCGCGGGTGGCCTTGCCCCTGGGCGTCAGGGCGCAGACCTGGGCTTGGCCGGGGATCATGCCCAGCGGCGCGACCAGGCGCCCGGAGACCAGGTCGGTCTCGGCGAAGGCCCAGGGACTGAGCGCCACGCCCAGGCCGGCGGCGGCGGCCTCCAGCATGTAGAAATAGTGGTCGAACTCGCGGTTCACGGCGGCCGGCGGCAGGACGACCTTCGCCGCGGCCTCCCATTCGGTCCAGCTCTCCAGGAAGGTGCGGGTGTGCAGGCGGGGCAGGCGGGCCAGGCTCTCCGGAGCCTCGATCTGGGCGGCCAAGGCGGGGGCGGCCACCGGCCCGACATAGTGCTTGAGGAACGGCGTGACGTCGGCGTCCGGCGAGGGCGGGGCATCGGGCAGGCGCATGCGGATCGCCAGGTCCACGCCGTCGGCGCGGAAGTCGAACGGGCCGTTGGACTCCACGATCCGCGCCTGGATGTCGGGATGGGCGGCGACGAAGCCGGGCAGGCGCGGGATCAGCCACTTCATGGCGAAGGTCGGCAGGCACGAGACCACCAGCGCCCCGTCGCCCGCGCCGGCGGGCTGGGGCAGGGCGGCCTCGATCTGGTCCAGCGCCTGGGTCAGGGCCTGGGCCAGGGTCAGGCCGGCCTCGGTCAGGGTCAGGCGGTTGCGCGGTCCCTCGGTCAGGGCCACGCCCAGTTGGTCTTCCAGCTGGCGGATCTGGCGGCTGATCGCCCCGTGGGTGACGCACAGCTCGTCGGCCGCCAGGGTCATCCGGCCGCGCCGGCCGAACGCCTCGAAGGCGCGCAGGGCGTTGAGCGGCGGGAGCGAGCGGGCGGCCATGTGACGAAACCTCACAGATGTCCGCTGATAAGTCGTTATCCGAGGAAGGGCAACCGTCGGATAACGCCGCCATGAAACCGCCCAGGCCCTATCCCGTCACCCCCGTCGAATGGCTGGCCGTGCTGGCGATCTGGGCGCTGGTGGCCTACGGGACGCTCGCCCATCCGTCGATCCAGGCCCGGCAGGATCCGATCCGCCTGATCGCCTGCCGGTAAATCTCTCAGCTCCGCTCATCCCGGCGAATGCCGGGATGAGCGGAACCATGGGTTACTTCCCCTCCGGCTTGACGATCATCGTCCACGACTTGTCGTCGCCCAGGAAGGTCTGGGCCGCCTTCTGGACGTCGGCGATGCTGACGCGCTGCAGGCCGGCCAGCACCGAGCGGGTGGCGGTCAGCAGGCGCGGGTCGGTCTGGGCGCCCGACAGGGCCCCCAGCCAGTACTCGTTGGTCTCGCGGGCCTTCTCGATCTGGTCGATGCGCGGCTTCTTGGCCCGTTCCAGCTCGTCGGCGTCGATCGGCTTGTCGCGCAGGTCGGCGGCGATCTGGCGGATGCTGGCGATGACGCCGTCGATCTTGTCGGGCGGGGTCTCGACGCTGACCGCCAGATAGCCCCAGCCGGTGAAGGCCACGCTGGCCGTCGCCGAGGCCGAGGGCGAATAGGTCGCCCCCTGCTTCTCGCGCAGCTCGTCGGTCAGCCGCAGCTGCATCACCTGGGCCAGGACCTGGACGTTGCGGGCTCGCTGCAGGTCGCTGAACAGGTCGTCGGTCTTCCAGGCCATGAACAACTGGCCCTGGTCGGCCCGGCCCTTGTGGGTGCGGACGATCGGGGTCTTCGACGGGGCAGGGAAGGGCGCCTTCTCGGCTCCGGCCGGGGCCGGGGTGTCGGGGCGGGCCGGCAGGGCGCCGAAGGTCTGGGCCACGGCCGCCACGGCCTTGTCGACCGTGATGTCGCCGACGATCACCACCTCGATGGAATCGGCGGCCAGCGGGCCGGACACCGCCGACTTCAGCGGGTCCAGCGTCGCGCCGGCGATCTGCTGGCGGCTGGGGAAGGTCCAGCGGCCGTCGCCGCCGTGCAGCAGCCCGCCCAGGTCGCGGCCCATCACGCCGCTGGGGGTGGACTCAAGTTGATCGTGGATCGAGCCGTAATAGGTCTTGATGCGGTTGAAGGCCTCGGGGCGCCAGCCGCCCTCGGTGGCGTAGGCGGCCAGCACCTGCAGTTCGGTGTCCAGGTCCTCCGGACGGGTGCGGCCCGACAGGCTGAAGGCGTCGTCCTCGACCCCCAGGCCGGCGTTGTAGACCTTGCCGTTCAGCACCCGCTCCATGTCCTGGGTGCTGATCTGCTTGAGGCCGCCCTCGATGAAGGCCGAGCCGGCCCACATCGGGGACTGGGCGCCCGACGGCAGGTCCAGCAGGCCGTGGCCGATCCGGGCTTTCACCAGGATCTGGTCGTCGCGGAACTTGGTCGGCTTGACCGTCAGGCGCACGCCGTTGGCGAAGCGCACGAAGACGGTGTCCAGGTCGGTGACGTCCTTCTGCTCGGCGACCGCGCCCTTGGCGCCGAACGTCGCATAGGGCCAGTTGATGACGCCCGGCGCGGCCGGGGCCGTGACCGGGGTCTTGGCCGAGGCGGCGTAGGCGTCCAGCACCGTCTTCTCCGCGCCGTCGATGGCGGTCGGGGTCGGGACGGTGATCAGCGGGCCCGAGCCGGCGAACTGGGCCTTCACCAGGGCCGAGACCTTCTCGGCGGTCAGGCCCTTGGTGGCCTCGTCGAAGACGGCCAGGTTCTGGGACGGGCTGGTGACGATCTCGCGATCGCCCAGCGTGCCGACGATGGCGCCGGCCAGGGCCGTGGTGCGCTGGGTGGCCTCGCCCGCGGCGGCGGCCACGAAGGCGGCGCGCATCGAGGCGATCTCGCGGTCCAGCTCGTCCTGGCGCACGCCGTATTGGACGATGCGGCGCTGCTCCTGCTCCAGGGCGGTCAGCGCCTCGGACCAGTGGCCCGGCTGGACGGTGGCGCCGAGGGTGGTGATGTCGGCGGCGTGCTCCTGGTCGTTCTGCACGGCCACGGCGACGATGAACGGCGGATTGTCCGAGCGCGTCAGCACCGTCAGCCGTCGGTTCAGCACCGCGAAGCCCAGGGCCTTGGCCAGTTCTTCCTTGTCCTTGGCGCGGGTCTCCAGCTCCAGGTCGGGCGGCAGGACCCAGGCCATCTGGACCGAGGTCTGGGCGCCGGGCTCGACCAGCACCTTGGCGGTCAGGCCGCGCTTGGCCACGGGGCCGAGGTCGGGCCTCACGCCCGGCTGGCCCTGGCCCTTCCAGTCGCCGAAGCGGGCCTTGATCTTGGCCTCCATGGCGTCGACGTCGAAGTCGCCCACCGCCACCACCACGGCGTTCTCGGGCCGGTACCAGGCCTGGTAGAAGTCGCGGATGGTCTGGGCCGGGGCGGCCTTGAGGATGTCGGTCTTGCCGATCGGCAGGCGCTGCGGCGGCCGCTGGCCCTGCAGCTGGAAGCCGAAGGTGTTGACGAACACGCGGTAGCCGGGGCTGTCGCGGGTGCGCTCCTCCGACAGCACCACGCCGCGCTCGCGATCCACCGCGTCCGGCGCGATGGTCAGCTCGCCGGCCGCCTCGCGCAGCAGCATCATGGCGGTGTCGACCGTGTCGTCGTCGGTTTTGGGTAGGTCCAGCTGGTAGGTGGTCTCGCTGAAATTGGTCGAGGCGTTGGTGTCGGCGCCGAACGACAGGCCGTGGCGCTCGAGGATCTTGATCATCTCGCCTTCGGGCACGTTCTTGGAGCCGTTGAAGGCCATGTGCTCGAGGAAGTGGGCCAGGCCCTGCTGTTCGTCGGTCTCGTTCAGCGAGCCGGCGTCGAACCACAGGCGCAGGGCGGCCTGGCTGGGCGGGGTGGCGTTCTTCTGGATGGCGTAGCGCATGCCGTTGGGCAGCACGCCGAAGCGCACGCGCGGATCGGGCGCGACGTCCGAGACGGCCTGCGGCCACTGGCCCGGCTTCACCTGGTCGATGGTCGGGACGTCAGAGGCCTTGGGCGGAAGCTCGTGCGACGCCTTGGGCGTCGACGTCGCGGCCGGGGCGGCCGGCGCGGCGGCCTCGTCCTTTCCGCCGGGCATCACGTGGGACAGGGTCGCGCAGGCTGAGAGGCTGAGCCCGGCGGAGAGGACGAGCGCCAGGCGCGAAACGCGGATCATGTGCGACCTTGAGGATAGACCATCGGAGGGGGCGCACCTTGGCCGGAGCACGTGGCGCAAGCAAGGCGTCGGTTGGGCGAAACGGCCACGCTCCGGCGTCGATCGGGGCGCGTGTCGCCGGCAGGTCTCAAGGCGCCTGGTCCAGCATCCGGCCCGTCAGTCCGAACATCTCCTCCGACGTCTCGGGCGCGTCGAGCAGCAGGTTCGAGCCGGCGTAGACGAAGGTCCGGTTGTCGTTGGCCGACACCGCCTTGACGCTGGAGTCGCTGGTGATCCGCACGGGGGAGCGGGCGCAGGCCCGAAGCGAGGGGATCACGGTGTCGCCCACGGTCTCCAGCCGCAGCGACCAGGCGTCGCCGGTGAAGGCCGCCAGGGGATCGTCCGAGCGGCCGGTGTCGCGGAACAGCGAGCCGGCGGGCACGACCAGGGGGCGGATCGGCGGCGTGGCGGTGTCGAACACCCGGCAGATCAGCAGGGTCGCGGCGCGACTGGCGGCGGGCGTCGTCAGGACGACACCCGCCGCCAGCCCCAGCAGCAGGGCGAGGGCTGCGACCCTACTGGCTGATCGCGAATGTGTAGCCATCGCCCCCCGCGGTGACGATCAGGTTGGCCGAGGCGCCGGGATTGGCCTGGGTGACCAGGATGCCGCCGGTCAGGCTGTCCACCGTGTCGGAGCCCATGGTGAAGGCCCCGCCGTTGACGGTCAGGCCCAGGGAGGCGCCGCTGCCGGTCTGGACCACCCGCACGACGCCCGCCGCGCCCGCCGCGCCGACGGCGTTGCTGAGCGTGGTGTTGACGGTCGATCCCGCGCCGCTGGCCACGACGCTGTAGTCGACGCGCGAGGTCACGCCGTTGACCGTCAGGTTCGAGATCTGGGTCCCCGAGCCGCCGGTGAAGTCGGTGCTGATCGTGTTGCCGTCGGCGCCGCCGCTGGGCAGGTTGACGCTGAACGTCTTGGCTCCGGCCCCGTCGGAAGTGTTGGTCACCACGTTGTCGTCCGAGGCGATGGTGATCGTGCCGGTGATCGTGGTCGCGCCGGTGATGGTGTTGGTGACGGTGTTGCCGACGCCCAGGGCGCCGCCGTTGATCGTCTCCGTCACATTGACCGCGCCGGTGGCGGCCAGGGTGTTGGCGACGGTGTTGTCGGCGCCGTTCAGCGTCAGGGCGTAGGTCAGGCTGGAGCCGTCCAGCACGTCGGTGATCGTGTTGGTGGCGTTGGTCGGATCGGAGTTGATGACGGCCACCGTGACGCTGGGGTTCACCGGCGCCGTGGTCCCGCCGATCGTCAGGCTGTGATGGTTGTTGCCGCCGGTCACGCCCGAGCCGTAGGTCAGGCTGAGCGAGGCGGTGGTCGAGGCGCTGGAGGTGACCGCCCCGGCCAGGGTGTTGCTCTGGCCGATCTGGGTGATGGCGATGCTGTTCCACGCGCCGCGCACGGGGAAGGCCGCCCCGTTGGTGGCGCCGTTGGCGCTGATCACGTGGGTGGGGCCCACATTGTCCTGCCGGATCCGCAGGGACCGCACCGTGCCGCCGCCGCTGATGTCGATGTTGAGGGTGTTGGCGGCGAGGGCGACGTCGGCGGCCGCCCCCATGGCCGCACAAGCGGCCGAGGCCATCAGCAGCAGCCTGACGGTTCGTCCTAGGCGGCCCCTGGCCCGTTGTGACTGAGACATTTCCTCTCTCCCTTATGTCGGGACCCGCTCAGGACCACCATCCGTCGCGAAGCCCCTGGTTGATCAGTGCGAACAGCGCGCTGCGCACGGCCGCGCCCAGCGCCAGGCCCACGGGCTCGTTGCCCGCGCCGCCGATTTCGAATTCCACCGTCGAGGTGTCGTAGATCTTGGAGATGTGCCCGCCGATCGACAGCGAGGTGACCGACTTGCTGACCGTGGCCTGGCCCAGCACCTCGCCGGTCTGGACGGCCACGGCGCGCAGGCTGAAGGTCACCAGGTCGGTGACGTACTCCCCGCTGCCGCCCGTGCCGTTGACCGCCAGGCCGCCGGCCGCCTGGCGCGTGGCGCGGTCGTAGGCGACGACCTGGCCGATCAGCAGGATCTCGGCCACCCTCAGGGTGATCAGGCGGCGGGCCGGGGGCGGCGGAAGCGCCTCCAGGCCGGCGGCGGGCGCGGTGGTTTCCGGCGGGGTGTTGAGCGCCAGGGTGGCCAGTTGCCGCTCGCGCAGCAGCTCGTCGACATGCTGGCGTTCGACCAGGAAGACATAGCCCCTGGGCACCGAGCGCACGGCGTCGATCAGATAGGGCGTGCAGTCCATGGGCACCGCCGTGCTCAGTTCCTGCGGCAGCTTGGTCGGCCGCCGCTGGCCCGAGGTGTCGATGCAGCTGTAGACCCCCACCGTCAGGGCGCGGGGCGGGGCGGGCGGCAGGGTGAAGTCCGGCTGGGTCTGCACTTTGGGCGGATGGACCGGCGCGGTCACGCAGCCGGCCAGGACGGTCGCCGCGATCAGTCCGGCCAGCGCTCTGCCCCCCCTCATGGTCAAACCCCGCCGGAGGGGATGACTAGGGTGGTCGTGCCGGTCGGCGAGGTGATGGTCACGCTCAGTTGCCCGTCCGAATTGATGTAGGTGATGGTCACCGATCCGGACTGGATGGTGCCGGCCTGGCCGTCGCCGGCGTTGGCGATCCTCTGGGCGATGGTCTGGGCGACGATGCCGTTCAGCTGCGAGATGATGGCGTTGACGAAGGCGGCGTTCGGATCGCTGGGCGTCCCGGCGCGCGCCGCCGCGGCTTCGGCGGCCGCCTGGGCGGCCTTCAGCGACTTCTCGTACTGGGCCATCTGGAAGCCCACGGGGTTGAAGCCGCCGAAGTTGGGCGACATCGGCGCGTAGCGCAGGTCGGTGGCCAGGCCTTGCGTCGCCGTCAGCGACAGGCCCAGCGCCGCGCCGAAGGCGACCCAGGGGGTGCGGTGCGAGCCCCGGCGACGATCAGGCGCGAGGGTTCGTTCGCCGGGTCCGGCGAGATTTCGCATCCGCCCGCCGGGGGATGCGCAAATGAAACTGTGCATAGCGAAGCCATCCTGGATGGCGATCGGCTCGACGGCGGCCCGTCAAGCGGCGCCACAATGCCAGAACCCTTGCTCCCGGGGTTTAGGGGAGTCAATCAGGTCATCTACCTAGTTTTTGGAGTGCTTGGGGAATGTGGTGGCTGTATTTCAATGTCGGGTGAAATGAGGATGCGGACACTATCCGAATATTGAAATCCCTTTTGTCGATGGGGTTTGAGGTGGGGCGCCTCGCGGCCTCTCCCAAAGGGAGAGGGAGGGGCCCGCGCCGCGGGCGTGGGAGGGTGAGGGGTTTCACCCTGTCGGGTTTGGTTGCCGCCGCACTGCCGGCGCGCCGTCGGACGTCGTAACCCCTCACCCTGCCCTCTCCCTCTGGGAGAGGGTTCAAGCGGGCGACTTGCGCTCGGCGGATAGCGAACGAACCTCAGCGTTTTCAACGCCCTGAACTTTCTCGACCAAACTTATGCTCCCCCTCCCAGGTGCCCG
>NZ_JBBEUD010000037.1:0-27878 GCF_037402475.1 Caulobacter sp. CCG-8
TCAGCTCACAGCCATTTGGCGTGGGATCACACCGACTTGCCCCCACCTGGCGGCTTCGCCGCCTGTCCGCCCCCGTAGGGGGCGGAGCCTTCGCACCAGCGCTCTTCCCCCTCCGGGGGAAGACGACCGCGAAGCGGTCCGTAGGGGGCAAGTGATCCGGCCCAGAATCCTTGACATCCACGCCCCCTCATGCGCCTTTCCGCCCCTCGAAATTCACCGCGTTCCAAAGACTTTCCATGACCTCGACGCACGCCTATCGCACCCATACCTGCGGCGCCCTGCGGGCTTCCGACACCGGAAACGCCGTCCGCCTGTCGGGCTGGATCCACCGCAAGCGCGACCACGGCGGCCTGGTCTTCATCGACCTGCGCGACCATTACGGCCTGACCCAGCTGGTGCTGCACCCCGAAACCCCGGGCTTCGACGTGGTCGAGCGCCTGCGCGCCGAGAGCGTGATCCGGGTCGACGGCGAGGTGATCGCCCGCGACGCCAGCGTCGTGAACCCCAACCTGCCGACCGGCGAGATCGAGCTGCGCGTCTCGGCCGTGGAAGTGCTGTCGACCGCCGACGAGCTGCCGCTGCCGGTCTTCGGCGAGCCGGACTATCCGGAAGAGATCCGCCTCAAGCACCGCTATCTCGACCTGCGCCGCGAGACCCTGCACAAGAACATCGTGCTGCGCTCGCGCGTGATCCAGTCGATCCGCTCGCGGATGTTCGCGCAAGGGTTCAACGAGTTCCAGACGCCGATCCTGACGGCCAGCTCGCCGGAAGGCGCGCGCGACTTCCTGGTGCCCTCGCGCCTGCATCCGGGCAAGTTCTACGCGCTGCCCCAGGCGCCCCAGCAGTTCAAGCAGCTGCTGATGGTCTCGGGCTTCGACCGCTACTTCCAGATCGCCCCGTGCTTCCGCGACGAGGACCTGCGCGCCGACCGCTCGCTGGAATTCTACCAGCTGGACGTCGAGATGAGCTTCGTGACGCAAGAAGACGTGTTCGCGGCCATCGAGCCGGTGATGCACGGCGTCTTCGAGGAGTTCTCGAACGGCAAGCCGGTGTCGCCGATCGACGGCGAGCACACCTTCACCAACGACTTCGGCGTCAGCTCGACCCACAAGGGCTTCGAGCGCCTGACCTACGCCCAGTCGATGGCCTGGTACGGCAGCGACAAGCCGGACCTGCGCAACCCGATCAAGATGGCCGACGTCTCCGAGCACTTCCGCGACGGCGGCTTCGGCCTGTTCGCCAAGATCCTGGGCGCCGACGCCAAGAACAAGGTGTGGGCCATCCCCGCGCCGACCGGCGGCAGCCGCGCCTTCTGCGACCGCATGAACTCGTGGGCGCAGGGCGAGGGTCAGCCGGGCCTGGGCTACGTCTTCTGGTCGGAGGACCAGGGCGGCTGGGGCGGCCCGATCGCCAAGAACCTGGGCGAACCGACCCAGGCGCTCATGGAAAGCCTGGGCCTGGGCTCGGGCGACGCGGCCTTCTTCGTGGCCGGCGACCCGGCCGTGTTCGCCAAGTTCGCCGGCCTGGCCCGCACCCGCGTCGGGATCGAGCTGAAGCTGGTGGCCGAGGAGCAGTTCAAGTTCTGCTGGATCGTCGACTTCCCGATGTTCGAGTGGAACGAGGACGAGAAGAAGGTCGACTTCTCGCACAACCCGTTCTCGATGCCGCAGGGCGGTCTGGAGGCCCTGGAGACCCAGGACCCGCTGACTATCCGCGCCTACCAGTACGACATCGTCTGCAACGGCTACGAGTTGTGCTCGGGCGCGATCCGGAACCACAAGCCCGAGATCATGCTCAAGGCCTTCGAGACCGCCGGCTACGGCGCCGAGGTGGTCGAGGAACAGTTCGGCGGCATGCTGAACGCCTTCCGCTACGGGGCCCCGCCCCACGGCGGCCTGGCGCCCGGCATCGACCGCATCGTCATGCTGCTGGCCGAGCAGGTCGCCATCCGCGAGGTCATCGCCTTCCCGCTGAACCAGCAGGGCCAGGACCTCCTGATGAACGCCCCGGCCGAGGTCCTGGACAAGCAGTACAAGGAACTGCACATCCGCTCGGCCCCGCCCATCAAGGTGTAGGCTGGCGGCGTCGCCCCCATACGAAGAGGCCCTCCGATCCCGGATCGGAGGGCCTTTTTCTTTGAGCCTCGGCCGCTCAGTACTTCGGCGGCTTGGGGGGCTTCGGCGGCTTGGGCGGGACCGGCGGCGGGTTGGCGGCCAGGCGGGCGGCGGCCTCGATCTCGGCGCGGTGGGCTTCGACCTCGGCCCGGGCGGCCTCGGCCTGGGCGCGCTCGAAGCTGGGGCTGATGCGGATGCGCATGTTGCCGCCCGAGCAGTTGCGGACGCTCAGGCCGCGCGGCAGGCGGGTGGCGCCGTCGCCGCAGGCCTCGTCCAGCTGGTCCTGGTCCAGGCCGCGGGCGTTGGACAGGTCGGCGCCGCTGAGGCTGGCGCCCGACAGGTCGGCGCCCCGGAAGTCGGCGCCGTTGAAGATCGCGCCGCGCAGGGTCGAGCCGGTGAACTCGGCGTCCTTGAAGCTGGCGCGCTCGAAATTGCCGCCGCTCAGGTTGCTGGCGTTCAGCTCGGCCGAGGCGAAGTTGGCGCCCTTGGCGTTGACGCCCTGCAGGTTGGCGCCGACCACCTCGCTGCTGGACAGGTTGGCGCGCTCCAGGTTGGCGCCCTGGAAGCTGGCGCCGTGCAGCTCGCTGCTGGACAGGTCGACCCGCGACAGGTCGGCGCCGATGAAGTTGGCCCCGCTGCTCTCGATGCCCGACAGGCGGGCGTCGGTGAAGATGGCGTGCGAGAAGCCCGCGCCGCGCATCTCGGCCCCGCGCAGGTCGGCCCGCGACAGGTCCGCGCCGGTGAAGTTGGAGCCGAAGAAGCTGGCGCCGCGCAGGTCGGCGCCGATCAGATTGGCCTTGGCGTAGTTGGCGCCGGTGAAGCGGGCGCCGGTCAGCTTGCGGCCCGACAGCTCGCAGTTCACGCAGGCGCCGCCCAGCGAGATCATCCGGGCCACGTCCTTGTCCTCGACGCCGGCATAGGCCTGGTGAGCCACGGCCGACAGGGCGAGGGACAGAGCGGCGACAGCGATCCGCAAGCGGGACATCAAAACCTCCAGACCGGTCAAGATAAGCGACCGTGTGGGTTACGATTTGGGGCCCACGACGCTCAAGCGCCACTTAAATCGCGGTAATGACGGAAGTTTAACGGCAGGAGGGCACGGAAAACCCATGCGGCAAACGGGTGGACGGATCGCCGCAGGCCCGGTTCAGCTGGCCCTGGGTCAGGCCGACGGCCCGGTCCATCTCGGCTCCCGAAAGGTTCGCGCCGGTCAGGGTCGCGCCCCGGAAGTTGGCCCCCTGCAGATAGGCGCCGACCAGGCTGGCGTTGGTCAGGTTGGCCCCGGCGAAGCTGGCCCCGCCGAACACGCCGCCGTAGAAATTGACGTCGCGCAGGTCGCCGCCGGCGAAGTTGGTCCGGTTCATCTCGGCCAGGCTGAGATCGGCCTGGCGCAGGCGGGCGCCGGCCAGGTTGCGGCCCTTCAGCACCTTGCCCGACAGATCGGCCTGGAAGAGGTTGCAGCGCGGGCAGTTGGCGCCGGCCCGGACATTGGCGATCTGTCCGGCGTTCTGCGCCGAGGCGGGCGCGGCCAGGGCCAGCAGGCCGGCGGCGGCGAGGATCGGGAGCAGCGGTTTCATTCTGGCGCGCGTCTTTCGGCGGAAACGTCGATCAAACATGGCCCTGCAAGCTTAAGGCCAGGCAAACGACGGCGGGCCACGTCAGCCCGCGTCGCTCTCGCCTTGCGGTCCGCCGTTGGCCTGGGTCCCGCAGCTGTCGCAGACCACCAGCCCGCCCTTGCGGCTGAGGGCCAGGTCGCCGCAGGCCGGGCAGACGTCGCCGCTGGCCCCCGCCGGACGCGGTTGCTCGTCGCGGCGGCCGCCGAACGGCAGGAACACCAGGTTGTCGGGCGCCGCGCCGCGCGAGAAGCCCCTGGAGATGAACTTGCTGGCGGGCAGGGGCTCGGCCTCGGCCGCGCCGTCCTCCACGCCTTCGCCCCGGCCCAGGCCGTCGGCGTTGAACTCGCCCGGATCGGCGTTGGCCAGGTCGTCGCGCCCCAGATACGAAACGCCCAGCTCGCGGAAGATGTAGTCGAGGATCGAGGTCGCCGACTTGATCGAGTCGTTGCCCGTCACCGGACCGGCCGGCTCGAACTTCGTGAAGACATAGGCGTCGACGAACTCGTCCAGAGGCACGCCGTGCTGCAGGCCCAGCGACACGGCGATGGCGAAGTTGTTCATCAGGCTGCGGAAGGCGGCGCCCTCCTTGTGCATGTCGATGAAGATCTCGCCGACCTCGCCGTCCTCGTATTCGCCGGTGTGCAGATAGACCTT
Organism: Caulobacter sp. CCG-8; assembly: GCF_037402475.1. Taxonomy (NCBI): domain Bacteria; kingdom Pseudomonadati; phylum Pseudomonadota; class Alphaproteobacteria; order Caulobacterales; family Caulobacteraceae; genus Caulobacter; species Caulobacter sp. CCG-8. The sequence goes on from NZ_JBBEUD010000037.1 coordinate 4,385, forward strand.
GTGGCCGCCGACCGCGGCCTTCTGGATATAGCCCTTGCGGCGGTCGGGCAGCTTGCGGCGAGCGCGGCCGCCGCGTTCCACGACCCGCTCGACCACGCGTTCAACGATCCGTTCCTTGACCTGCACCGGCGGGGCCTCGGCGGCGGGCGCTTCGGCGCGGACGGGCCTGGGCGCCTCGGCTTCGGGCTCGGGCAGGGACAGGGCGAAGCCCGGGGGCGGGGCGGCGCGGTTCAGGCGCAGGGCGCGGACCCCGGCGCGGGCCGCGGCGGCCTGCAGGCGGGCGGCGTCGGCGGGGCGAGCGTCGAACGGCGTGTCCAGCACGGCCGGGACCGCCAGGCAGGTGAAGGTCTCGACCGCGGCGATCATCGCCAGGCGATCGGCCAAGGCCGGCGTCTCGAGGGCGGCGAACAGCGCGCGCAGTTCGCCTTCCAAGGCCTCGCAGTCCGACAGCCGGCGCGCGCCGAGGGCGTGGCGCTCAGCCGCCTCGATCTCGGCCTCGGAGAAGCCGGCGAAGGCCAGGGTGTCGAACTCGGGATCGGCCAGGGCCTCGGCGGGGACGCCCAGCACGTCGCTGAGGAAGCCGGCCCCGATCACGGAAGGAGCGAAGGCGGCGCGCAGGCTGGCGGCGTGGCGCAGGGCGTCCTCGGCCTGCTCGATCTCGTGGGCGGTGAAGCCGCGGACCTGCAGGACCATGTGGTCGATCGCCGGGGATTCCGCCAGCGAACCATAGCCCATGGCGTGGCGGCGGGCGGCGTCGAGTTCGGCGCCGGCCTCGTTCAGGCAGGTGTGGGCCGCGGCGCTGAAGATCGGGACCAGCAGGCCGTCGGCGGTCTGGGCGGTCGAGATCGGCGCGGCGCCGGCCGCGTGGCCCAGGGTCTTGCCGCCCAGGCGCAGGGCGGCCTCGGGATCGGCGAACGCGGCGACAAGGCGCGACGAGCGCAGGCCGTGCTTGCGGGCCAGGCCGTGGGCGACGGCCAGAGCGGCGGCGGCCTCCGAGGCCAGCGGCGAGCGCAGGGCGGCGGCGCGCACGCGGCGCTCGGCCAGGCCGCGCAGGACGCCCTGACGTTCCTGGGTGAAGGCGGGATCGGCGCCCAGGGCCGCGGCGGTCTCGGCGCTGGCGCTCATCGCCGCGCCGACCGTCAGCGCCCACAGGGCCGAGGCGGCGTCGCGCCCGGCGTCGCCGGCGGCCGAAAGGCCTTGGACCAGCAGCCAGTCGCCGACCCCGGCCAGGCCGATCTCGGCCGGACGGTCGCCGCGCTCGATCTCCAGGGCGGTGGCCCACAGGCCCACCACCTGGTTGAAGCCGGCGGAGTCGAAAGCGTCGTCGTGCTGGAAGGCGGTGACGTCGATGGCGGCGCGGACCGGCGCGTCCTTGGCCAGGGCGTCGGCGTCCTCGGGCGACAGGGCCAGGATCAGGGCGCTGGTCTCCCAGCCGATCTGGGCCGCGAAGCTGGCGGCCTCGTCGACCGCAGCCACGCCTTGGCGCGAGGCCGTGGCGACCAGCGACGAGGGCGCGCTCGCGTCGGCGTCGATCAGCCCCGTGCGCGGCGCGCCGGCCAGGGCGATCGCGTCCAGGATCATCCGGTCGTCGGCGCCCAGGTCCCGGGCCCGGCGCGCGGCGCGGCCCAGGGCGCTGTTCTTGGTCGGGTCGGCGCAAGCCTTGGCGTCGCCGTGGCAGCGCTGGACGGCGTCGCCGACCTGGGCCAGGGCCCCGTCGAGGCGCGCGGCGGCCCTGGCCGCCAGCCGGGCCGAGCGCCAGCGGGCCAGATGGCCTTCGACGGCGGGCTTGAACTCGATCTCGGCGATATCGGGCAGGCGCTGGGCCGCGGCCGGCGTTCCGACCGGCGAGGCCACGCCCGTCAGCATGGTGGCCAGCAGGGCGTCGCGGAAGGCGTCGGCGTCGGCGGCGTCGCCGAACACGCCGTCCGAAAGGCCTGTCTTGGCCACGGCGTCGGCGTAGCGGGCCGGACCGCCGCCCAGCGGGGCCTCAGGGTCGAAGATCCCGTCGTTGCGTTCGGCGGCCCAATCCAACCAGGCCTCGACCCGGGCGTCGGTCCAGTCTTCCGGGGCCAGCACCTCGACGACGGCGTTCGGGCGCTCGATCTCGCGCGGCGCGACGCACGGAGCGGAGGCGGGGTGTCGGGACTGGATGCGCATGGGCGATTCCGCGGCCTGGGCGCCCGGGTGCGCCAAGAATTAGCCATCCTAGATCGCCGAACAACGGCCTTCAATAGATGTGGGGTGCCCGATGGCCGTGATCCACAAGATGTTGAAGCTGGAACGTGACGCCCGATGCTGGACGCTGGAAGGCCGCCGACCTATAGTCCGGCCGCTTCGCAACGCCTCGGCGTTGCCTGGAAACCCTCCCAGTTTGGGACCTTTGCGAGATTGGTGCTGACGCGGTGCTGAAAGCGATCTTCACGTGGTGGAACGGCGCGACTATCGGTCAGCGCTTCCACATTAGCCGTCGTGGCGTGTTCGTGGGCCAGGACGACTACGGCAACCGCTACTACGAGGCGCGGGACAACAAGGACAGCTACGACGCCCGCAAGCGTCGCTGGGTGATCTACGACGGCTACGCCGAGGCTTCCAAGGTGCCGCCCGAATGGAGCGGCTGGCTGCACTATACGTTCGACGAGCCGCCGACCACGGCGCCGCTGAAGCGTCGCGCCTGGGAGAAGGACCACCATCCCAACCTGACCGGCACGATCTACGCCTGGCGTCCGAAGGGCTCGCTGGCCCGGGGCGGCGAGCGCGCGGTCGCCACCAGCGACTACAAGCCCTGGTCGCCCGAATAGGATGACGATCCGGCGGTCCCTGACGGGCGTGACGGCGGCGGCCCTGGCCGCCTCGCTGATCGGCGGCGGCGCCTGGGCGCTGCAAAACGCGCCGCAACAGCCGCCGGCCGCCCAGACCCCGCCGACCGCGCCCACGCCGGCCCCCGCGCCGGTCCAGCCGCGCCCCGCGCCGACGCCGCGTCCTGCGCCGACGGGCCCCGGGGCCCAACCGATCGTCCCGCAATCCAGCACGACGACGACCCCGGCGCCGCCGACGGCCTCCACCGCGCCGGCCCGGCCCGCGCCGGCCGCCAAGCCCGCCGCGACCGAACCCGAGAAGCCGGCCGAGCCCCTCAAGCGCGCCCGATCATCCGTCGCCATTCTCCAGGCGCTGGACAAGGTGACGACCGAGACGATGCGGTTCGAGGCCCCGGTCGGCCAGCCGATCCGCTACAAGACCCTGGTGTTCACGGTCCGCGCCTGCGAGACGACCGCGCCCGACGAGGACGCCCCCGACTCGATCGCCTATGTCACCGTCGACACCCAGCCCAAGGCGCTGCCGGGCCGCGTGGCGCCGCCCGGGCGTCAGATCTTCAAGGGCTGGATGTACGCCAACTCGCCGGGCCTGAACCCGCTCGAGCATCCGGTCTATGACGCCTGGCTGATCGCCTGCAAGACCTCGGCCCCGGTCGCGCCGGCCGCCAACCGATAGAAGTCGGCCTGGGCCGTCCAGGCCCGGCCCAGCCGGCGACGATAGTCGGCGCGCGTGATCTCCATCGTTCCGAACTGTTCGAGGTGCTCGGTGATGAACTGGGTGTCCAGCAGCCGGTAATCGCCGGCGATCAGCCGTCCGGCCAGATGGACCAGGGCCACCTTGCTGGCGTCGCGGCGGGTCGAGAACATGCTCTCGCCGAAGAAGCAGGCCCCGAACGCCACGCCGTAGAGGCCGCCGACCAGCTCTTCGCCGTCCCAGCATTCGACGCTGTGCGCCAGGCCGCGCGCGAACAGCTGGCCATAGAGGCGCTGGATTGGCGTGTTGATCCAGGTCTCCAGCCGCCCGGGGCGCGCGGCGGCGCAGGCCTCGACCACGGCGTCGAAGGCGGTGTCGATGCGGACCTCGAACGGTTCGGCCCGGACTGTGCGGGCCAGTCGGCGCGGGACGTGCACGCCGTCCAGCGGCAGCACGCCCCGGCGCTCGGGGTCGATCAGGAAGATGCTCTCGTCCTGGCGGGCGTCCGCCATGGGGAAGACGCCGCGCTCGTAGCAGGCGATGAGATCATCGACCGTGAAGGCGTCGTCCATGGCGATCCCAGACGTTGAGCCTTAGCCCTGCGCCTTGATCCAGCGCTCCAGCCAGTGGATGTCGTAATCGCCGGCCAGGATGTCGGGTTGCACCAGCAGGTCCTGGAACAGCGGGATCGTGGTCTCGATGCCGCCAACGACCATCTCGCCCAGGCAGCGGCGCAGGCGCGCGATACACTCCTCGCGGTCGCGGCCGTGGACGATCAGCTTGCCGATCAGGCTGTCGTAATAGGGCGGGATCGCGTAACCGGTGTAGATCGCCGAATCCAGCCGCACGCCCAGGCCGCCGGGGGCGTGGAAGTCGGTGATGGTGCCGGGCGAAGGCGTGAAGGTCCGCGCGTTCTCGGCGTTGATCCGGCACTCGATGGCGTGGCCTTCGAACACTACGTCGTCCTGGGTGAACGACAGCGGCAGGCCGGCGGCGATGCGGATCTGCTCGCGCACCAGGTCGATGCCGGTGATGGCCTCGGTGACCGGGTGCTCGACCTGCAGGCGGGTGTTCATCTCGATGAAGAAGAACTCGCCGTTCTCCCACAGGAACTCGATGGTGCCGACGCCGAGGTAGCCGATGGCCTTGACCGCATCGACGACGATCTTGCCGATCTTGGCGCGGTCCGCCGCGCCCAGGGCGGGCGAGGGGGCTTCTTCCAGCACCTTCTGGTGGCGGCGCTGCAACGAGCAGTCGCGCTCGCCCAGGTGCACCACGTTGCCGTGGCTGTCGGCGATGACCTGCAGCTCGATGTGGCGCGGCTTCTGGAGGTAGCGCTCCATGTAGACCGTGTCGTCGCCGAACGCCGCGCGGGCTTCCGAACGGGCGGTCGAGACCGCCTCGGCCAGGTCCTCGCGGGTCTGGGCCACCTTCATGCCGCGACCGCCGCCGCCCGAGGCGGCCTTGATCAGCACCGGGAAGCCGATGCGCTCGGCGGCCTCGAAGGCCTCTTCCTCGGTGGACACGCCGCCGTCCGAGCCGGGGACGACCGGGATGCCGGCGTCCTTCACGGCCTGCTTGGCGGTGATCTTGTCGCCCATCATCCGGATGTGTTCCGGCTTGGGGCCGATGAAGGTGTAGCCGTGCGCACCGACGATCTCGGCGAAGCGGGCGTTCTCGGATAGGAAGCCGTAACCCGGGTGGATCGCCTGGGCGCCGGTGATCTCGGCGGCCGCGATGATCGACGGGATGTTCAGGTACGACTTGGCGGCCGAGGCGGGGCCGATGCAGACGCTCTCGTCGGCCAGGCGCACCCACATGGAGTTGGCGTCGGCTTCGGAGTGCACGGCCACGGTGGCGATGCCCATTTCCTTGCAGGCGCGGTGAACCCGGAGCGCGATCTCGCCCCGGTTCGCGATGAGGATCTTGTCGAACATGAGCGTTACTCGATGACGACGAGCGGCTCGCCGAACTCGACGGGCTGGGCGTCGGCGACCAGGATCTCGACGATCTTGCCGGCCTTCGGGGCCGAGATCGGGTTCATGGTCTTCATGGCTTCGACGATCAGCAGCGTCTGGCCGGCCGCGACGGTGTCGCCGACCTTGATGAAGGCGTCCGCGCCCGGCTGGGGCGACAGGTAGGCGGTGCCGACCATCGGCGACTTGACCGCGTCGCCGCGGACGGCGGCGGCCGGAGCGGCGGCTTCGGCGGCGGGGGCGGGCGCGGCGGCGACCGGAGCCGGCGCGGCCACGGCCTGCGGGGCGGCGACATAGGTGGTCTGGGCGGCGGCGACGGTCAGTTCACGGGCCACGCGGATCTTCAGGCCGGCGTGCTCGACCTCGATCTCGGACAGGCCGGTGTCCTTCAGGATGTCGGCCAGCTTGCGGACCAGGCGGGCGTCGATCGACGGGGTCTCGACCGGATCGGCGGGGGCCTTGGGATTGGACATGGAAGCTTACCTTGCTGTCTTCTGAAGCCGGGGTCGCCGGCTAGTTCGCGCCGATCAGGCCGGCTGCGGCCTCGATCGCCAGTTCATAGCTCGCCGCGCCGAAGCCGGAGACCAGTCCGGTCGCCGCGAGCGAAACGAAGGTGTGGCGGCGGAAATCCTCACGCGCCGCCGGGTTGGACAGGTGACACTCGATGACCGGAATCTTCAAGGTCTTCAGAGCGTCGAGCAGAGCGATCGACGTGTGGCCGTAGCCCGCCGGATTGATCACCAACGCGCAGGCCTCCGTCCGGGCTTCCTGGACCCAGTCGATCAGCACGCCTTCGTGATTGCTCTGCCGGAAGACGACGGAAAGGCCCCGAGCGGCCGCCCGCGCTTCGCAGCGCGCACGGACATCGTCGAGCGTGTCCTTGCCGTAGATCTCGGGCTCGCGCGTTCCCAACAGGTTGAGGTTGGGGCCGCTCAGCACATGGATGGGTTTTGCCATTCGGCTCCGCCGTCGATTCCGGGAGGTCTTGTATAGCCGGTTCCCTCGCGTCACAAGCAGGGCTCGCTTCGGAGGTGACATGAAGCTTCTCTTGAACGGCGAGGAACGCGACATCGCCGACATCGTCAGCATCGCGGACTTGGTCGCGACCCTGGGCCTGGACGCCCGCAAGGTGGCGGTCGAGCGCAATCTCGAGATCGCGCCGCGCTCGACCTATGGCGATACGATCCTGGCCGACGGCGATCGGATCGAGATCGTGACCTTCATCGGCGGCGGCTAAGGGGTCTCCCGGGGTTTGAAACCCCGCCCTCGCGAGCGTACATGCAGGCCATGAACGCGCACGTCCCCCCCGAATCCGCCGTCCCCGCCGATGAGGCGCAAGACACCTGGACCGTCGCCGGCCGCACCTTCCGCTCGCGGCTGATCGTCGGCACCGGCAAGTACAAGGACTACGCCACCAACGCCGCCGCGGCGAAGGCGGCGGGCGCCGAGATCGTCACCGTGGCCGTGCGCCGGGTGAACCTGACCGACCCGACCCAGCCGCTGCTGGTCGACTTCGTCAAACCGACCGAATTCACGTTCCTGCCGAACACGGCGGGGTGCTTCACCGGCGAGGACGCGGTGCGCACCCTGCGTCTGGCCCGCGAGGCCGGCGGCTGGGACCTGGTGAAGCTGGAAGTGCTCAGCGATCCCAAGACCCTCTATCCCGACATGGAAGAGACCCTGCGCTCGCTGAAGCTGCTGGTCGCCGAGGGCTTCCAGGTGATGGTCTACTGCTCGGACGACCCGGTCTACGCCCGGAAGCTGGAAGAGGCCGGCGCGGTGGCGATCATGCCGCTGGGCGCGCCGATCGGCTCGGGCCTGGGCATCCAGAACCGCGTCAACCTGCGGATCATCGTCGAGAACGCCAAGGTCCCGGTCCTGGTCGACGCGGGCGTGGGCACGGCCTCGGACGCGGCCATCGGCATGGAGCTGGGCTGCGACGCCATCCTGATGAACACCGCCATCGCCGAGGCCAAGGACCCGATCCGGATGGCCCGCGCCATGAAGCACGCGGTGATCGCCGGCCGCGAGGCGTACCTCGCGGGCCGGATGCAGAAGCGGCTCTACGCCGACCCCAGCTCGCCGCTGGCCGGCCTGATCTAAACCGGAGCCGAGGCCTTCTTGGCCTTGGCCGCCCGGGCCTGATCGATGGCCAGGTTCAGGGCGTGCATGTCGGCGCCGGGGATCATCGTGTCGCCGACGAAGAAGGCGGGCGTGCCTTCGATGGCCAGGGCCTCGGCCAGGGCGTGGGTGTCGGCCAGATGCTGGGTGACGGCCTCGGATTCGCCGACCGCGCGGGCCTTGGTCAGGTCGATGCCCATCGCCTGGGCGATGCGCATGACGGCGGCGGCGTCGAGGCTCTTCTCGGCCATCAGGCGCTTGTGCAGCTCGATCGTCTTGCCCTGGTCCTTGGCGCCCAGGACCAGGCGGGCGGCGGTCTCGGAATCGTGCCCAAAGATCACGAAGTCCTTGAACACGAAGCGCACGTCGGGGTTCTTCTGGATCAGGTCGACGATCTGCGGCGCGGCCAGCTTGCAGTAGCCGCAGCGGTAGTCGAAGAACTCCACGACCGTGATCGAGCCGTTCGGATTGGCCACGAAGTCGCGCGGATCGCGCTCCAACGCCTGGCGGTACTTGTTGATCGCGCCCTTGGCGGAGCTGGCCTTCTCGGCCGCCTGCTTGGCCTGGAGCTTGTTGCTCATCTCGACCAGCACCTCGGGGTGCTCGATCAGATAGGCGTGGACCTTCTCGCCGAAGGCCTTGTCGGCGTTGGCCTGCCCGCAGCCGATCAGGGAGAGGGCGGCGATGGACGCGGCGGCGATCGCCAACGGGCGGAAGGTCTGGAGCATGAAGGTCTCTGGAAATGGGCTAGCGGCGCAGGCCCGAGGTGACGGCGCCTTCCTTGGCCAGGTCCTTGAGGTCCTGGTTGGAAGGGTTCGAGGTCAGGACGATGTCGGTGGCGCGACGCCATTCGACGCTGTCCTTCTTGAGCAGTTCGCGGGCCCGCATGGCGAAGACGCGCGCCTCCTGGGTGGCGCCCATGTTGAAGTACTGCTCGGCGGTGGCCAGGCGGGCCTTGCCGTCCTCGCCGCGCTTGTCATAGGCCTGGGCCAGCAGACGCCAGGCGACGGCGTTGTCGCTCTCGTCCAGCAGCGAGCGCTTCAGCTCGGCGATGCCTTCCTCGACCTTCTTGGGATCGTCCTGGCCGATCAGGGTCTGACCCAGGTTGACGCGCAGCAGGGCGGCGTCGGGCTTGAGGGCCACCGAGCGGCGCTGGGGCTCCTCGGCTTCCTTGACGCGGTTGAACTCGAACAGGATCTGGCCCTTGAGCTCCCAGAGATAGGGATTGTTCTCGTTCTCGGCGATCAGGCCGTCGAGGATCTTCAGGGCCCGGTCGGGCTCCTTCATCTGATAATAGGCGATCGCGCGGGCGTAGCGGGCCGGGAAGGCGCGGTCGTTTTCCTTGTACTTCACGATCGCCACGCCGGGATTGATGAAGCCCTCCAGCTTGGCCTTCATGATCTCGTGCTCGGCCAGCGAGGCCGGGTCGTCGACGGTGTTGTAGTGCGGCAGCTTCTCAACCCGGCTGCGCAGGGCGTCGATGCGGTCGCCCGACAGGGGGTGGCTGCGGAAATAGGCATAGCGCCGCGACTGGTCGAAGACCTCCTGGTAACGGAAATTGTCGAAGAACTCGACGAGGCCGCGGCCGGACTGGCCGGTGGCTTCCAGGAAGCCGGCCCCGGCCTGGTCGGCGCGCGATTCCTGGTCGCGGCTGTAGCCCAGGGCGCCCAACTGGCCGAAATAGCTGGCGTTGCCCAACAGCACCGCCCCGGCGTCCGGCGCCCCGGCCAGGGCGGCCAGAACGCCCAGGCCCATGGTCAGGATCATCGGCTTGAGGCCGGCCCGCATCATTTCGCCCGAACGCAACGGGTGCGCCCCGGCCAAGTGTCCGGTTTCGTGGGCGATGACGCCCTTCAGCTGGTTGGGCGTCTCGGTCTGCAGGATCAGGCCGGTGTTCAGGCCCATCATCAGGCCCTGGGTGGCGAAGGCGTTCAGTTCCTTGTCGCCGACCAACAGGATACGGACCGTCTTGGGATCCAGGCCCGCCGCCGCGTAGATCGGGTCGGCGTCGCGGTGCAGGATCTCTTCGATCTCGGTGTCGCGGATCAGCGAGACGCCGTCCTGGGCGCGCGCCGGCGCCGCGGGGGCCAGGATGGCCGCCAGCAGGGCCAGCGCGGACAGCGCCGAACCCGTCTTCCTGGTCACGCTTTCGGAAGCCGCCCTTATCCGGGAGGTCATCGAAACTCTCCTGATCGCGCCCCCGCGCTCAAGCCGGCAGTCTAACGCGGTTCTCGACCACCTGGGAACATCGGTCGGACGAGCTTCCAGCGCATATAGGGGTGAAGCTCGGCGGAACCAGGGCGCCGCCGAGCTTCATCCAAGGGGCCTAGCCCCGACGCCACCAGCCGCGCTTGGGCTTCTCGGGCGGCGTCAGGATCTCGGCCGGGTCGGGTTCGACCGCGACCGGGGCGGGGGCCGGCTCCGCCGCGGCGACCGCGACGGGTTCCGGTTCGGCGACCGGCTCGGGCGCGGCCTCGACCACGACCGGAGCCGCGACCTCGACGTCAGCCGCGACCAGGGGCGCGTCTTCGACCGTCTCGACGACGGCCGCTTCGGCCGGGGCCTCGACAGCCTCGGCGGCGTCGGCCTTGCGGCCGCGACCTCGCGGACGACGCGCCTTCTTGGGCGCCTCCTCCTGCGGGGGCAGCTCCACCCAGACGTCGGCCGGCGGGCCTTCGATCACGGGCGGCGGCAGCGGCGCGGCTTCCAGCTCGGCGACGTCGACGCGCGGGGCGGGGCCCCGCTCGGCGCGCGGGGCGTCCGAGACCTCGGTGCGTTCGCCACGGTCGCGACCGCGGCCACGACGGCCGCCGCGCTCACCGCGTTCGCTGCGCTCGGCGCGTTCGGGACGCTCGGCGCGCTCGGCGCGCTCGGCCACGGGGGCTTCCGCCCGTTCCGGACGCTCGGCGCGTTCAGCCCGTTCGGGACGCGCGCCACGACCGTCCAGTTCGGCCGGATCGTGCCAGACGAACGCGTTCTCGCCGAACGGCACCCGCGGACGGGTCCAGGCGAAGACGTCGGCCGGACGATCGCCGTCCTCGCGACCGCCGCGACGGCCGCCGCGACGACCCCGACGGCGACGGCGACGACGCGATTCCTCGTCCTCGCCCTCGATGTCGCCTTCGGCGCGATCGACGCCCTCGGCGTCGTCCTCGTCGTCGCCGGCCGCTTCGGCCTGGCCTTCTTCACGATCGTCGCGACGACCGCCGCGACGGCGGCGCTTGCGGCCCCGACGGCCGCCTTCGTCGTCGGACGTCTCGGCGCGGGCCGGACGGGCGGCGCGGGGCGCGTCGTCGTCTTCGCTCTCGTCTTCGTCCTCGGAGACGATGTCATCGTCTTCGTCTTCCTCCTCGTCCTCGAACGCCTCGTCGTCGTAGTCGGGCTCGGGCTCGATGGGCGCGAAGATCTGCGGGGCAGGGCGCTCGCCCAGCTCCGTACGGTCGATGTCGTGCTCGGCCTGGTGCAGGCTGTCGTCGACCAGGACCGTGACGAACAGGGCGTGGGTCTGCTGCAGGCGCAGCAGATAGGCGCGCTTTTCGTTGAGGATGTAGATGCCGACCGGCCGGCTGACCTTCAGGGTGACGGCGCCGCCGCCCTTCAGGGCCTCGACCTCGACCGCGCGCAGGGCGGCCAGGGCGCTGGACTCGACCGAGCGCACGCGGCCGGTGCCGTCGCAGTGTTCGCAGACATGGGTGGTCCCTTCCAGCACGCCGGTGCGGCGGCGCTGGCGGCTGATCTCCATCAGGCCAAACCCGCTGATCTTGCCCATCTGGATGCGGGCGCGATCGTCCTTCAGGGCGTCCTTGAGGACCTTCTCGACGGTGCGGTTGTTCTTGGCCTCATCCATGTCGATGAAGTCGATGACGATCAGGCCGGCCAGGTCGCGCAGGCGCAGCTGGCGCGCGGCTTCCTCGGCGGCTTCGACGTTCGTCTTCAGCGCGGTGGCCTCGATGTTGCGCTCGCGCGTGGCCTTGCCCGAGTTGACGTCGATGGCGACCAGGGCCTCGGTCTGGTTGATCACCAGATAGCCGCCGGACTTCAGCGGCACGACCGGCGAATAGATCTGGGCCAGATGGTCCTCGATCTTGTTCTTCACGAACAGCGGCGCGGGCTCGCGGTACGGGAAGACCTTCTTGGCCTGGCTCGGCATCAGCATGCGCATGAAGTCGCGCGCTTCCTTGTAGCCGGCCTCGCCCTCGACCCAGATGCCCTCCAGGTCCTTGTCGTACATGTCGCGGATGGCGCGTTTGACGAGGTCTTCCTCCTCGTAGATCAGCGCCGGGGCGATCGAGTGCAGCGTGTTGTCGCGGATGTTTTCCCACAGACGCAGCAGGTACTCGTAGTCGCGCTTGATCTCGGCCTTGGTGCGCTTGGCGCCGGCCGTGCGGACGATCAGGCCCATGCCCTGCGGCACGTCCAGGCCCTGGACGACGCTCTTCAGGCGCTTGCGGTCGGTGACCGTGGTGATCTTGCGGCTGATGCCGCCGCCACGGGCGGTGTTGGGCATCAGGACGCCGTACCGGCCGGCCAGCGACAGGTAGGTGGTCAGGGCCGCGCCCTTGTTGCCGCGCTCTTCCTTGACGACCTGGACCAGCATGATCTGCCGGCGGCGGATCACTTCCTGGATCTTGTACTTGCGCATCAGGCGGCGCTTGCGGCGCGCCAGTTCTTCCTCGACGGCGTCTTCCTCGTCGTCGACCGCGTCGCCGTCCTCGTCCTCGCGGGCGTGGTGGTGATCGTCCTCGTCGTCGCCGGAATCGTCGCGCATCAACGCTTCGCGGTCGGCGACCGGGATCTGGTAGTAATCCGGGTGGATTTCGTTGAAGGCCAGGAAGCCGTGGCGGTTGCCGCCGTACTCGATGAACGCAGCCTGCAGGCTGGGCTCAACGCGGGTCACCTTGGCGAGATAGATATTTCCGCGGAGTTGCTTGCGGGTCTGGCTCTCGAAATCGAACTCTTCAACGCGGGCGCCATCCACGACCACCACACGCGTCTCTTCTGCGTGGGCGGCGTCGATCAACATCTTCTTCGACATAAAAGGTATCTCCACGGCGCGCGGCGGACGCTAGGTCCGGGCGCCGATATGATTGAAAGGCGCGCACGTCACCGCCCGTCGCCCCGCCGAAGCGGTTGCGGAAGGTCGGTCGCCAAAGGCGGTCGGGTGCGGCGCAGCCCATAAGGTTTCTGTGTTCCTTAAACGCGCCGGAGGCGCGGATCGGATGGAGCGTCGACGCCGGGGGCGGCTTAAGGGCCCGACGCGGGCCCTGCGGGACGATCCATGCGAAGGCTTCGCGCCTCACGCTGGTAATCGAACCCAAACTCGTTCAGTCCGGCGGTTCCGGCCATGAATGCGAATTGCATCCTCAAAGAATGCAGCCGCGTCCGTGAGATAGGAACCGCTCACGCTTTCCGCCATGACGATCACGGCGCTCAGCGCGCGGACCATAGTGTAGCAACATCGCGCCGCAAAAGAAAAGCGCTCGACTGCACGCCCCTGCGCGGCCATGTCGCGTGCGAGGTTAACGCTTTCTCTACCGTAAAATGCGCATATCAGTTTTTCGGTTTAAGTTGAGCGCCTGGGGGCGACGGTAGGCATGAGCAGGGTTCTGATCTCGGCGGCGAGGACAGGATGGGCGCGGGCGGCGATGATCGTCGGCGGCCTGGCCCTGGCTGGCGTCGCCGTGGCCATGGCCCAGGGCCCTGCGCCAGCCGCCGGCGTGCAGAAGGTCCGCTTCGGCGGCGACCGCAACGAAACCCGCATCGTCATCGACCTGGACCGCGCCGCCACCGGCAAGCTGCTGGCCGACGGGGCCGGCGACCGCCGCGTGGTGATCGGCCTGCCCAACGTCACGACCGGCGGCGACCTGCAGGGGACCGGCCAGGGGCTGGTCGAGCGCTGGGCGATCGACGAGGCCGCCGGCGGCGCCCGCCTGCGCCTGGACCTGAAGGCCAACGCCGAGGTCCGCCGGCGATTCCTGCTGCCGCCGGGCGACGGCGCCTCGGCCTACCGCTATGTCATCGACCTGAAATCCACGGACGCGCCGGGCGCCGCCCAGGCCCCGGTCCTGAAGCCGACCCTGGTCTCGGCCCCGGTGAAGGCTTCGGCCCTGCGCTTGAAGAAGGTCATCGTCATCGACGCCGGTCACGGCGGCAAGGACCCGGGCTCGTCGGGCGCCAACACCGCCGAGAAGGACGTCACCCTGGCCGCCGCCAAGGCGCTGAAGGCCAAGCTGGAGAAGTCGGGCCGCTACACCGTGGTCATGACCCGCCAGTCCGACACCTTCGTGCCGCTGGAAAGCCGCGTGCAGATCGCCCGCCGGGCCGACGCCGACCTGTTCATCTCGCTGCACGCCGATTCGGGTCCCGACGCCGCGACCCGCGGCGCCAGCGTCTACACCCTGTCGGAAAAGGGCACCGAGCGCGTGGCGCGGGTGCTCGAGAAGGACGACTGGCTGATGAAGGCCAATCTGCCGGGCCGCGATCGCGCGGTCAGCCAGATCCTGCTGGACCTGTCGCAGCGCGCCACCAAGAACCGCTCGGCCGCCTTCGCAGAAACCCTGCTGCAGTCGGTGGGCGAGGAGACGACCCTGCTGCGCCGCAGCCACCGCGACGCCGGTTTCATCGTGCTGCTGGCCCCGGACGTGCCCGCCGTGCTGCTGGAAATGGGCTTCATCACCAATCTCGACGACGAACAGCTGCTGAAGACCCCGGCCGGTCGCGACCGGCTGATGGACGCCGTCGCCGGCTCGATCGAATCCTATTTCGCCACCCAGACCCGCCTGGCCGCCCGCTAGGGCAGAAGGACTTCGGCTCGCTAGCCTGGCGAGAGCCGTTGGCGCCTTGCGCGATGCGCGCTAGAGCGATCAGGGGGAAGACGCGTCGGACGTGCCGGATCCCTGCGACGGCGAAACCGCTTACCTTTTTGCCGATCGCGCTCTAGAGGATTCGAACGGAGCGGGCGAAAGTGCGTCGCCCGACGGAGGCTGCGTGGATCTGAAGCCCAGAGAACGATGGATCGCCATCGCCGGTGTCGCGGTGTTGTCCGCGATCGCCGTGGCGGGCTTCACCATCGCCATCTACGCCGCCTGGCTGTTCCACGACATGCCCGACGCGGGCGAGCTGCAGGATTATCGTCCGCCCACCGCCACGCGCGTCTACGCCTGGGACGGCACCCTAATCGGCGAGTACAGCAAGGAACGCCGGATCTTCGTCCCGTACGACCAGATCCCGCCCCAGCTGGCCCAGGCCTTCCTGGCGGCCGAGGATCACAACTTCTTCAAGCACGGCGGCGTCGACGTCGGCGGCTTCTCGCGCGCCATGCTCAACAACATCGGCAACGCCGCGCGGGGCCGGCGCCTGGAAGGCGGCTCGACGATCACCCAGCAGGTGGCCAAGAACGTCCTGCTGACCAGCGACGCCACGGTCGGGCGCAAGTTCAAGGAAGCGATCCTGGCCCACCGGCTGGAGCAGTCGCTGTCCAAGCAGCAGATCCTCGAGCTCTATCTGAACGAAATCTGGCTGGGCTACCGCTCTTACGGGGTGGGCGCGGCGGCCTACAACTATTTCGGCAAGTCGCTACCTGAGCTGAGCCTGGCCGAATGCGCCTATCTGGCCGCCTTGCCGAAGGGGCCGGACAACTACCATCCGATCCGCAACAAGGCGAAGGCCAAGGCCCGCCGCGACTGGATCCTGGGCCAGATGGCCGAACAGGGCTGGATCAGCCAGGCCGACGCCCGCAAGGCGATGGCCGAGGACCTGATCGTCCAGGCCGCCCCCAGCCGCGCCAAGTACCGCGACGCCGACTATTTCGTCGAGGAGGTGCGCCAGCGCGGCGTCGCCACCCTCGGCCCCCGCCTGAACGAGGGCGGCTACTACATGCGCACCACCCTGGACCCCAGGCTGCAGACCGCGGCCCGGGTGGCGCTGATGGAAGGCCTCGAGAAGTACGACCGCCGCCACGGCTGGCGCGGCGCCTGGGGCCATGTCGACGCCCTGGACGCCGCCCAGGATGGAAGTTGGGAGAAGCAGGCGCTGAAGAAAGCCCCGCCGTCGGAGCGCCGCGGCTGGCGCCCGGCCATCGTCACCTCGGCCTCGGGCGGCGTCCGCTTGGCCAAGGGGGAAGGCGAGGGGGCCATCGCCGGCGAGGACATGGCCTGGGCCAACGCCACCAAGGGCCTGAAGGTCGGCGACCTGGTGTTCGTCGAGAAGTCCGACAGCTCGCCGAACTACCGCCTGCGCCAGACCCCGATCGTCAACGGCGCCCTGGTGGCGATGGAGCCCTATACCGGCCGCGTCGTGGCCCTGGTCGGCGGCTACAGCTTCTCGCTGTCGAACTTCAACCGCGCCACCCAGGCGATGCGCCAGCCCGGCTCGGCCTTCAAGCCGTTCGTCTACGCCACGGCCCTGGAGAACGGCTATACGCCGGCCAGCGTGGTGGTCGACGCCGCCATCACCCTGAAAGGGGCCAACGGCGAGGACTGGAGCCCGGAGAACTATCACAAGAAGTTCTATGGGGCCCTGCCGCTGCGCAAGGGGCTGGAGCAGTCGATCAACGCCATGACCGTGCGCCTGGCCCAGAGCGTCGGCATGAAGAAGATCGTCGAGACCGCCAAGAAGACCGGCGTGACCCACGACATGGCCCCGGTGCTGGCCATGGCCCTGGGCGCGGGCGAGACCACGCCCTTCAAGCTGACCACGGCCTACACCGCGTTCGTCAACGGCGGCCGCCGGGTCGACCCGCACCTGATAGAGCTGGTGCAGGACCGCGAGGGCAAGGTGATCTTCCGCGCCGACAAGCGCGACTGCGTCCGCTGCAACGCCGGCTTCAACGGCGACGAGAGCCCCCGCATCCCGGCGCTGGGCGAGCAGGTCATGGACCCGATTACCGCCTACCAGATCACCTCGATGCTGCAGGGCGTGGTCCAGCGCGGCACCGCGGCCCAGGCCAGCTCGCTGGGCTATCCGCTGGCGGGCAAGACCGGCACAACCAACGAATACCGCAGCGCCTGGTTCATGGGCTATTCGCCCAACCTGGTGGTCGGCGTGTTCATCGGCTTCGACGACAACCGCTCGCTGGGCGAGGGCGAAACGGGCGCGACCGGCCCGGTGCCGATCTTCATGGACTTCATGCGCGAGGCCCTGAAGGGCCAGCCCAAGACCGAGTTCAAGGCGCCCAAGAACGCCAAGTTCGCCATGGTCCGGGGCATCCGCGAGGCCTTCCGCCCCGGCACCGAGCCCAAGGTCGTGGCGCCGACCGAGAGCACCGGCCCGCAGCCCTATGACGAGGCCTGGCCCGGCGGCCAGATCGGCCCGAACACGACCCAGGGTCCGACCAAGCCGCCCACCCAGGCGCCGGACATCAGCGGCCTCTACTGATCGACGGCCGATCACCCCCCAATCTTTTGGGGAGTCATTGCGCCGACTCCGGGCGCGGGCTATGTCCCGCGCCCTTCAACACTGTCACGGAGCTACGTGATGAGACCGGATGTCGAGGCCGCCGCGGCCGACATCGAGCAGTCCGTGGGACTGCTCAGGAGGCGTCTTTGACTGGGATGTCGCCCTTAGAAAGCTCGATGAGCTGAACGCCCGGGTCGAGGACCCGACCCTCTGGGACCGCCCGTCGGAAGCCCAGGCCGTCTCCCGCGAACGCGCCAGCCTGGCCGCCCGCGTCGAGGCCGTGCAGAGCATCGAACGCGACGTCAAGGACGCCGTCGACTACGCCGAACTGGCCGACATGGAAGGCGACGAAGCCTCCCTGGAGGACGCCCGCGCCCAGCTGAAGGCCATCAAGGAACGCGCCGCCCGCGCCGAACTCGAGGCCCTGCTGTCGGGCGAGGCCGACGGCAACGACGCCTATATCGAGATCAACTCCGGGGCCGGCGGCACCGAGTCGTGCGACTGGGCCGGCATCCTGCTGCGGATGTACACCCGCTGGGCCAACGCCCACGGCATGACCACGGAGCTGATCGAAGAGACCGACGGCGACCAGGCCGGGATCAAGTCCGCGACCCTGCTGGTCAAGGGCCCCAACGCCTATGGCTGGCTGAAGACCGAGGCCGGGGTGCACCGCCTGGTGCGCATCAGCCCCTACGACAGCAGCGCCCGGCGCCACACCTCGTTCGCCTCGGCCTGGGTCTATCCGGTCGTGGACGACACGATCGAGATCGAGATCAACCCGGCCGACGTGCGCACCGACACCTACCGGGCCTCCGGGGCCGGCGGTCAGCACATCAACAAGACGGACTCGGCCGTGCGCCTGACGCACATCCCGACCGGCATCGCCGTGGCCTGCCAGGCCGGCCGTTCGCAGCACCAGAACCGCGAGGAGGCCTGGAAGATGCTGCGCGCCCGGCTCTACGAGGCCGAGTTGCAGAAGCGGGAAGCCGCCCAGCAGGCGCTGGAGGACCAGAAGACCGACATCGGCTGGGGTCACCAGATCCGCAGCTACGTCCTGCAGCCCTACCAGATGGTCAAGGACCTGCGGACCAACGTCGAGACCTCCGACACCCAGGGCGTGCTGGACGGCGACCTGGACGCCTTCATGGGCGCTTCCCTGGCCCAGCGGGTCGGGGCGACGCGGGACGCCTCGGCCTAGGGCCGGCGCGGTCCTCGAAAAAGCAAAACGCCCCGGAGCGATCCGGGGCGTTTCTGTTTTAGCCGGCCGGCTTGGCCAGGGCGGGCGTCGGCGCCGGCTGCGGCGCGGGGGCCGGCTGCGGCGGCGCGGCCGGACGCTGGAACTTCAGGCTGCGGCCCTGGAAGAAGGCCCCGGTCTCCATCGCCAACTGCTCGTGGGTGATGTCGCCGTCGATGTAGGAGGTGCCGTAGAGGCGCACCTGCTTGGCGGTGATCGCCCCGACGATGCGTCCGCGCACCTCGACCGCCTCGGCGTAGACCGAGCCCTCGATGTGGCCGGTTTCGCCGATCGTCAGCCGACCGACGCGCACGTCGCCACGGACCACGCCGTCGATCTGCAGCTCGCCGTCGCCGGTGATGCCGCCCTCGATGGTGATGTCGGGCGAAATCAGCGACGCCACCTTTGGCGGCGCCTTGCGGGCGGTTTCGGGAACGGGCGCCATGGACATCGGCAGCGGCTCGATGCGGGCCGGTCCCTTGGGCGCCTTAGCTTGCTTGCTGAACATACTCACCAGCCTTCAAGAAACGGTTCGGGTTCTGGGCCCGCCCGTTGACCCATACTTCGTAGTGCAGATGCGGACCGGTCGAACGGCCGGTCGAGCCCATGGCCGCGATGCGCTGGCCGATCGCCACGCGCTGGCCGACCCGGACCGAAGCGGCCTGCAGGTGGGCGTAGCGGGTCTTGAAGCCGTTGCCGTGGTCGATCTCGACGACGTTGCCGTAGCCCGAGCGGACGCCGACGAACGAGATCACGCCCGGGGCGGTGGCCATGATCGGCGTGTAGAACGAGCCGGGGAAATCCAGGCCCGAATGGAAGGCCGGGCGATGGGTGAACGGGTCGAAGCGGACGCCGTAGCTGCTGCTCAGCGCCGGATTGTTGGTCGGGCGGTAGAAGGGCAGCTTCTGCGAGGCGGCGCTCAGCTGGCGCATGTCCGACATGTCGGTGGCGGCGTGCTGGATCCGGCCGGCGAATTCCTCGTCGACGTCGAGCACGGCGGCCAGGGCGCGGGGGTCCTTGGCCTCGATCAGCGGGCCGCCCAGCGAAGAGCCGCCGCGACCGGTGAACGAACCGGCGTCGAGGCCGGCCATCCGCATGGCCAGGCGCAGGCGCTCGGCCCGGCTCTTGGCGAAGGTCTCGGCGGCGTCGATCAGGCGCTCCTGATCCATCCGCGTGGCCTGGATGCGCTCGACCGGCGAGGCGCCCAGCGTATGGGGCTTGGAAATCTGCAGGGCCTGGACCGCGCCGGGCACGCCCTTGAAGTCGCTGAGCAGGAGGGCGAGGGCGGCGTGGCGCTTCTCGACCGAGCTGGCCAGCTCGTCCAGCGAACCGCTGCTGGCCGACAGCTGGGCCACGGCGCTGTTCAGGCGGGCCTGACGGTCGGCGTTGAGGCGCTCGTAATAGGCCTTCTGCTTGATGACCATCTGGTCGGTCGAGCTGACCGACAGGGCGTTGACCATCATGGCGGCCGTGCACACGCCCATCCACAGCGCCGCCGCGGCGACGCCCGTGGCGCACATCAGTTGCTTGCCGGTGGAGAAAACGTAGCCGCGCATCTCGCCGCCGGAGCGCACATACAGGTGGCGCTCGGGGAACAGCTCTTCCAGGGATTGTCGCAGTCGCTTGAAGCGCGTGATCGCCATCGCCCTAGGAAACCCCCGTTTTCAAGGTCCCGGCGATATGCAACGAGAAAGCGGAAACGCGCAAGATACTTCGCGCCCGACGTGAACGCAGGGCGACGTTTTGCTTAAACAATTCAACCGATAAAAGGTTCCGCGACCGATTGCCACCGTTCGGGGGCTTTTAGTGTTGCGATAACCGCACGCCTGAGGCCGGCGCGCCACACCGCTACTTCAGGGCTTTGGCGGCCGTCAGCACCGCCTTGATGTGGTTGGGCACCTTCACCTTGCGCCAGACGTTGCGGACCACGCCCTCGCGGTCGATCAGGAAGGTCGAGCGGTCGATGCCCATGTACTTGCGACCGTACATGCTCTTCTCGACCCAGGCGCCGTAGGCCTCGACGATCTCGCCGGTGGAATCGGCCGCCAGTTCGACGGTCAGGTCGTGCTTCTTGCGGAACTTGGCGTGCGAGGCGACGCTGTCCTTGGACACCCCGACGATCACCGCGCCCAGCTTGGCGAATTCCTCGACCTCGGACGAGAACTGCAGGGCCTCGGAGGTGCAGCCGGCCGTGTCGTCCTTCGGATAGAAGTAGAGCACGACGTTCTTGCCCTTCAGGCCCGAAAGGCTGACGCGGCCGGTGTCGGTGGCCAGGTCGAAGTCGGGGGCCTTGTCGCCGGGTTCCAGCATCGTGCTCTTCCTCAAGTCACTCGCAACGGGTCGAAGGGCCCGGACGAGTCTCGGACCCGTCCGGGCATACGATACCTAAACGGGCTTCACCAACACGATCTTCTTCTTGCCGGCCGCCAGCTTGACGACGCCGTCGACCAGGTCGGCCTCGGTGACCACGCGGTTGGCGTCGGGCTCGGCCTTGTCGTTGACCTTGACCCCGCCGCCCTGGGCCAGGCGACGGGCCTCGCCGCGCGAGGCGGCCAGGCCGGCGTCGGCGAACAGGTTGGCCAGGACGATCCCGGCCTTCAGGTCCGCGGCGGGAACCTCGAAGGTCGGCAGGTCGGCCGACAGCGCGCCTTGCTCGAACGCCTTCTCGGCGGCGTCGCGCGCCTTGCGGGCCTCGTCCTCGCCGTGGGCCATCCGGGTGGCCTCGTCGGCCAACACCTTCTTGGCGTCGTTGATCTGGGCGCCCGGCAGGGCTTCCAGCTCGGCGATGCGGTCCAGGGGCAGGTCGGTGAACAGCTTCAGGAACCGGCCGACGTCGGCGTCTTCCGTGTTCCGCCAGAACTGCCAGTAGTCGTAGGGGCTCAGCTGCTCGGCGTTCAGCCACACCGCGCCCGACATGGTCTTGCCCATCTTGGCGCCCGAGGCCGTGGCCAGCAGCGGCGTGGTCAGGCCGAAGGCGGCCTTCTGGTCGACCCGGCGCGTCAGCTCCACGCCGTTGAGGATGTTGCCCCACTGATCCGAGCCGCCCATCTGCAGCACGCAGCCATGGGCGCGGTTCAGCTCCAGGAAGTCGACCGCCTGCATCAGCATGTAGTTGAACTCGAGGAAGGTCATCGGCTGCTCGCGCTCGAGCCGCAGCTTGACCGAGTCGAAGGCCAGCATCCGGTTGACCGTGAAGTGCACGCCGTAGTCGCGCAGGAACTGCACGTAGCCGAACTTGCTGAGCCACGCGTCGTTGTCGACCATGATGGCGTCGGTCGGGCCGTCGCCGAAGGTCAGGAACTTGGCGAACACCTGCTTGATGCCGGCGATGTTGGCCGCGATGTCGGCGTCGCTCAGCAGCTTGCGGCTCTCGTCCTTGCCGGTGGGGTCGCCGACCTTGGTCGTGCCGCCGCCCATCAGGACGATCGGCTTGTGGCCGGCCTGCTGCAGGCGGCGCAGCATCATGATCTGGATCAGCGAACCGACGTGCAGCGAAGGGGCGGTGGCGTCGAAGCCGATGTAGGCGGTGACGATCCCGCCGGCGGCCGCCGCGTCCAGTTCCTCCGGATGGGTGATCTGGTGGATGTAGCCGCGCGCCTGCAGGGTCTGGAGGAATTCCGACTTGAAGGCGGCGGGGGCGGCGGACATGGCTCGACTCTCTGAATTGGACGTATTCGAAGACAACGGGGGGCCGTCTAGCACGGCGGGATCGGGTTGTGAGGACTTCATTTGGGGTCTCCGGGAGGGGCCGGAGCGCATGATCGATCTTGGACGACCCCGGCGAGGCGGGGTGGCGGCGACGTGCTTCGTCGGCCTCCCGCTATGGCAGCGGGCGGTAATACGGACGAGGCATGACGCGGGCGTCGATCATGGGGCCTAGCTACCCGGCGCGGGCCGTGGCAGTCAACCAGACCATGCGTATCCTGGGATTCATGACCGGCACCTCGCTCGACGCGGTCGACATGGCGGTGCTCGAGACCGACGGCGTCGAGATCCAGGCCTTCGGGCCGTGCGGCGAGCGGAAACTGCGCGAGGCGACCCGCGACCTCCTGCTGGTGGCCACGGAGGTGGCGCGGGGCTGGCCGCGCGACAAGCCCGCGCCCGACATCTTCGCCGAGGCGGCCCAGGCCGTGGCCGACGAGCATTTCCACGCCGCCGAGAGCTTCCTGGCCGAGCACGGCCTGGCCTGGTCCGAATTCGACCTGCTGGGCGTGCACGGCCAGACGGTGCTGCACGAGCGGCCGCATCCGGGCCGGATCGGCCGGACGGTGCAGTTGCTGGACGCCGAGCGTCTGGCCCGCGCCTGCGGGCGGCCGGTGGCCTTCGACTTCCGCACGGCCGACGTGGCGGCGGGCGGGCAGGGGGCGCCGCTGGCCCCGATCTATCACGCGGCCCGGGCCCGGGCCTCGGGCCTGCCGGCGCCGGTGGCGGCCCTGAACATCGGCGGGGTGGCCAACATCACCCTGATCGGTCCCGACGACGACCTGCTGGCCTTCGACACCGGGCCGGGCAACGGCATGATCGACCTGATGCTGCAGGCGCGCGGCCTGGGGCGGTTCGACGAGAACGGCCGGCTGGCGGCGGCGGGCGTCGTCGACGAGGCGGTGCTGAAGACCTTCCTGGCCAGCGACTATTTCTCCGGCCCGGCCCCCAAGTCTCTGGACCGCTATGATTTCCCGCTCGACCTGGTCGATCCTCTGTCCTCCGAGGACGCCGCCGCCACCCTGGTGGCCTTCACCGCCGAGGCGGTCGTCAAGGCGTTCGAGCACGGCCAGCGCCCCGACGCCCTGATCGTCTGCGGCGGCGGCCGTCACAATCCGCAGATCATGAAGGCCCTGACCGAACGGGCGCCGGTCCCGGTCAAGACCGCCGAAGCCGTCGGCTGGCGCGGCGACGCCATCGAGGCCGAGGCCTTCGCCTACCTGGCCGCCCGCACGGCGCGCGGGCTGCCGATCAGCTTCCCCGGAACCACCGGCGTGGCCGCGCCGATGACGGGCGGCAGGATCGTCGAGCCTTAGCAGGTCCTGTTCCTCCGATGCGGTCAGCACTTGCCCCCTACGGACCGCTTCGCGGTCGTCTTCCCCCGCAGGGGAAGAGCCTCGCGCAGGCGGCTCCGCCCCCTACGGGGGCGGACAGGCGGCGAAGCCGCCAGGTGGGGGCAAGGGGGTGAGCCACGGCTTTTCAGACTCACGCGATCTCTCGCTGAAGGTATGGAAAGGGCTGCGGAGCGCCGGACATCGTCCGGAGTTTGAAAAAGAAT
>NZ_JBBEUD010000038.1:0-27603 GCF_037402475.1 Caulobacter sp. CCG-8
CTCCGCGGCCTTCACGGGCTCGGCCTTGGCCGCCGGGGCGGGCGCCGGAGCCGTGGTCGGAGCGGCTTTGGGCTTGCCCGTCAGCCAGGCGAGGACGTCGTCGAGAATGCTCATCGTGTTTGGCTCGTCTATCAGGTAATGGGCGTTGTTGGGGTAGATCTTGAGGTCGGCGGCCGGGTATTTCCGGCCGACGAGGCGCACGTCCTCGAGAGGCGTGGTGCGATCCAGAGCGCCGGCCAGGACCAGCACGGGGACGGTCACTTTCGCGGCGTCGACATGGGCGGTCCTGTTCGGATCCTTGTGCGGCCAGGCCAGGTCGGCCAGCACCTGGCCGCTGTCGTGGACCATGGTCGCGTACAGCGCGTCGTGGCGCGCGGGCGGCACGACGTTCATGACGCCGAACTTGAAGCCGGTCTTCCACATCTTGCCCGCCCGGGTCTCGGGCTTGGACTGCAGGGCCATGTTCAGGAAGGTGAAGACCGGCGAGAGCTTGGGCTTGCCGCGGGCGTCGGTCGGCGAGGCGGGGGCGAACAGCACGAGGCGTTCAGCCAGGCCGGCCTCGGCGACCTTCTGGGCGATCAGTCCGCCCATGGAGTGGCCGAAGACGATCGGCTTCTTGCCGTCCTCCTTGGCCAGGGACTGGGCCAGGGCGCTCATCTCGGCGACGTAGTCGGCCAGGGTCAGGCCCGCCAGGCCGGCCCGGGGACCCTCGACCGTCCGCACGGCCGAGCGGATGGTCGGCGCCACCACGCGGTAGCCCTCGGCCCGCAGCCTCGCGGCCATGGGATCCCAGACGTCCCCAGCGCAACCGTAGCCGTGGATCAGCAGGATCGTGTCCGCCATTCCATACTCCCCAGCGCCGGATTTCAGCCCCCGAGCGCGAACCCACTGAACGCGGAAACGACCTGTTCGTACACCGCGCGTTTGAAAGGTACGATCAGTTCGGGCGTTTCGTCGAGAGCGCCCCATTTCCAGGCGTCGAACTCGACGTGGGCGTCGGCCTCCAGATCGATCTCGGATTCGTCGCCGAGGAAGCGGAAGGCGAACCAGACCTGCTTCTGGCCCTTGAATCCACGGGCTTTTTTCGACGCGGCGAAGTCGGCGGGGAAGTCGTAGATCAGCCAACCCTCGGTGCGGGCCAGATACTCGATCGAAGTGACGCCGGTCTCTTCGGCCAGCTCGCGACGCGCCGCGGCCAGCAAATCCTCGCCCTCGTCGACTCCCCCTTGCGGGAATTGCCAGTTGTGGGGCGGCGGCTGGTTGTGCCGTTTGCCCAGCCAGACGCGGCCGTCCGGGTGGAACAGGACGACGCCGACATTGGGACGATGATCAGGATAGTCGGAGGTTTCGCTGCGGCTCATCGCTTGGCCATGGCCGAGGCGGGGGCCAGTTGCAAGCCCCTCCCCGACAGGCCGGCGGCCCACAGGCGCACCTGGTTGATCGTCACCGGATAGGCGAAGCCCGAGCCCAGGGCCTGGCCGCGGCCGGCGGCGCCGACCTCCAGCATCTTCAGCTGGCCGTCGATCGAGCCGGCGGCCAGCTCGTCGTCGATGATCCGGTCGGCCGAGGCGCGGGGGATCGGACCGCCGCGCAAGGACGCCTGGCCGTCGTCGATGAAGGCCAGCCCCCGGGCCTTCAAGGCCAGGGTGAAGGTGGTCATGGCCGTGTCGCTGGTGACGAAGCGCGAGCCCAGATAGTTGGTCAGGCCGTAGTAGCCGGTGGCCCGCGACATCAGCCATTCCATCTTGCGCACCGTGTCCTCGGGGCGGTTGGAGGCGATCAGGGTGTAGGGGCCCGGGTCGTTGGCCGGATAGTCGACCGGCTCCATCGGCGCTTCCAGCAGCACCTCGTGACCATGGCTGCGGGCCAGGTCGATCCAGCCCTGCAGACCCTCGGAATAGGGCGCGAACGACAGGGTGATCTCGGGCGGCAGGGTCTCGATGGCCTGGCGGGTGGTCTGGGGGTTCAGGCCCAGGCCGCCGATCACCAGGGCCACGCGCGGGCGACCGTCGGCGGTGAACGGGCGGGCGTAGGCTTCCGAGGCCATGCGGCCGTCGGGGGCGATCACCGGCAGCGAGCCGCCGCCGGGACCGGGCGCGTAGAGGCCGGCGATCGGCGCGGCGGGCAGGGGACCGGAGGCCGAGGCGGCCGGCGGCGGGGCGGCGATCGCCGGGCCTTCCGCCTCGGCGGCGTCGTCGTGGCCCAGGAACGGCAGGTTCGACAGGTCCAGGGCGCCCGGCAGCAGCGGCGCCTCGCCGTCGCGCTCGGGGGTCAGGGCGTCGCGCCAGCCCTCGGGGACGTTCTTGGTGGCGCCCACCTTGTCCAGCGCCACCCGCACCAGGGGCGAGCCCTTGTTGGGGTCGCCGGTGACCAGCACCAGCAGGGCCAGGCTCAGCAGGAACAGGAAGGCCGCGGCGCTGGCGCCGATGAAGGGGTTGGCGGCGGCCGCCAGGACCTTGGCGCGCAGGTCGCCGCTCTCGCGTCCGGACGCGGGCGCGTCGGCGCTATAGGCGGGCTTGCGGGAGAAGGTCACGGCCATGCCCCGGGATTTAGCCCGGAAGCGCCGAACATATGGTTAATGAAAGGTGCGACGGAATGGCCCGCCGCCTCTCCGTCCCGTCACTTCGGCCGGGCGCCCTGGCCCGCGACATGGATTCCCAGGCTGGCGCCGACCAGGCGTTCGCAGGTGGCCGGGTCCTGGTTGCTGGGATAGCCGGCCAGGCAGGTCTTGGCCGGGTCGGGCGGGACGTTCAGGAAGGCGAAGCCGCCGCCGGAGGCCTGGACCATGGTGCTGGAGCCCCCGCCGTCCAGGTTGATCGCGGCGGCGGCGCCCTGGTGCAGCATCACGGCCGCCGCCTCGTCCAGGGTCAGGCCGGTGGACGCCTTGTCCAGGGCGACCAGCCACAGGGTCTTCCGGTCCTTGGAGAGGCCGGCCAGGGTGCGGGCGTTGGGGCCGAAGAAGTCGGTGCTGGAGCCGCTGAACGGCCCCAGGCTCTTGCCGCCGAACACCAGCATGTGGCTGCCGGTCACCGCCGTGACCACCGGAAATTCGATCGCCTGGGGGGTGTTGGAATAGAGGATCCGGACCTCGCCGTCCTTCATCTGGACCAGGCTGGCGTTGAACGGATAGTCGGCCTGGCAGCCGGTCGGCTTGGCGCCCTGGGGCGACTGGGTCACGCCGCCGCTGACCTGCCAGCCGCACAGCTGGGTCGGCCAGCCCTGTTGCGCGGCCGAATAGTAGCAGCAGTTGGCGGCGAACAGGTTGGCGTTGACCGCCAGGGCGGCTTTGGTCGCGGTCAGGAACTGGGACGGCAGGGTCAGGCCGAACGTGGCGCCGCTGGCGGCGGCGGACGAGTCCAGGGTGATCGAACCCGAGCCGACGTCGATGCTCAGCACATGGGCCAGGGTCGTGTGCTGCTGCGGCTGGGCGCTGCAGACGACGGTCACCGCCTGGTAGGAGACGCCCGGGAACAGGCTCTGGGGCGAGGTCGGGTTCTGGTACTGGCAGTTGGCCGATGACCGGGCGTTCGCCGTGGCGGCCCCCAAGGCCAGGATCGCGAACACGAGCGCGAGCATCGCCCGCAGCATCACCCGTGGCATCAGACGCCCTCCCCTGGAGCGCCAACTCTACTTCGAATTGCAGCGCTCGTCCCGGGCGAAAGCCGCGATCCCCCCAACTCCCGTCATCCCGGGCCTTGTGCCCGGGACCCCTCCATCCGCCGCAGGTGCGGAGGAGTGGCGCGCTGGCGCGCCAAGGCGCTTCACGTGCGGGCTGAACCAGGGGTTCCGGGCACAAGGCCCGGAATGACGGGAGTTTTAGGGAGGGGCGATCGACTAGGCGTCGTCCGGGCTTCAGCGCGCCATCTCCACTAGCGCCCGCTCCAGCGGGGCCGGCGAGACGCGGATGGTCCCTCGGAAGGGCTGCTCCATGTCCATGACCAGGTAGAGGGTCCCGGCGATCAGGGCGGCCGAGACCACGAAGATCACCACCACCAGGACATTCATCGGCGCCTGGTAGCCGAAGCCCGAGAAGATCACGATCAGCCAGGCGGCCAGCACGAAGACGAACGCCCCGCCGCCGACGGCGTCCTGCGAGCGGCCGGTCACTTCCCAGCGCGCCTCGAACAGGGCCTCCAGCTGGGTGCGGGCGTCGTCGCGGATCTTGCGCTGGTCGACATTGGCCGGGCGCAGCTTGCGCAGGCCGTCGCTCATCCGGGAGAACAGCACGTCGCTGGTCGCGACCTTGGCCGGCGCGGCGGCCCGGTCGGGCCAGGCGTCGTGCAGCACCTGGCGGGCGTAGAGCCGGAGCTGCTCGCGGGTCGGGTCGGCCTCGGGTCCGTATTCGCTGAGCGTCAGGTCCAGCACGATCAGCTGCGAGGCCAGGGCGTGGACGCTGCGGTCGGTCTCCTCGAACGTGGTGCGGGCCGAGGTGATCATCACCCCCAGCACCAGCGAGGTCATCAGGGCGAAGATGTTGGAGACGGTGCGCACCACGTTGCCGGCGGCCTTGGCGCGCTGGTCGTGCTCCACCCGCTCGCAGACCAGCAGGGTGATCAGGGCGGCGGCGGTCAGGGCGACGAAGACGCCGATCGCCAGCAGGACATCGTTGGAGGCCATCACGCTCCCGTCCGGATGTTTGAATTCGCGGCCCGCCGAAACGAAAAAGGGCCGGCGCTGGGCCGGCCCTTCCCGTTATTTCTTTTCGACCGGCGGGGCCTTGCCCGCCGCGGCCGCCGCCTTGGCGGTGACCTCGGCGATCTTGGCGGCCGGCTTGGGCAGCTTGGGCACCGCCTGGACCGAGCCGGCCTTCAGCACGGCGATGGCGCGGTCCAGCTGGAAGTCGCCCTTCTTCTCGTCGAAGCCGGGCGGCGGGGCTTCGGCCGGGGTGTGGACGCCCTGGCGGCTCTTGCCCTCGTCGGCGTTCAGCGCGTTCTTGAAGCTGGCCTCGCTGAACCACACGCGGTTGGCGATGTCCTGGGCCTGCTCCTTGGTCTGGGCCACTTCCAGGTCGGGCGCGATGCCGGTCTTCTGGATCGAGCGGCCCGACGGGGTGAAGTAGCGCGCCGTGGTCAGCTTCAGGGCGCCGTCGGCCCCGCCGCGCAGCGGGATCACGGTCTGGACCGAGCCCTTGCCGAAGCTGGTGATGCCCACCAGCTCGGCGCGGTGACGGTCCTGCAGGGCGCCGGCGACGATCTCGGCGGCCGAGGCCGAGCCCTGGTTGATCAGCACCACCACCGGCAGGCCGTTCAGCAGGTCGCCGGGCTTGGCGTTGTAGCGCTGGATGTCGCGCGGGTCGCGGCCGCGCTGGCTGACCACCTCGCCGCCGTCCAGGAACACGTCCGAGACGCCCACGGCCTGGTCCAGCAGACCGCCGGGATTGTTGCGCAGGTCGAAGACCAGGCCCTTCATGTTGGGGTTCTTGGTCTTCAGCTCGGTGATCGCCGCCGTCAGGGCGTCGGTGGCCTTCTCGTTGAAGCCGGGCAGGCGCACGTAGCCGTAGTCGCCTTCCATGCGGGCGATGGCGGCCTTGGGCTTGATGATCTCGCGCGTCAGCTTGACGTCGAACGGGTCGGTCTTCTCGCGGGCGATGGTCAGGGTCACCGACTCGCCGGCCGGGCCGCGCATCTGCTTGACCGCCTCGTTGACCGTCAGGCCCAGCACCGACTGGCCGTTGACCGAGGTGATGTAGTCGCCGGCCTGGATGCCGGCGCGGGCGGCGGGCGTGCCGTCCATCGGCGAGATCACCTTGACCACGCCGTCTTCACTGGTGACCTCGATGCCCAGCCCGCCGTACTCGCCGCGGGTGGTGTCCTGCATGTCCTCGAAGCTGTCGGGCGATAGGTAGCCCGAGTGCGGGTCCAGGCTGGTCAGCATGCCGTCCAGGGCCGCCTCGATCAGCTTCTTGTTGTCGACCTCGGAGACGTACTGGGCGTCGACCGTCTGCAGGACGTCGCCGAACAGCTCCAGCATCTTGTAGGTCTGGCCCTTGGTCGAGCTGGTCGCCTGGGCGATGGGGCTGATGTAGGCCATGGTCCCCGCGCCGAGGACGAAGGCCGAAACACCGATGAGCAGGTACTTGCGCATGTGGCCTGGAAGGCTCCCTGGACGACGCTAGGCGTCGCATTGAAAGGTCTCGCTCAGCCCGTTACTGAGGCGAAGCCTTGTTCATTTAACGGCCATCATCGCTGAAAAAGCCGTTTACCGCGATCCCTGTTTCAACCAGCGCTCCGGATCGACCGGGACGCCGTCCTCACGGACCTCGAAATAGAGTTCTGGCTTCGAAGAGCCCTGATTAACCATCCGGCCAACCGTCGCGCCGGGTGCGACAGATTGTCCGGGTCCGACGGAAACCTCGTCCATTCCCGCCAGCACCAGATGGTAGGCGCCCTGGGCGCGCAGGATCAAGACCGTCCCCCAGCCATTCAGCGGTCCGGCGTATTCGACCACGGCGGCGGCGGGGCTGGCCACGACGTGACCCTTTTCCGTGCGGATCGTCAGGCCCGTGGCGCGGCCGCCGGCGGGCATGGCCTGGCCGAACCGCCGGGCCAGCGGCCCGGGCGCGGGAGAGCTCAGCTTCAAGGGCCCGGTGGCGGGCTTGGGCGCCAGGCCGTCGGTCAGGGCGCCCAGCGTGCCCTGGTCGTCGCCGGTCAGGGCCTCCTGGGCGTAGGCGCGCTCGAGCTGGGTCTTCTCGACGATCATCCGCTCCAGCTCGCCGCGGCGGTCGGCGACCAGGCTTTCGGCGGTGAACAGCTGCTCGGAGGCGGCGGCGGCCTCGCGGCGCAGGGCCGAGACGGCGCGGGCCTGGCGGGCGTAGCCGTCGGCCCGGGCCTGCAGCTCGGGGGTCATGGCGCGGATCAGGATCGCGGCCCGCACCGCGTCGCGGGCGTCGCCGGGGCTGACCAGCAGGGCCGGCGGCGGATCGCGGCGGAAGAGCTGCAGGGCGCTGAGCAGCCGGGCCAACTGGCCCCGGTCGCGGCCCAGCTCGGCGGTCAGGGCCGATTCGCGCTGGTGCAGGGCCTCCAGCCGGGCGCGCTTGAGGTCGACGTCGTCGCCGGCGTCCACCCGCTGGCGGCCCAAGGCGTCCAGCTCGCCGCGCAGGTCGGCGATCTCGCGGCGGGTGTCGGCGGCGGCCTGCTCGTCCCTCTGCTTCTGGCTGACCTGGGCGGCGACCACGGTCGCACCGCCGAGCGCGAGGCCCAGCAGGCTTACGACGATGATGGCGACGCGACGCGACATGGGTCGATCAATGCCCGGATTGGGGTGCAGCGACAACCGGTTCTCGTCCGCCCTTTCAACCCTCAACGTCCGTCATCCTCGGACTTGTTCCGAGGACCCCTAGGTCCGCCGTGTTGTCGTTCGCGGATCGAGGCTCCGCCGACGCCGCGCGCACCCTGCTCGGGCAACGAAGCTGAAACAGGGGTCCTCGGAACAAGTCCGAGGATGACGGGGGAGGGGATGAGCGGGGTCTGAAACTCAATCGCGGTGATAAGGCGAGCCCGCCAGGATGGTCACGGCGCGATAGACCTGCTCGGCCAGCATCGCCCGGGCCAGGGCATGCGGCCAGGTCTGGGGCCCGAAGGCCAGCATCTCGTCGGCGACGGCCAGGATCGACGGGTCCAGGCCGTCGGCGCCGCCGATCAGGAACACGACCCTGCGGTGCCCGTCGTCGCGCAGCCGGCCGACATGCTCGGCGAAGGCGCGGCTGGGGCGCACCTTGCCGTGCTCGTCGCAGGCGACGACGTAGGCGCCCTCCAGGTGCGGGCGCAGCACCTCGGCCTCGGCGGCCTTGCCGGGCTTGCGGGCCTCGACCTCGACGATCTCGACCGGGCCCAGGGCCAGGGCGCGACCGGACGCCGTGGCCCGGGACGCGTAGTCCACGGCCAGCTGCGCCTCGACCATGCGGCCGAGCTTTCCGACGGTGAGGATGGTGATCTTCATCGCGCGTCCAGGCGGGGCGAGGCCCGGCATCCCCCGGTCTTCAGGTCAGTGACCGGGCCGGGGGAGACGAAGCGGTTTAGTTCGACGCCAGCCGGTGCGGCGCGTCGACGGCCCAGATCTTCTCGATATTGTAGAACGAGCGGACTTCCGGGCGGAACAGGTGGACCACCACGTCGCCGGCGTCGATCAGCACCCAGTCGCAATGCGGCAGGCCTTCGACCCGCGCCTTGCCGAAGCCGTTTTCCTTGAGGGCCCGGATGATGTGGTCGGCCAGGGCGCCGACGTGACGGTGCGACCGGCCGGACGCCACGATCAGGCTGTCGGCGACCGAGCTCTTGTCCGTCAGGTCGATGTGGACGATGTCCTGGGCCTTGTCGTCGTCGAGACGGTTCAGGATCAGGGTCTCGAGGGCCTTGATACTCAGGTCCAGCTCGGACTCGTTGGTCGAGGTTTCGGTGGAAACCGTTCCCTCGTGCGCCGTCGGCGCGGGGTCGCTACGCAGCGGAAATGCTCCTTGATGGGTTCGCGCAAGCCCTCCCATAGCATGGAAGACTCCAAATGATGAGGGGGGTCGTCGTCGCGGGGCGGATTTGGGCCCTATCCCTTGGCCTGCCGCTTCCGCAGCGCCGTCGACGAGGCGTAGTTCAGCGGGCCGGTCAGATAGACCCACGCCGGCGCCGTGGCGTCGGCCAGGACGGCGGCGGCGCTGGCGGGCAAGCGGGCGAAGGCGAAGCGGCGGGCGGCGGGCGAGGTGCGGGCCTTCAGGGCGATCCACGGCCGCGAAATCACCGCCACCGGCACCTCGCGCATGATCTGGGTCCAGCCCCGCCAGCGGTGGAAGGTGGCCAGGCTGTCGGCGCCCATGATCCAGACGAACTTCACGCGCGGATAGCGGGCCCGCAGCACCCGCAGGGTGTCGATGGTGTATTGCGACCCCAGCCGCGTCTCGGCGTCGGAGACGATCATCCCGTTCCCGCGCGCCCAGCGCCGCGCGCCGGCCATCCGCTCGGCCAGGGGCCGCGTCTCGTGCGACGACTTCAGCGGGTTCTGCGGCGAGACCAGCCAGATCACCTTGTCCAGCTCCAGGCGCTGCAAGGCGGTCTCGGCCACGTGGGCGTGGCCCTCGTGCGCCGGGTTGAAGCTGCCGCCGAACAGGCCCACGCGCATGCCGGGCTCCAGATGGAACCCGAGCCTCTGCGCCGAGGGGCGACCGGCTTCAGGGACGAGTCTGGCCGGTCCCGCGAACCACATACTTGAACGTCGTCAGTTGCTCGGCCCCGACCGGGCCGCGGGCGTGAAGCTTGTCGGTGGCGATGCCGATCTCGGCCCCGAAGCCGAACTCGCCGCCGTCGGCGAACTGGGTCGAGGCGTTGACCAGCACGATGGCGCTGTCCACCAGCGCCACGAACCGGTCGGCCGCCGCCGGGTCCTCGGTCAGGATCGCGTCGGTGTGGCCCGAGCCGTAGGCGGCGATGTGGGCGGCCGCGCCGTCCACCCCGTCGACCACGGCCACCGAGATCGTCGGCGCCAGGTATTCGGTGGACCAGTCGGCCTCGACCGCCGGCTTCATCGTCGGCTCGATGGCCCGTGAGGGGCCGTCGCCGCGCAGCTCGCAACCGGCCTTGATCAGGGCGTCGGCGATGGACGGCAGCAGGGCTTCCGCCACCGCCCGGTCGACCAGCAGGGTCTCGGCCGCGCCGCACACCGACACGCGGCGCATCTTGGCGTTCAGCACGATCTCGACGGCCTTCTTCGGATCGGCCGCGGCGTGGACGAACACGTGGTTCAGCCCCTCCAGGTGGCCCAGCACGGCCACGCGGGCCTCCTGCTGGACCCGGGCGACCAGGTTCTTGCCGCCCCGGGGGATGATCAGGTCGATGGCGCGGTCCAGCCCGCCCAGGATCGCCCCGACGGCGTCGCGGTCGGGCGTGCGGACGATCTGCACCGCGTCGGTCGAGATCCCCGCCGCCTTCAGCCCCTTGGCGATGGCCGCGTGGATCGCGAGGTTGGAGTGGATGCACTCGGACCCGCCGCGCAGGATCACCGCGTTGCCCGAGCGCACGCACAGGGCCGCGGCGTCGGCGGTCACGTTGGGCCGGCTCTCGTAGATCATGGCGATCACGCCGATCGGCGTGCGCACCCGGGCGATGTCCAGGCCGTTGGGGCGCGTCCAGCGGGCGGTCTCCACGCCCAGCGGATCGGGGATGGCCGCCACGGCCTCGACCCCGGCGGCCACGCCTTCCAGGCGGGCGGCGTTCAGCATCAGCCGCTCGACCATCGGCGCGGTCAGGCCGCCGGCCCCGGCCTTGTCGAGGTCGCGGGCGTTGGCGGCCAGGATCGTGTCGGCATCGGCGCGGATGGCGGCGGCCATGGCCTTGAGGGCGGCGGTGCGCTGGTCTGGCGTGGCCACGCGCAGGGCCTGCGCCCCGTGCCGAGCCGCCTGCCCCATCGCCGTCATCGTCGCCTGCAAGCTCATGCCCGCGTCGTCCATCGCCTTCATCCGATCCCGGATATGCTCAGAGTGAGCCTTACCTAGGCGCTTTGGGGCGGCGGGGGAATGGGGAAAGGGTGGTGGGGGTGTTAGCGGGGCTGGGGATGCTATTCGCTATCCACGACTTGGATAAGTTGGGGCCTATTGAAGACGGGGTTTGTTGCAAGGCGTAAGTATGTCCTGTTCATTTCTCGTGCGAAGATACCCAATTCTCGAAATCATTGGCGATCTCGTCGGACGTTTTAATTGGTTCATTACATGCTGCGCATGCGCTCTTGTATACCTTGTATCCATTTTCAACGTCCTCTAGTTTGTAATATCCATTTGAGTACGCCCATTTAATAAAAGAATCCGTATCGCGTACCATGGAGTGTTTGTTTTTATATATAAATGTCAACGACGATATTACAGATGATTTTTGACATTTTCCTTCTATGGATTCTGCAATATTTGCGACTTCATCAGAATTTTTTCCCAACTTTTCGCTAGTGTTGGAGAGTTGCACAATCATATTGAGGCAATTGAAATCCAATTCATCTTTTTTTCTGGCTGTATCGGCCTTGGATTGTTCTTCGCGCTCGTGGCGTCTTTGGATTTCAGAGTTTTCGTTTATTTGTACGCCTATCCATAGCCCAATAGCTGACATGGCTAATGTCGAAATAAGGCTAGTTCCTGCAATAAAGGTTTGAAGTCTAATATATTTAAGTTCAACCTGCCTCGTACTTTGTGATTTCATTGCCATCTTCCCCCGAAGCAAAAATCATAGACGTCAAAGTCTTCGACTCTCGGACTGCCGAGTGGAACCCGTGGGTGAGGCTCTATCCGCCCCGGCGGATAAAGCCTCACCTTAAACCCTTGGTGGATCGGAGCTCTGGCGTCTGGCCGTGTCAAGGACGGCGCGTCGCGCCGCCGCAACGCGGCCGCCAGGGGCGGTCCTTGACACGGCCGGACGCCAGAGCAGGCTCGCCTCCAAGGGTCTAAGGCGAGGCCTCGCCGCTGGCGATGACGTCAGGGGGGCGGAGGAGCGCGCGTTCCTTGAACCCTCTCTCATAGAGAGAGGGAGGGGCCCGCCGCGAAGCGGTGGGAGGGTGAGAGGTTACAATCTCTCAGGACAAGGCTCTGATGAGGAGCGGCATGACTTGGCGGCCGCGATGAGAGTGGAAGTCTGGATTCCCCTGGAGGTGCCCAACAGCTCGGGGTTTGCCGGCAGGCGGTGAAACCTCTCACCCTCCCACCGCCTGCGGCGGCGGGCCCCTCCCTCTCTCAAAGAGAGAGGGATTCTGATGCGTCTATCCTATGCGGATAGCAGACGAACCTCAGCGATTTCAACGCCCTGAACTTTTTCGACCCGATTTGTCCTCACCCTCCCAGACGCCCGTATCCTTGACCCACCTCGCCGCACCGGAAAGGGCGCATGGCCAGCGACCGATGCGGCGGCGGGGGGCGATCGAGCGGGAAGCTTTGTCGACGGGCCTTCGGGGTCCACCTCACGTCTCTGGTGCCGGTCGGGCGTGGTCCACAGATACGACGTGACGTGAGGGTCGATCAGAGCAACAGGCGAGCGTCTAACGCCCGCGGTCCGGGACTGGAGTCGTTGATCCAGCCCGCCCGTCGGAGGCTTCAAGGCGGCGAGGCCCGAATAGGGCTCAGCGCCGCCGCGCTTCCGGATAACGACCGCGCGGAGCGATCGGGCTTCGTCGAAACGGTTACTACTCAAACACTCCGGACGATGTCCGGCGCTCCGCAGCCCTTTCCGTTCACTCAGCGGCTTGCCGTGTGAGATCGCGAAGCCGCGTCATCAAAGTCCCTCCCCCTGTGGGGGAGGCGGCCGAAGGCCGGAGGGGGGAGTGATCGGCAGATGGCCGAACCTGCGATCTTCGATCCGAATCCTCCCCCCAACCGATCGCGACGCGATCGCCTCCCCCACAGGGGGAGGGACTGTTACCCTGCCACCGTCGCCCTGACCCCGCGCCGCCCGAGGACCCGCATGGACTTCATGAAACTTCTCCGCAGCTTCGAGGAGTTCCTGTTCGAGGCGACGTCGTGGCTGGTCTTCTATCCGCTGACCCTGTGGCGGGTGCTGGTCCGGCCGCTGGAGACCATGGCCTATTCCGACGCCGAGCAGGGCGACGGCGAGGCCGGGCGCTACGACGACGCCCTGACGCCGCCGCTGTTCCTGCTGATCACCGTGGTGCTGATGAACGGCATCGCCCTGATGGCGCACCTGCCCAAGCCGCGGCTGGCCGGTACGCTGCAGCACGCCATCTTCGACTCGCCCCAGAACGCGGCCCTTTTCCGCGCCCTGATCTTCAGCCTGATCCCGCTGGTCGCCGCGGTGCTGCTGCTGCGCCGCCAGGGCGTGCGGCTGTCGCGCGAGAGCCTGCGCCCGCCGTTCTACGCCCAGTGCTACCTGGCCGGCCCCTGCGCGGTGATCATGATCGGCGGCGGGATCATCTTCCAGCGCCAGGACGTCTCCAATCTCTACGGCCTGCTGCTGATGCTGGCCGGCCTGGCCTGGTTCCTGACCGCCCAGACCCGCTGGTTCGCCGGCCGGCTGGGGATCGGCGTGGTCCGGGCGGCGGGCCTGGCGGTCGGGGCGTTGGTCCTGGCCCTGATCTTCTTCGTCGCGCTGCTGATCCCCCTGGCCCTGTTCTGACGGCGGGGAGTGTGGCGCGCCCGGGGATTTACGAAACCAACCTTCCTAAATCGGGTGACGGCCGGCCCCTTCGCCCGCTAGGGTCCCGGCCGAAGTCGGAGGAGAATCCCATGCGTCTTGGACTGGTGCTGACCGCGATCGCGGCTCTGTCGGCGGCTCCCGCCCTGGCGCAGGACAAGACCCCTTACCAGGCCGTCGACCCCTTCATCGGCACGGGCGGC
This sequence comes from Caulobacter sp. CCG-8, assembly GCF_037402475.1. NCBI lineage: Bacteria > Pseudomonadati > Pseudomonadota > Alphaproteobacteria > Caulobacterales > Caulobacteraceae > Caulobacter > Caulobacter sp. CCG-8. The sequence continues at coordinate 13,307 of NZ_JBBEUD010000038.1, forward strand.
GAGGGCCACACTTTCCCCGGCGCGGTCGCCCCGTTCGGCATGGTCCAACTCAGCCCCGACACCGACATCCTGCCGTTCAAGCAGAGCTACGCCCGCGCCGCCGGCTACCGCTACAGCGACCCGACGATCCTGGGCTTCTCGCACACCCACTTCTCGGGTTCGGGCCACTCGGACCTCGGCGACATCCTGCTGGCCCCGATCTCGGGCGAGGTCAAACTGGAGCCCGGCGAGGCCGACAAGCCGGGCTCGGGCTACCGCTCGCGCTTCTCGCACGACGGCGAGGTCGCCCAGCCCGGCTACTACGCCGTGACCCTGACCGACAGCCAGGTGCGGGCCGAGCTGACCGCCGGCCTGCGCACCGGCATGCACCGCTACAGCTTCCAGAAGGGCGCCCGCGCCCAGGTGCTGCTGGACCTGCGCACCTCGATCTACAACTATCCGGGCAAAGTCAGCTGGTCGCGCATCCGGGTGGCCGAGGACGGGACCATCACCGGCATGCGCGAGACGCGCGGCTGGGCCCCGGGGCGCCAGCTCTATTTCGCCATCCGCTTCGACCGGCCGCTGGTCGGCAAGGCGCTCTACAACAAGGAAGCTGACGTCCCCTACAAGGGCTTCGCCCAGCCGGGCCGCACGCCCTTCGACCGCGCCCAGCTGGAGGGCCGGGCCCTGGTCGGGGTCTTCGACTTCGGGACCCTCGACGGGCCGCTGGTCGCCAAGGTGGCCATCTCGTCGGTCAGCGAAGAGAACGCGGTGCTGAACCTCGCCAGCGACGAGAAGGGCTTCGACTTCGACGGCCTGCGGGCGCGGACCAGTGCCGATTGGGAGAAGGCCCTGGGCGCGGTCGAGATCGCGGCCCCGGCCGATACGCGCACCAGCGTCTACACCGCCCTCTACCACTCGCTGCTGGCGCCCAGCGTGTTCAGCGACGTCGACGGCCGCTATCGCGGGCCCGACAACGCGGTGCACCAAGCCAAGGGCTACACCTTCCACTCGACTTTCTCGCTGTGGGACACCTTCCGCGCCGAGCACCCGCTGCTGACCCTGGTCCAGCCGGAGAAGCGCACCAGCGACGTGGTCAATTCGCTGATCGCCTCGCAGCAGGAGAGCCCCTACGGGATCCTGCCGGTCTGGCAGTTCCACGGCCAGGAGACCTGGACGATGATCGGCTATCACGCCGTGCCGGTGATCGCCGACGCCTACATGAAGGGCTTCAAGGGCTTCGACGAGAAGGCCGCCCTGGACGCCATGGTCAAGAGCGCGACCTACGCCCCCTATGGCGGGCTGGGCGACTACATGGCCCTCGGCTACGTGCCGATCGACAAGGAGCCGGAGGCCGCCTCCAAGACCGTCGAATACGCCTATGACGACTGGACCATCGCCCGCATGGCCAAGGCCATGGGACGGAACGACGTGGCCGCGACCTTCGAGAAGCGGGCCGGGAACTGGCGCAACAGCTTCGACGTCAAGACCGGCTTCCTGCGGGCCAGGAAGAGCGACGGGACCTACCGCACGCCCTTCGACCCGACGGCGATCAACTACGGCAGCGACTATACCGAGGGCAACGCCTGGCAATATTCGTGGTTCGCGCCCCAGGACCTGGGCGGGATCGTCGGGCTGCTGGGCGGCGACGCGGCGACGGTGAAGAAGCTGGACGCCATGTTCGACTTCGACAACTCCAAGCTGGACTACTCGCACGCCGAGGACATCGCCGGCCTGATCGGCCAGTACATCCACGGCAACGAGCCCAGCCACCACGTGGCCTACATGTACGACTACGCCGGCGCCCCCTGGCGCACACAGGCCCGCCTGACCCAGATCGTGAAGAGCCAATACAAGCCCACGCCGGACGGCCTGTCGGGCAATGACGACTTGGGCCAGATGTCGGCCTGGCTGGTGTTCACCTCGCTGGGCTTCTACCCCGTCGCCCCGGGCTCGAACGAATATGTGATCGGCCGGCCGTTCGTGGAGAAGGCGGTGCTGAACCTGGAGGGCGGCAAGCGCTTCACGGTGCGGGCCGTGGGGCTGGCGGACGACAAGCCCTACGTCGGCGCGGTGACCCTGAACGGCAAGCCGCTGACGCGGAGCTTCCTCCGCGACGCCGAGATCCGGGCCGGGGGCGAGCTGGTCTTCACGATGAGCGCCGCGCCGAACAAGGCCTGGGCCAGCGCGGCCAAGGACCGTCCGATGTCGATGACGGGGTACGGGAAATAGGGCTCAGGAGGCCTTGAAGTTGGCGCAGACGGCCTGGAAGTGGGACTGGTAGTCGGCCTCGGAGCCCAGGCCCAACGCCAGGCGGCGAGCGTCCAGCCCTACCGGGTCCTTGACCGTGTCGGGCTCCCAGCGGCCCGGCCCGACGCACCGGCCCTGGGTGCCGTAGACCTGGGGCTCCCCGGCGTTGGTGGCCACCCGGTCGGCCAGGTAGGCGTAGTTGATCTTGCCCTGCATGTCGGTCGCGAGGGCCAGGACCGGGAGCAGGGCGCGCTGGAAGTCGGGGTCCCGATCGGCGTGCTGGGGCCAACAGCCAGGCGTTGCCGCTGGCCTCCGCGCCGTCGCGGGCGGCGGTGAACCAGCCGTTCTCGCGCCATTCCGCCTTCAGCCAGACAAGGTTGTCGGTGTCCACCTCGCACAGTCGGGTCAGGAAGGGGCGCTTGACCATGTCCTGCATCGAGCCGGTCGGCAGGGCCCAGATGTCGTGGATGGCGTAGCGCATCGCCTGGTCACGGGCCACGCGGGCGAAGAGCTGGCGTCGGCGGGGATCAGTGGCGGCCGCGGCCTTGCGCGCGGCGGCGCGGGCGCCGGCATAGTCGGCGCCGCCGACGTCCTCGCCCTTCGTCACCCGGGCGACGCGGACGTAGAGCGCCTCGCGCTTCTCGTCGGCGGCCTTCCAGTCGGCGCGCCAGGCGGCAGGGTCCTTCGCCGTGAGCGCGGTGACCAGACCTACGCGGACGAGGGCCTCGGCCTCGGTCTCGCAGGCGCCGGGCGCGGCCTTGAGGCGCTCGCCGAGGGAGGCCTCAAGGCCTTGGCTCAGGGCCGCCAGGCCGCCGACGCCGACCTGGTCGCGCAGGGTCATATAGTCGAAGGCCCGGGCGGCGGTCGGATCGGCCAGCAGGGGCGCGATCGACGGCGCGGGGGCGTCGGCGGCCAGGGCGGCGGCGAGGGTCAGGGCCAGGAGCACGCGAGGCCTCGGATCGAAATGAACGTCAGGTTGATTTCGACCCTTCCGCGCGGAAAGGTCAAGGTTGCGACCGGCTCAGTCGTCGGCGCCCAGCTTGTCGAGGAAGGTCCGGGCCTCGTCCTTGTGGCGGGGCTTCAGGTTCTTGCCGACGATGGCGATCAGGGCGGCGATGACGGCGGCGTCGTCGGTGAAGCCGATGGCGGGCAGCACGTCGGGAATGGCGTCGGTCGGGAGGACGAAATAGGCCAGGGCGGCGAACATCATGCCCTTGGCGGCGGTGGGCGTGGCCGGGTCCTTGGCGCACCACCACAGCGACAGGGCGTCGGCCGCGAACGGCACCTTGGCCGCCACCTTGCGGATCTTGGGCCAGAAGCCGCGGGCCACCCGCTGCTCGTTGACCCGCACCGTGGCCGGGACCAGCGCCTTGGCCGGGTCCAGCACGTCGCGGGCGTTGGCCTCGGGATTGACGTCGGGGGATGGTTTGGCGTCGGCGCTCATCGGGTTAAACCGCTCCTCAAGGACCAATTAAACGCAACCGCTGAGGAAACGTCCATGAAACTCGATAGCACCGTCGCCGCCGTCGTCACCGGAGGCGCCTCGGGCCTCGGCGAGGCCACCGCCCGCGCCCTGGCCGCCCAAGGGGTCAAGGTCGCGATCTTCGACATGAACGAGACGACCGGCGAGAAGGTCGCGGCCGAGATCGGCGGCGTCTTCTGCAAGGTCAACGTCACCTCGGACGCCGAGGTCGACGCCGGCTTCGAGAAGGCCCGCGCCGCCCACGGCCAGGAGCGCATCCTGGTCAACTGCGCCGGCACCGGCAACGCGGCCAAGACCGCCGGCCGCGACAAGGCCACCGGCGAGACCAAGCACTTCCCGCTCGACGCCTTCGACCGCATCATCCAGATCAACCTGGTCGGCACCTTCCGCTGCATCGCCAAGTCGGCCAAGGGCATGCTGGACCTGGAGCCGGGCGTGGACGGCGAGCGCGGCGCGATCGTCAACACCGCCTCGGTGGCGGCCGAGGACGGCCAGATGGGCCAGGCGGCCTATTCGGCGTCGAAGGGCGGCGTGGTCGGCATGACCCTGCCGATCGCCCGCGACCTGATGAGCGAGGGCATCCGCGTCAACACCATCCTGCCGGGCATCTTCAACACCCCGCTGATGAACGGCGCGCCGGAAGCGGTGAAGGCGGGCTTGGCCGCCTCGGTGCCGTTCCCCAAGCGCCTGGGCAATCCCGAGGAATACGCCCAGCTGGCCCTGACCATGATCACCTGCGGCTACTTCAACGGCGAGGACGTGCGCCTGGACGGCGGCATCCGCATGGCCCCGCGCTAGGGGCCGGAACGAAAAAGGGCCTCCCCGAGGGGAGGCCCTGACTTCGCGGCGAAGACCGGATCAGCCGGCCGAGGCGACCGGACGCTGGATGGTCGGACCCAGGTTGGTCATGATCTCGCGGGCGTCGTAGGCGCGGGGATCGCCGGCGGGCTTGGGGCCCTTGTGCAGTAGGATCTCGGCGCTGGCCTGGAACTTCTCGATGGTGCGGACCTCGGTGGAGCCGCCCCAGAACGGGTCGCCCCACGGACCCCAGTAGCCGCCGTAATAGCCGCGCCACGCCGGACGCCAATAGCCGTACGGACCGCCCCAGCCATAGCCGTAGCCGCCCCAGCCGGGACCGTAGCCGTAATTGTCGATCACGGCGCGGGCCTGGCGGTCGGTGCGGCGGTCCGCGGTCTCGAACCAGTCGTAGCCGGCCTGCACGGTGACCTCGGCGGCGCGGTACAGCAGATAGCGCTCGACGGTCTCGCGCGAGGTCATGCTGTTGCCGGCGAAATTGACCTGGTAGCGGTCGCTCTCGAGCCGTCGGTCGGAGAACCCGCCCTGGGCCTTCTGGCCGGCGATGTTCGGCTGGTACGGGGTGGCGGTGGCGCAGGCCGTCAGGAGGGCGGCGAGCGCCACGGCCGCGACCATCCGGGCCCTGCCGGCGATGGTCTTGCGATTAATCATGGCGCATCCCTTCACTCGGAATCTCGGCGAAAATCGTCGTTTCGTTCCATTACTATAAATGCATGGCCCAGCTTTGTGGTTTCGCCAAGGCCAATGCGTTTCAACGCGGAGATCAACCGCGCGACACGATCAGTCCGGCGGCGGTGATCAGCAGCACGCCGACGACGATCGCGAAACCCTTGCGGAACCCCGGTTCGTTCATCCGCGAGGCCAGGGCCGCCCCGCCCAGGCCGTAGCTGCTCATGCTGATCAGGTCCATGCCGATGGTGGCGGCGGCGAACATCAGGAGCTGCGGGGCCAGCGGCCGGTGGACGTCGATGAACGGCGGCAGGACCGCGCCGAAGAACAGCAGGATCTTGGGATTGGCGATCTGCACGGCGAAGCCGTCGCGAAAGGCCGAGCGGCTCATGCGGAACGTCCGGTGCGCCCCTTCGCCCTCGCCCCCCTTGTCCTGGACGCCCGCGCGGATCGACTTGAAGCCCAGCCAGACCAGATAGGCCGCGCCGGCCAGGGCCAGCAGGTGGAAGGCCTTGGGGAAGGCGATGATCAGCGCCCCCAGGCCCAGGGCCGAGCAGGCGAACCAGACCAGGGTGGCGGTGTTCATGCCGGCCACGCCCAGCAGCGCCGCGCCCTTGCCCTTCTGCATGCCGGTGGCGATGGCGAACAGGTTGGCGGGCCCGGGCGTCAGGGCCATGACGAACATCGCCACCAGGAAGGCGCTGTAGCGGGCGGGATCGACGGGCAGGGTCATGGCCGATCTCATAGCCAAGCCTCGCCCGCCGGACTAGCCGGAGGTCAGGCTCCGACGGTCGCCAGGATCCAGATGACGCGGCCCAGGGCGCCGAACAGCAGGATCGCGGTCGCCAGGGCCTGGATGATGAAGCCGGCCTCGCGCTTGCCCGGGTCGGCCACGTAGCCCAGGGCGTAGACGACCCGTCCGACGATCCAGACCACGCCCAGGATCGTGGCGACCAGGTCGTTCCAATAGACGGCGAACAGCCACAGGCCCGCCAGGAACAGCGGCAGCCATTCCAGGGTGTTGGCCTGGACGCGGACGGTGCGCTCGAGGATCGGGTCGCCGGTCATGGTGGGGGCGTCGATGCCGCACTTGCGGCGCGCCCCGGCCACCCTTAGGGCCATCCATACATAGACCAGCAGCGCGACGATCGTGACGATGGCGACCCAGGAATGCGGTTGCATGTGCGTTCTCTCCCCCGGCTCCATGAAACGGAGCCTTGTTCTGTCGGGACTACACCCCAGTTCGCGCCGGTTTGCACCCTAAAGAGGCGCCGGGAAACCTTGGGGAACCGCCCCCAGGCGACGTGCGCTTTCACAGGCAGACGATCCTCATGCGGAGGCTTCCAGCCATGCGTGTCGACTCCACGGCGATCCGCCAAATCGACTACGAGCCCGAGCACGGCAAGCTGTTCGTGACGTTCCACGACGGCGACGAATACGTCTATGTGGGCGTGCCGCCCCGGGTGACCGAGGCCTTCGAGCGCGCGCCGTCCAAGGGCCGGTTCTTCCAGCGGATGATCCGCGACAGGTATCCCTACAACCGGGTCTGACGCCTCTTCCTTTTCGTCGCGACGCAACGCTAGATCGCACTCTGGATCGAGCGGGGGCGACAACATGATGCGGACGGGACTGGCCGTCGTTGTGGGCTTGTCCCTTAGCTTGGCCGCCGGCCTCGGCCAGGCCGCGCCGCGCCTCGCCTACAAGACCGAAGGAACCTGCGACGGCTGGCCCCGGCTGGCGATCGAGACCGAGGCCGGCCTGTGCGCCGGCCTGGTGACCGGTCCCGCCTCCGGCGCCTTCGCCGACCGCCGGCTGCGATTGCCCCGGACCCTGGTCCAGCTGGACGACGGCGTCTGGCTGGTCGCCGACCTGGCCGACTGGACCCGGCCGCGCGGCGTGATCTGGCGGATGACGGTCCAGCCCGGCCAGCCCGTCCGCCTGGAGCCCCTGCTGACCGGCCTGTCGCTGCCGCACGGCCTGGCGATCGGCCCCGACGGCCTGGTCTATGTCGGCGAGATGAGCCGGATCTTCCGTTTCGACCCCCGCGCCGCCGATCCCGCCGCCACGGTGCGGGACGTGATCACCGGCCTGCCGGACAACCGGCTGCACGACAACCGCCACCCGCTCTCGCAGTTCGTGTTCGCCCCCGACGGGGCGCTGCTTGTCAATGTCGGCGCGCCGTCGGACCAGTGCCTGGACGCCGACGGGGCCCGGGTCGGGACCGACCGCTGCGAACAGTCGGAGGGCGAGGAGGCCACGGCCGGGATCCGCCGCTACGCCCGCCTGGGGCCGGGCCGTTGGGACCCGAGGTTCACGATGCTGGCCCGCGGCCTGCGCAACTCGGTGGCCCTGGCCGTGCATCCGTCGGGGACGGTGCTGCAGGCCGAGAACAGCTACGACTTCGACGACCGCTGGAGCCCGTTCGAGGAGGTCAATGTGATCGAGGCCGGCCGGCACTACGGCTGGCCCTACTGCCAGGACATGGCGACCGCGACGCCGGGCTGGACCGGGATCATGGACTGCGCCTCGCCCGCCCACACCCCGCCGGTCGCCCTGCTGCCGCCCCACGTCGCGCCTCTGGCCATGACCTGGTACCACGGCGCGATGTTCCCCCGGCTGGAGGGCAAGCTGCTGATGGGCTGGCACGGCTACCGCTCGACCGGGGGACGCCTGGTCGCCTTCGCGGTCGACGCGCGGGGCGTTCCCGTGACCCGCCTCAAGGCCAGCTATCCGATCTACCCGACCGGCTCGCGCCCGTTCGGGGCCGGTCCGGCCGCCCAGGCCCAGGTGCTGACGCCCGGCTGGGGCCGGGTCGAGGGCCGGCGACCGCAGGGGGCGCCGGCAGGGATCACCGTGGCCGCCGACGGGGCGATCTGGGTCGCCGACGACAAGAACGCCAGCATCATCCGCTTCGCCGTCGACCGGCCCTGACCAGGCGCGGCCGGAACGCCGCGCGCCCCGGCCGCGTTCGGGCCGCATGGCCGCGACGGGAACCCACAACAGCTCGACCACCGTCGTCTACGCGGCCCTGGCCGGCAACCTGGCCATCGCCGCCACCAAGTTCGTCGCCTTCGCCCTGACCGGCTCGTCGGCCATGTTGACCGAGGCCATCCATTCCAGCGTCGACACCGGCAACCAGGGCCTGCTGCTGCTGGGCCTGGCCCGGGCCCGCAAGCCGCCCAGCCAGACCCATCCGTTCGGTTACGGCATGGAGGTCTATTTCTGGGCCTTCGTCGTGGCCCTGCTGATCTTCGCCCTGGGCGGGGCCTTCTCGATCTACGAGGGCGTGCTGAAGATCCTGCGGCCCGAGCCGATCGACCGGGCCTGGATCAACTTCCTGGTCATCGGCCTGGCCGTGCTGTTCGAGGGCGGCTCGTTCCTGGTGGCCTGGAAGGAGTTCAGGGTCCTGACCCGGGGCACGCCCTTCATGCGCGCCATCCGCCGCAGCAAGGACCCGTCGGTGTTCGCCGTGCTGCTGGAGGACGGGGCCGCCCTGGCCGGCCTGGCGATCGCGGCGCTGGGCGTGGCGGGTTCGGCGGTGTTCGGCGTCCCCTGGGCCGACGGCGCGGCTTCGGTGGCCATCGGCGTCCTGTTGGTGGCGGTGGCGATCTTCCTGGCCAATGAGACCCGCAGCCTGCTGACCGGCGAGTCCGCCTCGCCCCGCATCGTCGAGGCCGTGCGCGAGATGCTGGCCGCCGACCCGCGCGTCGACACGGTCGCCGAGGTGCTGAGCATGCACCTGGGGCCGCAGGAGATCCTGCTGGGCGTCACCCTGGACTTCCACGACGACCTGACCGCGGGCGAGATCGAGGACGCGGCCGACGACTTCGCGATGCGAATCCGCACGATCGACGCGCGGATCACCCGGGTGTTCGTGCGTTCGGGCCGGGCCCGGGCGGCCTATGCGCGGCCGCTGGCGACCTGAGCCCTAGGCCCGCCGCGCCTTCCAGTCCGCCGCGCTCTGCCCCCACAGCTCCAGCGTCTTCTCGTGATAGGGTTCGGGCAGGTGGCCCATCCGCAGCAGGCGCGACCCCAGGCGCGCGGCCACCGCCTTGGACGGGAGATTGTCCGGATCGATGGAGTGGATGACCTCGTTCCAGCCCAGATGGTCGACGATCCAGTCCATGGCGGCGCTCGCCGCCTCGACCGCGTAGCCCTTGCCGTGGAAGGCCGGATGCAGCCCCCAGGCCAGTTCCGCGCCCGGCCAGGCCTCGGGGCGCCACGGGCCGACGCGCCCGATCCAGCGGCCGCCGGCCTTCTCGACCACCGAGAACATGCCGAAGCCGTGCAGGGCCCACGAACCGGTGACGGTGGCCATGGTCCGCCAGGCGGGGCTACGGGCCATCTGGCCGCCGATGAATCGCGCCGCCTCGGCGTCGCCCATCAGCTCGGCCCAGCCATCGAGGTCGGCGGCGACCGGCGGCCGCAGGATCAGGCGTTCGGTCTCGAGCGTGGGGCCGAGGGCCATGTGGGACTTCCTCCTAGGCGACGCAGGCCGCCAGGCCGTCGCGGCGCACGGTCCCCGAGGCCTTGCCGATCCGGCTGGAGCGCTTCTTGACGTAGCGGCCCGGATTGACCGCCTTCCACTTCAGGGGGCTGGGCAGGATCGCCGCCAGCCGCGACGACTGCTGCGGCGTCAGCTTGTCGGCCCCCACCTTGAAATAGGTCCGCGACGCGGCCTCGGCCCCATAGATCCCCGGGCCGTACTCGATGGAGTTCAGATAGACCTCCATGATCCGCTTCTTGCCCCAGAGCGTCTCGATCAGGACCGTGAAATAGGCCTCCAGCCCCTTGCGGAGATACGAGCGGCCCGGCCACAGGAAGACGTTCTTGGCGGTCTGCTGGCTGATGGTCGAGCCGCCGCGGATCTTCTTGCCCTTCTCGTTGTTCTCGTAGGCCTTCTGCAGGGCGTCGAAGTCGAAGCCGTGGTGGTCGCAGAACCGGGCGTCCTCGGCGGCAATCAGGGCGCGGGGCAGGGCGGGCGAGACCTGGTCGATCGGCCGCCAACGGTGGTTCCAGCCCTTGCCCTCGGCCAGGCGGATGACCATCAGCGGCGTCGCGGGCGGCGGCACGAAGCGATAGAGGATCACCGTCAGCACCGGTCCGGCGACCAGCACGATGAACAACGCCACCAGGATGTTACGCAGCAGAACCTTCACCGATCGCCCCAACCTGTCTTGACGCTTGCCTTGACGTTGCGGCCGGATGCTAGCCAAGCCGCCATCGTCTGTCGCGGGACATAGCGCGCATCGGTTAGTGAGGCCTTGATGACCCAGTATCGAACCGTCTCCGAAGCCGTCCAGCGCCGGATGTCCGTCCGGGCCTTCAAGCCCGACCCCGTGCCCGGCGCCGTGGTGCGCGAGCTGATCGAGGCCGCCGCCCGCGCCCCGTCGGGCGGGAACCTCCAGCCCTGGGTGGTGCACGCGCTGTCGGGCCAGCCCCTGGCCGAGTTCAAGGCGCTGGTCGCCTCGCGGCTGATGGACCGCGACGAGCCGGAATACCACGTCTACCCGCCCAACCTGTGGGAGCCGCTGCGCACCCGCCGCTACCAGGTGGGCGAGGACCTCTATGCGTCGCTGGACATCCCCCGCGAGGACAAGCTGGGCCGCCTGCAGCAGTTCGCCAAGAACGCCGAGTTCTTCGGCGCGCCCGTCGCCCTGTTCTTCTCGGTCCACCGCGACTGCGGCCCGCCGCAGTGGTCGGACATCGGCATGTACATCCAGACCCTGATGCTGCTGGCCGTCGAGCGGGGCCTGGACACCTGCGCCCAGGAGTTCTGGTCGGTCTACGGCAAGCTGATCCATGGCTTCCTGGAGCTGCCGCAGGACCACATGCTGTTCTGCGGCCTGGCCCTGGGCTGGCGCGACGAGGACGCGGCGGTGAACGGCTGGAGCTCGCGCCGCGCGCCGTTCGACGAATGGGCGACGATGCGCGGATTCGACTGAGCTCGGCGCCATAACCTGCGAGGTTATTGTCGTCGTGACCTGGGGCGGCGATAGCCGATCGCCATGAACCAGCTCAGCGTCACCGCGCTCCTCCAGACCCGCACGGTCGGCGTCCGCGACGTGGCCTGCGACGGCGCCTGCCGGCACCGAAGCCCCAGCGAATGCGCCGCCTCGACCTTCCTGGTCTTCCCCTATCGCGGCGCCTATGTCCGGCATGTCGGGCGCCGGGACGCGGTGGCCGAGGCCAACCAGGTGGTGTTCTTCAACCGCGACCAGGACTACGCCATCAGCCATCCGGTGGGCGGCGGCGACGCCTGCCTTTCGGTGTCGATCGACGAGGACCTGCTGGCCGAACTGTCGCCCGCCGACCAGCTGGAGGCGGGCGGGGCGCCGGTGTTCCGCGGTCCCGCGCGGACCGTCGAGCCGGAGGTTCAGGCGCTGTCCGCCCGTCTGCGGCGCGGCCTGGCGCGCGGCGCGTTCGAGCCGCTGCAGGCCGAGACCCTGACCCTGGGCCTGGTCCGGCGCGCCCTGGGCGACCGGGCCTCCCGCGCCCGGGCCTCCAGCTACGGCCGGCGCAAGCTGGCCGACCGCGCCAAGCTGGTGCTGGCCTCCGATCCCGGCCGCCGCTGGACCCTGGCCCAGATCGCCGGCGACGTCGGCGTCTCGCCCGTCTACCTGACCCAGGTCTTCGCCCAGGCCGAGGGCGTGCCGCTCTATCGCTACCAGCTGCGGCTGCGCCTGGCCCGCGCCCTGGACCTGCTGGCCGACTGCGAGGACCTGACGGCCCTGGCCCTCGACCTGGGCTTTTCCAGCCACAGTCATTTCACGGCGGCCTTCCGCGGGCTCTATGGAAGCCCGCCGGGCGACTTCCAGCGGGCCTCGCGCCGGACCTGGTCCGACCCGGCCTGATCTGGCCCCCTCTCATCGGGAAAACCGAAGCTCAGGCTGGCGAACACGGTCTCGAAGTCGACGCCCTCGTCGGCCAGCGGTTTGGTCCAGACGACATCCATCATCCAGTTCCCAGCGCCGGGCATGGCGAAGGCCGCGCGGCCCTCGCCGTCGGTCCGGTGCTGCTCCGCGGGCGCGGCGTCGTGGGCCAGGTCGGTGATCTTGACCAGCGCCCCGGCCAGGGGACGGCCTTCATAGAGCACCCGCACGGGCAGGGTCGCGAGACGCGGCAGGGCGTAGGGGCTGACCTCGGGCACGATCTCCAGGTCCAGCCCCGCCGGCCGGGTGACGGCCGCCTGGGCGCCGCCGTCGCCCACCTGGATCAGGGCCTTGGTCTGGCGGCTGTAGCGCTCCGACGCGTCGATGGCCTGCAGCCCCCGCGCGGCGCGGGTCTCCAGCGCCGGGGTCAGGCCCTCTTCCTCGGCATAGGCGTTGAAGCGGGCGGCGGACTGGTGGCTCTGGGCCGTGGCGTCGCTGCGCAGGGTGACGACATAGGCGCCGGGCCGATCGAAGCCCAGCACGCCGTCGGCGGTCGCCGCGCCCAGGGTCAGGGCGGGCTTCAGGTCCTGAGGGCCTTCGCCGGACGACGCGGCGTCGAACCGCATCACGCGGCGCAGCGGCAGTTGCGAGCGCTGGCGCTCGGTCCCTGTGCCGACCTGCAGGGTCATGGGCGTGGTCGTCCCGGCCGGCAGCCAGAAGCGCTCGGGCTGGATCCAGAACTCGTGGGCGGCGGCGGGGTGGGGCAGGCAGGCCAGGGCGCCCGCCGTCAGCAGCAGGCGGCGAAGCGGCCTCGTGAACGCGGCCATGGTCAGGGCTCCTTGCGCGAGGGATAGGCGGCGCCGTCGGGCGCGGCCAGGAAGGGGAAGACGGTGTCGGAATGGACGTGGTCGTCGTGGTCGACGCCGTCGTCGACGCCGGTCAGGCCGCCGGCGGCCAGCAGCGAGCGGTAGACGTCCACCGCGTCGTAGTTGGGTGTCCGGCCGCCGCAGTCGCCGGCCAGGTCCCGGCGGCCGGCCAGGGCGGCCAGCTCCACCGCGAACAGGGTGGTGCACCGCGTGGCGGCGCTGTCGATCCACAGCCGGTCGTCGGCCAGCAGGATCGCCAGATTCAGATAGCGCGAGGCGCCCGCCGAGCGGTCGGCGATCATCGCATTGCCGCAGTCGCCGTCGAAGGCGTCGTAGAGGCCCAGGGTCTTCTCGATCTCGGGGATGAAGCCGTCCGAGGTCGCGGGCGTGGCGTGGTTGTAGGCCTCCTTCAAGGCGTCGCTGACGGCCTCGGGCTCGAGCGTGGCCAGCAGGGCGTTGCCGGTCAGCGGCCGGCCCATGCGGTCGATGCGGCCCTTGGGTCCGACCGTCTCGCCCCAGACCGCCAGCAGCTTGCCGCCCTGCGACACGGCCGGCAGGTCGATCGAGATCACCAGCGAGGCCGGCGTCCAGCCCGCCAGCAGGTTCTGGGCCGGGCCGCCGCGCGTGTGGCGCCAGCGGTCGAGGATCCCGGCCGAGGTCGCCCGGTCGAAGGCCGGGCAGCCCGCCTCGTCCAGCGGCGCGCCGGCCTTCAGCGCGGCGGCGGCGAAGTCGTAGGCCTCGCGGGTGCCCTTGACGTTGTTGAAGAACGGATCGTCGCGCAGGCCGGCGAAGACGCGGAAGCGACGGCGGGCCGAGACCAGGCCCTCCGGTCGGCTGGCGTCGCCGTGGACGGTGTCGCCGCCGGCCTGGCAGTCGATGTCCTGACCGGCGAACCGGCATGAGATGGTCGTGGTCGCGGCGGTCTTGCCGAACCGTGCGCCGCTGTCGACGTGGAAGACATAGGCCAGGTCCTTGGAGAACCCGTGCCCGACGATGGCCATCACCAGGTTCAGGTGGCGGTGGTCGGGCGAGGTCCAGGCGAAGATGTCGCCGATGTCGGCGCGGGGATCGGCGATGACGCTGGGCGTGTCCAGGTGGTCGGACGCCCGCGCCGGGCCGGCGGCGATCGCCAGCAGCGCCGCGCTCCCCAGGCCGGCCGCCAGCGCGCGGCGGATGTTGGTTGTCGAGGGCATGTTCGGCTCCGGTCGAAATTGGAGCTGCAGGAGGCCTCGGAAGGGGCTGCGTCCGCTGTCGAAATCTTTAGCGATCTTGGCGGACGCGACTTCGCCGCCTCACGCGGAAAGCCGCTGAGCTGATGGGGAGGCGCGGAGCGGGCCGGGCTTCGCCCGGAGACCGTGGGTT
>NZ_JBBEUD010000039.1:0-25574 GCF_037402475.1 Caulobacter sp. CCG-8
CCTCACGGTCTCCGGGCGAAGCCCGGCCCGCTCCGCGCCTCCCCACCAGCTCAGCGGCGTTCCGCGTGAGGACGAGAGGTCATGCCGATGCGCTTGTTAGCCCACCGCCATGTTGTCGATCAGCCGGGTCTTGCCGAGCCAGGCCGCCACCAGGATGCGGCCCGCCGCGTCGCCGATCGGACCCGGGCCCAGGCGCGACAGGTCGCCGGCCTCGCGGATGTCGACATAGTCCACCTGGCGGAAGCCGGCGGCCAGGATCGCGGCCCTTGCGGCGTCCTCGGCCTCGTCGATCCGGCCGCCTTCGGCCACGGCCTTGGCGGCGGCCTTCATGGCGTTGGGCAGGGCCACGGCGGCGGCGCGTTCCTCGGGGCTGAGATAGGCGTTGCGCGAGGAGCGGGCCAGGCCGTCCTCGGCCCGGGCGGTGGGCGCGCCGACGATCTCGACCGGGATGTCCAGGTCCCTGACCACGCGCTTGATGACCTGGAGCTGCTGGTAGTCCTTCTCGCCGAAGATCGCGACGTCGGCCTGGGATTGCAGCAGCAGCTTGGTGACCACCGTGGCCACCCCGCCGAAGAACTGCGGCCGCGCCGCGCCCTCCAGCGGCTCGGAGACGCCGGTCAGGTTGACCGTGGTCGAGAAGCCCGGGGCGTACATCTCGTCGACGTTCGGGGCGAACATCAGGTCGCAGTCGACCCCGGCCAGCAGCTCGGCGTCGCGGGCCTCCCCGCGCGGATAGGAGTCGAAGTCCTCGTGCGGGGCGAACTGCTTGGGATTGACGAAGACGCTGGCCACGGTGCGCCGGGCCATCGTCTGGCCCAGCTGGATCAGCGACAGGTGACCCTCGTGCAGCGCCCCCATGGTCGGGACCAGCGCCACGCGCTCGCCGACCGCCTTCCAGGCGGCGACCTGGGCGCGCAGCTCGGCGACGGTGCGGACGATCTTCGGGGAGGGGGCGGTCACCGCGAACTCCTGTGACGAACAGGCGTTGGCTTATGACGGACCCCGATGCGGGCGTCCACCTGCGACAATGGGTCCACAGGGAAGGGCCCCATGGATTGACGTCGCGACCTCTCAGGGCGTCTCCTGCGTGTTAATCTTTCATTGAGAGTCGCCGAGTCGGGCGAAAAGAAGGAAAGAAGCATGGCCGAAACGCGTGTCATCGTCGTCGGCAACGAGAAGGGCGGGGCGGGCAAGTCCACCATCGCCGTCCACCTGGCCACGGCGCTGCTGTACGGCGGCGCCAAGGTGGCGCTGCTGGACCTCGACCTGCGCCAATGCACCTCGATGCGGTTCTTCGAGAACCGCGACGCCTGGGTGGCCGGCAACAACGTGACCCTGCCCGTGCCGCTGCAGTTCCGGCTCAGCGAGGACGACGTCGCCCTGGCCGCCGCGCCGGAGGCCGAGCAGGTGGCCAAGTTCGAGGCCGCCTTCCTGGCCGCGCGCGAGGCCGCCGACTTCGTGCTGATCGACACCCCCGGCGGCGACACCCAGATTTCGCGCATGGCCCACGGCCTGGCCGACCTGATCGTCACGCCGATGAACGACAGCTTCGTCGACTTCGACATGCTGGGCCACGTCGACCCGGTGACCATGGAGCTGCAGAAGCCCAGCCTGTACTCGCTGACCGTCTGGGAAGCCCGCAAGGCCCGCGCCCTGTCGGGCCAGCGCCAGGCCCTGGACTGGGTGGTGCTGCGCAACCGCCTGGCCACCACCGAGGCCCGCAACCGCAAGCGCGTCGAGGACCGCCTGACGGCCCTGTCCAAGCGCGTCGGCTTCCGCATGGGTCCCGGCCTGCGCGACCGCGTGATCTATCGCGAGCTGTTCCCGTTCGGCCTGACCATCGCCGACCTCTCGCCCCAGGTGCGCCCGGTGCCCGTGTCGCTGCAGCACCTGGCCGCGCGCCAGGAGCTGCGGGCCCTGATGCATTCCCTTGGCCTTTCGGCCTATTCCGGGGAAACTCTGCTCGCCGCTCAATAAACGTGACGAGCGGCGTCGGGGACTGACGCTTCATGTTCTATCTGCTGCTGGGCGGCGCGATCCTGTTGTTCGTCCTGTCGGGACGCGCCACGCGCGCCCTGAAGGGCGACGGCTGGCGGATCGGCGCCGGGATCACGGCGCTGCTGGCCTTCGCCGGCGGGGCCTATGCCGGCGTGCGCAGCGAATGGCCGGTCTGCATCGTGCTGGTGGTGATCGGCGCCTGGAGCGCCACGACCGCGCGCCAGCGGCCGACGGTCCAGAAGGCCAGGCGGGAGGAGGGCGGCCCCAGCCTCACCGAGGCGCGGGCGATCCTCGGCGTCGGGCCCGAGGCCACGAAGGCAGAAATCCAGGCGGCCTATGCGCGCCTGATCCGCATGGCCCATCCCGACAAGGGCGGCACGGCGGGCCTGGCCGCGCAGCTCAACGCCGCGCGGGACCGGTTGCTGGACGGGAAGTAGCGCGCTGTCACGGCTCCATCGGGCGCTGCCCTAATGGTTGTCATCCCGGAAAGCGCGCAGCGCTTGTCCGGGACCCAGGTGAACCGCAAGACCTCAGCCCAGTCCCCTGGGTCCCGGACAGCCTCTGCGAGGCTTCCGGGATGACAACGATTTGAGTGGTTCGCCTAGACGGGTTTCCTGCGCGAATTTAGCTCGGCGACAGGACCATGCAGGGCTGGCGCTTGGCGGTGATCGCCCGGCAGGCGCCGCGGGCGGCGTCGGCCGTCAGGCCCTGGAACTGGGCCCGGAACGTACCGCCGGCCGCGCCTTCGACCGCGCCCTCGGCGTCGGCCACGAACTTGGCGAAGCGCGAGCGGACCAGGGCGATCTGTTCGTTGGCCAGGCTCTTGGACTTGAACGCCCCGACCTGCACGCCCCATTCGCCCTTGGCCTTCTTCGCCGGCGCGGGCTTGCCCTTCGCGGCGTTCATGGTGGGCGACACCTTGATCAGCGGCGGAGGCTTGGGGTTGTCGGTCAGCACGATCTTCAGGCCGGCCTGGTCGCCGTCGCCTTCCTCGGTCGAGGGACGCATGATCGGGCCGGTGGGCTCGTCTTCGTAGAGGTTGGCGGCGATGGTCGTGCGCTCGCCGTGCGAGCGGCGCTTGAGCACGTCGAAGCCGGTGGTCAGCAGGTCTTCCATGTTGTTGTCGCGCCAGGCGGTGGACGACCCGCCCAGGACCACGGCGATCAGGCGGCGGCCGTCGCGCACGGCCGAGCCGGCGAGGTTGTAACCGGAAGCATTGGTGTAGCCGGTCTTCAGGCCGTCGAAGCCGGGCATGTTGGTCAGCAGGCGGTTGTGGCCGGCGATGTAGCGGCCGCGGAACTCGAAGCCCTTGATGCTGAAGTAGGAATAGTACTGCGGGAAGTCGCGCATGGTGGCGCGCGACAGGATGGCCAGGTCGCGGGCGGTCGAGATCTGGCGGCTGTCGGGCAGGCCCGAGGCGTTGACGAAGCGGCTGTTGCGCATGCCCAGTTCCTGACCGCGCAGGGTCATCAGGGCCGCGAACCGCGACTCGCTGCCGCCCAGCTTCTCGGCCATGGCCACGGCGATGTCGTTGGCCGACTTCACGGTCATGGCGCGGATGGCTTCATCGACGCTGACGCTGTCGCCGACCGGCAGGCCCAGCTTGGTGGGCGCCTGGGCGGCGGCGTGGGAGGTGATCGGCACGCGGTCGGTCAGCTTCAGGCGGCCTTCGCTGAGCGCCTCGAAGGTGAGGTACAGCGTCATGATCTTGGTGACCGACGCCGGATAGCGCGGGCTGTCGGCCCGTTTGTCGTAGAGCATCTCGCCGGAATTGGCGTCGATGACGATCGCGGCGTACTTCGGTTCCGCGGCGTTCATCTGCAGATACGGGATCTGGGCGGAGGCCTGGCTCGGCACGATCAGGCCGCAGACCATGGCGCCGACGATACCCAGGGCGGCGAGAGCGGAGCGGACGGAAGTAAGCTTGGCGAACATGGGAATGCGTCCGTCATTTGAACTGAGCGGTTCCGCACCGCCACACGCGTGACCTTAGCATGCGCGCCGTCGCCTTTCTCTAAGGTAAACAACTGGTGAGCGATTTCGCCGCAGAGCTGGATTATTTCAAGGCGTTGCGGCGAAGCTTCGGTCTGACTTTGACCAGCCGAACAGGCGTTTCCGCTAGGTTATGGTGCGCTGCACAAAATTCTTGACTGCTGCACTGCAACATGAGACACCGTCGTTGTCCCAACGCATGGTTCGGTCCCCTTGTCCGTCGCCATGCCCCGCAACTCGCCAGGAGCCTCCCCCATGGCCGCCGCCGAAACCCTGAAGAACACCGTCGAGCAATTCAGCACCGCCTCGAACCAAGCGTTCAAGGACGGCGTCGAGAAGTCGCTGGCCGCTCTGGCCGAAGCCAATACCCACTCCAAGAAGAACCTGGAAGCGCTGGTCGCCTCGGTGACCGCCGCCACCAAGGGCGCCGAAGCCCTGGGGGCCCAGACCTTCGCCTATTCGAAGAAGGCCGCCGAAGACCAGGTCGCCGCCGCCAAGTCGCTGGCCGCCGCCAAGAGCGTGCAGGAAGCCGTCGAGCTGCAGACCGCCTGGGCTAAGTCGGCTCTGGAAGCCTACATCGCCCAGGTCAGCAAGGCCTCGGAGATCGTCTCGGCCTCGATCAAGGACTCGGTCAAGCCGCTGAACGAGCGCGTCTCGGCCACGGTCGAAAAGCTGCAAGCCGCCCGCTAAGGCGACAGGCTCCTCACCGGGCCAACGGATTGAAGGCCTGAGCCGGCAACGGTTCAGGCCTTTTTTCTTGTCCTGTCATCCCGCCGCGCTAAGCATGCGTCCAAGTCATTGGAGTGTGTGATGTCGAAGGTCGAACAGCGTCTGGCGGAACTTGGGATCGTGCTGCCGCAACCGGTGGCCCCGGTCGCCAACTATGTGCCCTTCGTCGCGACGGGGAACCTGGTCCACATCTCGGGCCAGGTCTCGATCGACGCCAACGGCGGCCTCAAGGGCACGGTCGGGACCGACATCGACCTGGAGACCGCCCAGCAGGGCGCGCGCCTCTGCGGAATCAACCTGCTGGCCCAGATGAAGGCCGCCGTCGGCGACCTGGACTGCGTCAAGCGGGTGGTCAAGCTGGGCGGCTTCGTCCAGGTCAGCCAGGACTTCACCGACATCCCCAAGGTCATCAACGGCTGCTCGGACCTGATGGTCGAGGTGTTCGGCGACGCCGGCCGCCACGCCCGTTCGGCGGTGGGCGTCTACAAGCTGCCGCTGGGCTTCTCGGTCGAGGTCGACGCCGTGGTCGAGGTGGCCTGATGCGCGCGCGGCCTCGCCCCGGAACCGAGGTGTTCGGCGAGGCGTGGGAGCGTCTGTTCGAGCCCGCGGTCGCCCACCGGGGCCTGTGGTCGCCGGGCGGCGCGCCCGAGAACTCCCTGGCCGCCTTCCAGGCCGCCTGCGCCGGCGGTTATGCGATCGAGTTGGATGTCCAGCTGACGGCCGACAACCACGTGGTGGTCTTCCACGATGACCACCTGGAGCGCCTGACGGGCGTTGAAGGCAAACTGCGCGACCATACGGCCGCCGATCTCCAGCAATTGACCCTGTCGGGCACGGACGAGACCATCCCGACCCTGGCCGACGCCCTGACCCTGATCGGCCACCGGGCCATGGTCTATATCGAGCTGAAGACTCCCTTCGGCGAGGTGGGCGAGTTGGAGAAGCAGGTCAGCGAAATCCTGCTGGACCACAACGGCCCGACCGCCGTGATCGGCTTCAATCCCTATTCCCACGCCTGGTTCGCCGAACACCAGCCGCAGATCCTGCGCGGCCTGGACAGCTACAACTGGGACGACGAGAACGCCCGCCGCCTGTCGCCCGAGATCCGCAAGTCGCTGGCGGCGCTGGAGCATGTCGAGATCGCCCGGCCGGATTTCCTGGCCCTGGGGCTGGACATGCTGCCCAGCGCCCGGGCCGACGTCTATCGCGCCAAGGGCATGCCGGTCATCGCCTGGACGGTGCGTTCGGCCGAGCAGTGGGAAAGCGTCCGCGACCATTGCGACAACCTGATCTTCGAGGGCTTCGCCGCGTGACAGCCGTCAAGGCGGAGGTGCGCGTCCATCGGCGCATCGCCGAGATCGGCCGCGACGCCTGGGACGCCTGCGCGGCCCCGCACGGCGATCCGTTCGTCAGTTACGATTTCCTGGACGCCCTGGAAGAGAGCGGCTGCGCGGTCGAGCGCACCGGCTGGGCGCCGCATCACCTGTCGGTCCAGGACGAGGCGGGTGGCGTGGCGGCGGTGATGCCGCTGTACCAGAAGTCCCACAGCCAGGGCGAATACGTCTTCGACCACAGCTGGGCCGACGCCTACGAGCGGGCCGGCGGACGCTACTATCCCAAGCTCCAGTGCTCGGCGCCGTTCTCGCCGGTCACCGGGCCGCGGCTGATCGTGCGCCCGGACATCGATGTCGACGACGGTCGCTCGGCCCTGCTGGGCGGGGCCCTGACCCTGTGCGACCGGCTGAAGGCCTCATCGCTGCACGTGACCTTCCCGACGGCCGACGAGTGGGGCTGGATGGGCGAGCGGGGCATGCTGCGCCGCCAGGACCAGCAGTACCACTGGTTCAACCACGGCTACGCCAGCTTCGACGACTTCCTGGCGGCCCTGTCGTCCAACCGCCGCAAGACCATCCGCCGCGAGCGCCGCGACGCCCAGGCCGGTCTGGAGATCGTGGCCCTGACCGGCGACCAGCTGACCGAGGACCACTGGGACGCCTTCTTCGGCTTCTACATGGACACTGGCGGCCGCAAGTGGGGGCGGCCCTATCTGAACCGGGCGTTCTATTCGCTGCTGGGCGAGCGGATGGCCGACAAGGTGCTGCTGATCCTGGCCCGCCGGCCGGGCGGTCCGTGGATCGCCGGGGCCCTGAACCTGATCGGCGGCGATTGCCTGTACGGCCGCCACTGGGGCTGCACCGAGGACGTGCCGTTCCTGCATTTCGAGCTCTGCTACTATCAGGCCATCGAGCACGGCATCCGCCTGGGCCTGCCAAGGGTCGAGGCGGGCGCTCAGGGGCAGCACAAGATCGCGCGCGGCTACCTGCCCAGCCCGGTCTATTCGGCCCACTGGATCGCCGATCCCGCCCTGCGCGAGCCCGTCGCCCGCTATCTGGAGCGCGAACGCGAGGCGGTGGACGCCGAGATCGCCATGCTGACCGACGAGTTCTCGCCGTTCCGCCAGGAGAGCTAGGTCAGTTCGACCTCGCCGACCTTGTCCTGGTAGTCCTTCTTGGGATCGCTGCCGAGCATCATCCGGACGCCGGCCAGCAGGCTGTGCTCGTTGAGCCAGATCTGGGCGTGGCCGGGATCGAAGCGCAGCAGCCGCAGCTTGGGATCGTCCTTGCCTTCGAACCAGGCGGCGACGAACGGATTCCAAAGGCGCTCGACCGTCGTGTGGTCGGTGTCGACCTTCAGGTGGCCGTCCACGGTGGCGAACAGGTCGTGGCCTTTCGAGGCGAAATGGATCTGCGCCTCATGGCCCTGGCCTGTGGCGACCAGCAGGTCGTTGTCGGCCGAGGTGAAAATCCACAGCGGACCGCTGTGGTCGCCCTCGAACAGGGCGGTCATCGGCTGGCCCCGGCCGTTGTCGAAGCCGGGCAGGCCCAGCATGACGGTGCGATCGGACTTCAGCGCCTTCCAGAACTTGGCGGCGAGATCGGCTTCCTTGGACATGGACATTCCTCCGTTCGCCACTGAACGGCGCGGATCGCCCGATGTTCCGGTCAGGAGGCTTCCCAGGCCGCCTTCAATAGGGCGCGGACCTCGTCGTCCACCTCGGCCGGCGAGGCGAGGGGCAGCTTGGCCTTCAGGCGCTCGGACCAGCCCTCGTTCTTCGGGGGCAGCAGGCGAGGGGAGGCGTCGGGCGCGACCGCCAGGCCCAGCACCGCCTTGCCGCCCTTGACCGGCTTGGCGGCGGCGAACTGGAACGCGCGGGACCAGGCGGTGAACGCCTTGCGCTGGCCGGTGACCAGGTCCGGCAGGTCGGCGACGGCCGCCTCCAGCGCCTGGAGGATCGCCAGCGCGGCGGGATCGGCCCACAGCGCCGCGCGCAGGGCGGCGGGATCGTCCCAGCTGGGATCGGCCGACGGGAAGGCCTCGGCCAGAATGAAGGCGGCGTGGTTCACGCCCAGGCCGTGGTGCTCCTTCAGCCAGACCTGGCGGGCGCGGGGCTTGGTCTCGGGGCAGGTCCTGGCGACGGCCACCCACTCGGCCAGGGTCTTGCCGGTGTTGCGCTCGATGCCCTCGCGCACCGAGGCGAACCACTTCTTCTGCCGTTCGGTCAGGTGCTCGGTCATGTGCGGAGGGCTCCGAAGTGATCGACCAGTTCAGCCAGCAGCCGGTCGCGGCCGCGGGCGGGGCGGTCCAGGTGGACGAAGTGGGTGGCGCCGGCCAGGGTCACGGTCCTGACCGACGGCGTGCGGGACGCGTCGGCCGCGAAGGCGTCGAGATCGGCCTGGCGGCTCCAGAAGTCGTGCTCCGCGCGCACCAGAAGGGTCGGCGCGGTGATCGAGCCGGCGTCGTACAGCCGCCGCCCACAGGCCTGGTGGAAGCTGTCCTCCAGCGCCCCGAGCGGCGCGCGGAACTTGGGCGGGTCGTGCCGGCCGCTGTCGGGATCGCCGGCCAGGACGGCCGGCGCCAGGGCTTTGGCGACAGCGGGATCGCGCCAGGCGTCCTTGTCGTCGGTCGGGATGTTGCGCTCCCAGACCCCGATCAGCGACGCGGCCGGATAGAGGGCGTAGCCGCCGGTCGCCGGATCGAAGCGGCGGGGCTGGCCGGGCTGGGCGAAGGCCGAGCCCGGACCCAGCATGGCGTGGACGTCCGAGCCGCCGTAGAGCGCGTTGATCGTCGCCAGGCCGGACACGGCCTCGGGGCGCAGCGACGCGTAGAAGCCGGCCCACATCCCGCCCGTGGCCCAACCGACCAGCCCGACCTGGCGGTTCTCTGCGCGTTGGGCCGCCAGCTTGCGGACGGCGTCGAGATCGCGGACCACCTCGAAGGCGCGCGACAGGGGACGGCTCTCCTCCGGCGGTCCGTCCATGGCGGCGGGGCGCTGCGAGCCGCCATAGCCTCGCGCGTCCATCACGTAGACCCGGCGGTTCAGGCGCCCGGCCAGGTCGCCGGCCAGCGAGCCGCCCTCGACGGGCAGGTCGAACGAGGCCGCGCCCGCCGCGCGGGCGCCGTGCACCAGGATCAGCGGCGCGCCGCGCGGGGCGGCGGGCCGGACCTCGCGCACATGCAGCCGGACGCCGTCGTCGGCGGTGACGAAAAGCTCTTCGCGACGGAGGCCTTCGGGCGCGGCCTGGGCCGGGCCGGCGGCGGCCAGGGCCGCTCCGGCCGCCAGCATGTCCCGCCGGGTCGGGCTCGTGGTCATTTGCGCGCCCCTCCCGGTTTGCTAGGTACGGTTCCGATCATGCTGGAGACGATCATGAGCCTTCACGGAAGCTACGACGCCGACAACATCTTCGCCAAGATCATCCGCGGCGAGATCCCGGCCGTGAAGGTGTACGAGGACGACCAGGTCCTGGCGTTCATGGACGTTTTCCCGCAGTCGCGCGGCCACGTGCTGGTGATCTCCAAGACCAGCCAGGCCCGCAACCTGCTGGAAGCCGAGGCCAAGACCCTGGGCCGGCTGATCGGCGCGGTGCAGAAGGTGACCCAGGCGGTGACCACGGCCCTGAAGCCGGACGGCGTGGTGGTGACCCAGTTCAACGGCGCCCCGGCCGGCCAGACGATCTTCCATCTGCACTTCCACGTGATCCCCCGCTACGAGGGCGAGGCCCTGGGCCGGCATGGCGAGGGCATGGCGGATGTCGAGGACCTGAAGGCCCTGGCCGAGAAGATCAAGGCGGCGCTCTAAGCTGAACCTTTAGCCAAGCTGTGCATTGAGCGGTGGTAGCGGTAGCTTGGGGACGGTCAGTCCATGTTGGAGTTCGACGATGCGCCGAAAGGCCTGGCGCGTCTGATCTATGCCAGCCGATCGCTGAGCGTCGGCGCCGGCTTCTCCGACGACGTGCGGACGATCCTGCGCACGTCCATTCACCAGAACCGCATGAGCGCCATCACCGGTTTCCTGGTGATCGGCGAAGGGCGCTTCCTGCAGATGCTGGAAGGGCCCGTCGCCGAAGTCGAGGCGACGTTCGAGCGCATCCGTCGGGACGATCGTCACACCGATCTGGTCGTCATCGCCCAGGGACCGGCGGATCGCCGGATGTTCCGCGACTGGAACATGGCCCATCACCAGATCGTCGCGGCCGATCGGATGCTGCTGGCGACGGCCGGTCTTTCCGAGTTCAGGCCTGAGACGTTGGACGGGGCGTGGGCGCTGCGGATCCTGACCAGTCTGGGCGGTCGCCACCTGCGATAGGCCTGGGCTCGCAAGCCCGGCTTGCAGTCAAGCTTGGCCGCGCCTTAGATGCTCGCGGGGGAATCGCGTGCGTCTTCATCCGGTGACATGGCTGATCGTCCTGGCCGCGGGCTTGAGCCTGTCGGCGGACCTGATCCTGTGGACGTGGGTCGCGCGATCCGCTCTCGAGTGGGCGTCGTCGGCCGACGGTCCGGCCTTGTCGGCGATGACCTGGCTCCGGGCCCTGGGGCCCTCGATGGCCTGGCAGATCAAGATCAGCGCGGGAACCCTGGAAATGCTCGGAACGGCCGTCCTGGTCGAGGGGCTGTCCCGCATCCATCGGCGCCTTCGGGCGCGCAACGCCGTCCCGTTCGAAGGGGGAGCCCATGGCCCTAGATGATCCCGCGCCGGCCGAGCGCATCGGCGTGCTGCTGGGGCGGCTGCACCCGATCACCCGGCTGATCATCGCCGCCGGCGTGCTGCACCTGTGCGGCGACCTGCTGGCGGGCGCGATGAACCTGCTCCAGTATCGCGACATGGTCCTGACGGGCAGCGAGGCTTCCCTGGCCCGGGTGCTGGCCGACATCGCCCACGGCGTGGCCTACGGGCTGTCGTTCTTCGGCACCGCCGCGACGGTGGAGTTCCTGGTCCGCATCTGGGGCGAGGTGAAGGCGATGCGCGGGCAGGGCGACAAGGCCGGCTGAGGTCGAGCTTTAGTGCCCCAGCTTGATGATGGCCGTGGCCAGGCCGACGATCGCGGTCACGCCGCCTAGGAAGGTCAGGCTCTGGGACCGAAGCTTGTCGTTCAGTTCGACGAGGATCTGGGTCTTGGTGATGGCCAGGTCCGCCTTGAGCGCCTGGATGTCCATCTTGGTCGCATGGGCGAGTTCGGTGAGGTCGGCCTTTGTAGCCATATTGGCGAGGTCAGCTTTCGTCGCCGTGTCGGCCTTGGTCGCCAGCCCGCTGATGTCCGGGAACTGCGCGGTCGACTGCACCAGTTCGACGATCGCCTCGGCCGCGCGCTCTTCCAGCCCCGCGTCGCGGAGGCGTCTCGTGGCGCCGAGGGTGTCGAAGGCGACGGTCATGCGATCAACCTAATCGCGTGTTCTCGTTTTATCCAATCGTTTTCCGCGACCGATGGTCCGATAGCAAAGAGGCCCGGATCGCTCCGGGCCTCTCGCTGTCCTACTCGGTGAGGGCCGGTTCGGCCTCGTCTTCCTTGGCCGCCTTGCCGGGCTTTTCCGGATTGGGCTCGATCTCGAAGGCGATCTTGCCGTTCTCAAGCACCACCTTGACGTGGCCGCCGCGGACCAGGCGTCCGAACAGGATGTCGTCGGCCAGCGGCTTCTTGATGTGCTCCTGGATGACCCGCGCCAGGGGGCGGGCGCCGTAGAGCTCGTCGAAGCCGTTCTTGGCCAGCCAGTCGGCCGCGTCGTCGCTGAGCGAGATCGTGACGTTCCGGTCGGCCAGCTGGACTTCCATCTGCAGCACGAACTTCTGCACGACCTGACGGATGATCTCCGGCGTCAGCGGCTTGAAGGCCACCACCGCGTCGAGGCGGTTGCGGAACTCCGGCGTGAACAGGCGCTTGAGGGCAGCCTCTTCCTCGCCCTGCACCTTGTCGCGGCCGAAGCCGATCGACTGGCGCTGGGCGTCCGAAGCGCCGGCGTTGGTGGTCATGATCAGGATGACGTTCCTGAAGTCGACCTTCTTGCCGTTGCTGTCGGTCAGCACCCCGTGGTCCATGACCTGGAGCAGGATGTTGTAGACGTCCGCGTGCGCCTTCTCGATCTCGTCCAGCAGCACCACGGCGTGCGGGTGCTGGTCGACGGCGTCGGTCAGCTGGCCGCCCTGATCGTAGCCGACATAGCCGGGAGGAGCCCCGATCAGGCGGCTGACGGTGTGGCGCTCCATGTATTCCGACATGTCGAACCGGATCATCTCGATCCCGAGGGTCGAGGCCAGCTGCTTGGCGGCTTCGGTCTTGCCGACGCCGGTCGGGCCGCTGAACAGGTAGCTGCCGATCGGCTTGTCCGGGTCGCGCAGACCGGCCCGGGCCAGCTTCATGGCCGAGGACAGCTGGGTCAGCGCCTCGTCCTGGCCGAACACGGCGCGCTTCAGGTCCGCTTCCAGCTCGCGCAGGGACTCGGTGTCGGACTTCGAAACCGACTTCGGCGGGATCCGGGCGATCTTGGCCACGACGGCCTCGATCTCCTTGACGCCCAGCACCTTCTTGCGGCGGCCTTCCGGCAGCAGCATCTGGCCCGCGCCCGCCTCGTCGATCACGTCGATCGCCTTGTCGGGCAGCTTGCGGTCGGTGATGTACTTGGCCGACAGCTCGACGGCGACCTTCAGGGCGTCGTTGGTGTACTTCAGCTTGTGGAAGTCCTCGTAGTAGCTCTTCAGCCCCTTGAGGATCTTGATGGTGTCTTCCACCGTCGGCTCGTTGACGTCGATCTTCTGGAAGCGACGGACCAGGGCCCGATCCTTCTCGAAGTGCTGACGGAACTCCTTGTAGGTGGTCGAGCCCATGCACCGCAGGGTGCCCGAGGCCAGGGCCGGCTTCAGGAGGTTGGAGGCATCCATGGCCCCGCCCGAGGTGGCGCCGGCGCCGATCACCGTGTGGATCTCGTCGATGAACAGCACCGCGTTCGGGTGGTTCTCCAGTTCCTTGACCACCTGCTTGACGCGTTCCTCGAAGTCGCCGCGATAGCGGGTGCCGGCCAGCAGCGCGCCCATGTCGAGCGAGTAGATGGTGGCTTCCGCCAGGACTTCGGGGACCTGGTGGGTGATGATCTTGCGGGCCAGGCCTTCGGCGATGGCGGTCTTGCCGACGCCGGGCTCGCCCACCAGCAGCGGGTTGTTCTTGGTGCGACGGCACAGGATCTGGATCGCGCGTTCCACTTCGTTCGCGCGGCCGATCAGCGGGTCGACCTTGCCCTGGCGGGCCTTCTCGTTGAGGTCGACGCAGTAGGCCTCGAGC
Organism: Caulobacter sp. CCG-8; assembly: GCF_037402475.1. Taxonomy (NCBI): domain Bacteria; kingdom Pseudomonadati; phylum Pseudomonadota; class Alphaproteobacteria; order Caulobacterales; family Caulobacteraceae; genus Caulobacter; species Caulobacter sp. CCG-8. Next base: position 13,326 of record NZ_JBBEUD010000039.1, read on the forward strand.
GCCTCGCCGCCGGTCTTGGCGTTGGGCTTCTCGACGTCTTCCTCGACCGCCGCGCCCTTGGCCGTCTTCGGCTCGGACGCACCCGCCTTCTTGGCGATGCCGTGGGCGATGAAGTTGACCGCGTCGTAGCGGGTCATGTCCTGCTCTTGCAGGAAGTAGGCGGCGTGGCTCTCGCGTTCGGAGAAGATGGCGACCAGCACGTTGGCGCCGGTCACTTCCTCGCGACCCGAGGACTGGACGTGGATCACCGCGCGCTGGATCACGCGCTGGAAGCCCGCCGTGGGCTTGGCGTCGTCCTCGTCGTCGACGACCAGCGAGGCCAGTTCGACGTCGAGATAGTTCACGAGGCTCTTCTTGAGAGCGTTGAGGTCCACGTCGCAGGCGCGCATGACGCCGGCCGCGTCGTCATCGTCGGTCAGCGACAGCAGCAGGTGTTCAAGCGTGGCGTATTCGTGCTTGCGCTGATTGGCGTAAGCGACGGCGCGATGCAGGGATTCTTCAAGTGGGCGCGAAAAAGAGGGCAAGGGGGGCTCCTCAATCCTTTTCCATGGTGCACTGCAGGGGGTGCTGATGCCTGCGCGCCGAGTCGATCACTTGCGCGACCTTGGTCTCGGCAACTTCGTAGGTGAAAACGCCGCAAACGCCGACGCCATGCTGATGAACGTGCAGCATGATCCGGGTCGCATCTTCGCGCGACTTGTTGAAGAAACGTTCAAGTACGTAAACGACGAACTCCATCGGAGTGTAGTCGTCGTTCAAGATCAGTACGCGATAAAGCGAAGGCTTTTGTGTCTTCGGCTTCACTTCCGTGATGACCGAAGAGCCCGCGCCGTTGTTTTGTCCGCCTTGCTTTCGCTCGGCCATTGACCGCTCTCTCCCGGCGGGCCGAACCACCCGCCTTACATGGATTAGATATGGAAACGCGGCAGCATTGGAAGAGGCTGCCGCGTGGCTGCGCCGCTTTAACACAGGGGCGCCGCTCAAAGTGGCTTCTCGCTTGGGATAGCGGCGACACGGGCTTGGGGGCGTCACCGGCGAGGTGCGCAGATGGGGGGCGTTTTGGCGCGGCGCAAGGGGCGGGAAGGGCGACTCAGTCGAGGTTGTGGCGGCGAACACTTGCCCCCTACGGACCGCTTCGCGGTCGTCTTCCCCCAAAGGGGGAAGAGCGCTCCGGCGCGAAGACTCCGCCCCCTATGGGGGCGGACAGACGGCGAAGCCGTCAGGTGGGGGCAAGTGGGTGTGATCCCACGCCCCGCTTTGACGCTACCCCAGCTTCACCAGCATCTTCCCCAGGTTCTCGCCGGTGAACAGCTTGATGAAGGCGTCCGGCGCGCGCTCGACGCCTTGCTCGACCGTCTCGTTCCACTTGATCTTGCCCGACGAAATCCAGCCGGACATGTCGGCGATGAACTGCGGCGCCAGGTCGTAGTGGTTGGAGACGATGAAGCCTTCCAGCCGCAGGCTCTTGCCGACGATCTGGGCGACGTTCCACGGGCCGGTCGGCTTTCCGGTCTCGTTGTACTGCGAGATCATCCCGCACACGGCGAAGCGGGCGAAGGTGCGGGCCGAGTTGAGGGCGGCTTCCAGGTGCACGCCGCCGACGTTCTCGAAATAGACGTCAATGCCCTTGGGCGCGACCTTCTCCAGCTCGGCCACCACGTCGGGCGTGGCCTTGTAGTCGATCACGTGGTCGACGCCGATGCTCTTGAGGAAGGCCACCTTCTCCGGTCCGCCGGCCGAGCCGATCACGGTGTGGCCCTTCAGCTTGGCGATCTGGCAGACCACCGAGCCCACCGCGCCGGCGGCGGCCGAGACGAACACCACGTCGCCCTCCTTCAGCGCCGCGATGCGCAGCAGGCCGACATAGGCGGTCAGGCCCGGCATGCCGGCCACGCCCAGGAAGGTCTGGGGCGGCAGGCCGTGGGTGTCGATCTTGGTCACCGCGCCCATGCCGCCGGCGGCCAGGGCCTTGGGCGAGACGTTGAAGACCTCGCGCCAGCCGAACATCGTCGAGACGATGTCGCCCACCTTGTAGTCCGGGTCGTTCGAGGCGGTGACCTCGCCGATCGCGCCGCCCTGCAGCGCCTTGCCCAGCTCGAACGGCGGCACGTAGCTCTTCCGGTCGGTCATGCGGCCGCGCATGTACGGGTCGACCGACATCCACAGGTTCTTGACCTGGATCTCGCCATCGCCCGGCGCGCCGACCTCGACGCTGGCCAGTTCGAAGTTCTCGTGGGCCGGGACGCCGACGGGGCGGCTCTTCAGACGGATTTCGCGCGACGTGACCATGGCCTTGCCTCCCAACCCCGCTCATCGGGGTGCGTTGTTTAAACGAACGTTTAGACCGGTCTTCGCCGAGGCTCCAGTGCTTCCCGCAGGAAAGCGAACACGATAGACAGCGGCCATGACCCAGGATGTTCTGAAAGCGGGCGTCGTCGGCGCCGGGGTGTTCGGCGGCTACCACGCCAAGAAGTATGTGGAGCTGGACGGCGTCGAGCTGGTCGCGGTGTTCGACATAGACCTGGAACGGGCCAAGGCCCTGGCCGAGCCCTTGGGGGCCCAGGCCTTCGACGACCAGGCCGCCTTCCTGGCCGCGGTCGACGTGGTCACCGTCGCCACCCCCGCCGTGCATCACGCCAAGGCGGGCCTGGCGGCGCTGAAGGCCGGCAAGCCGGTCTATTCCGAAAAACCCCTGGCCGTGACGCCGGACGACGCCGACGCCCTGGTCGCCGCCGCCGCCAAGGCCGGCGTGCCGCTGGCCTGCGGTCACCAGGAGCGCGTGGTGTTCCAGGCCATGGGTCTGCTGGACATTCCCGAGCAGCCGCTGCGCCTGGAAGCCGTGCGCCGGGGCACGCCCTCGGACCGCAACCTCGACGTCTCGGTGGTGCTGGACCTGATGATCCACGACATCGACCTGGCCCTGGCCCTCTGCGACGGCGAGCCGGTGGCGGTGGAAGGCGAGGGGGCGATCACCCGCTCCACCTCGCTCGATTGGGTCAAGGCCGAGGCCACCTTCGACAACGGCTTCACCGCCGTGTTCGACAGCTCGCGCGTGGCCGAGGCCCGCGAGCGGACGATGAAGGTGGTCTACCCCTCCGGCGAGGTCGAGATCGACTTCCTGGCCCGCACCTTCCGCAACACCACCCCGTTCCCGCTGATCGAGAACTTCAACGACACCCCGGCCGGCAAGGATCCGCTGGGCCAGAGCGTGGCCGGCTTCCTGAAGGCCGTGCGCGGGGAAGCGCCGCGTCCGGTGGTCACCGGCGAGGAGGCGGCCCGGGCGCTGGACCTGGGCCTGGCCGTGGAGCAGGCGGCGGGAGGCTAGGGGTATCCAACACCCCCCATCGTTGTCATCCCGGAAAGCGCGGAGCGCTTGTCCGGGACCCAGGTGAACCGCAAAGCATCTGCCCAGTCCCCTGGGTCCCGGACAGCCTCTGCGAGGCTTCCGGGATGACAACCTTTTGAGAAGCGCCGCACTACCTCGGCGCCACCTTCACCAGCACCACGTCGTTGGCCCGCATCGTCACCGCCACGCTGGCCGCGCCCGTCTTGCCGATCGTCAGTGCTCGCGTCTCGGGCTTGTCCGTCGTCAGGGCGTTCAGGTCGCGCACCTGCTGCTCGGTCAGCGTCTTGGGCGAGCCCAGCTCCAGATAGGCGGTGTAGGCGTCGTTGGTCTTGAAGCCGGTGCGGAAGATCTGGACGTCGTAGCGGCCGGGCTTGAGGCCCTTGAGGTCCAGGCTGACCGGCTCGACATCCACGGTGGGCTGGACCTTGGTGTAGTAGGGGCGATTGCTGACCGTCTGGACCGGCTGGCGGAAATCCCAGACCAGGGCCTGGACGCCGCCGGCGTCGGCGGTGGCCCAGGTCTGGGCGTCGGCGACCTTCACGGCCTTGTCGCCCAGCTGGTTCAGGTACTTGTAGGCGAACCAGGCCGGCTTGCGGATGCCCTGCGGGTTCATCAGGCCGAAGCCGCCCTCGAACGGTGCGGTGGGCGGGCCGGGTTCTTCGAACAGGTCGCTGTAGGTCCAGTAGCTCATGCCCTGCAGCTGGCCCTCGCTGCCCTTGAGCTTGGAGAGGATGTAGGGCGCGCTGACATAGGAGTCGTGCACCGGGTCGCGCGGCGTGTAGCTGGTGCTCCACTCGGTGAAGTACAGCGGCAGGCCGGGCTTGAACGAGGCCTCGATCTCGCGGCGCACCCGGCGGATGTCGCCGACGATGGCGTCCTGCGAGGGTGACAGCTTGGTGTCGCTCTTGCCGTTCTCGTCCAGGAAGCCGCCGTCCACGCCGTAGGTGTGGGTGGTGATGAAGTCGACCGGCGCGCCCGAGGCCTGGACGTGGCTCAGGAACTCCGGCGTCCAGGCCGCGCCGGCCGTCGAGGGGCCGCCGACCCGCAGCGCCGGATCGATCGCCTTGATGGTGTGGGCGGTCAGGTCATAGAGCTCGAAATAGGCCTTCTGGTCGGCCTTCTCCCAGAAGCCGTCGAGATTGGGCTCGTTCCAGACCTCGAAATACCAGGACCGCACCTCGGCCTGGCCGTAGCGCTGCTGGATGTGGCGCACGAACGCGTCGACCAGGCCGGCCCACTGCTTGGGATCGGGGTGGGAGGTGTTGCCCTTCCACCAGAAGATCTGGTTGTCGGACGACTTCATGGCCAGGGGCGTGAAGCCCAGCTCGACGAAGGGCTTGATCCCCATGCCCAGCAGACGGTCGTACAGCTGGTCGATCTTGGTCCAGTCGTAGACCGGCTGGCCGTCGACCACGCGATAGGTCCCCAGCACGTCGTGGAAGATGCCGTGGAAGCGGACATAGCGGAAACCCAGCTCGTCGCGGGCCGTCTTCAGCTGGGCCAGGCTGTCTTCGCGCAGCAGGGTGCCGGGATAGTCCGAGCCGACCGACAGGTCGTAGAACCGGTCGCGCGGCGTGGTCGGCGCCTGGGCGTCGATGGCGATATGGCGGACGGCCGGCTTCTCCTGAGCCGTGGCGGAACCCGCCAGCAGCACGGCCAGGGCCGAGGCGGCGATCGCGGCGCGCAGGCCGATCCTGGTGGCGGTCGTCGTCATGGCGGTCGGTCCCTTCCTGGCGGTGGCCCGCCCTCGTCGTCGGGGCGGTGTTGTTGGGAGCGGTACCATTATTCCCGCCGCGTCGTACAGCCCAACGGCAAAAGGGCGGGGAGGGGTCTGTTCATGCGCGGCGACCGGGCTTACGCGAACCGTTCGCAATGAAACGAGCGCGGGGCGGCCGGTTTCCGGCAAAAACTCGGCGTCGAACTCTTCCGTCGCGCCGTCAGCTGAGCTAACCACGGCGCACTCTTTGGAAGGCGTACCATCATGACCAAGAAACCCGACGGCACCTGGGACAAGTCGCAACTCCCGAGCCGGCATGTAACCGAAGGGCCGGCCCGCGCGCCGCACCGCTCGTATTACTACGCCATGGGTCTTGGCACGCGCGAGATCGCCCAGCCGTTCGTAGGGGTGGCCTCGTGCTGGAACGAGGCCGCGCCGTGCAACACCGCCCTGATGCGCCAGGCCAACGCCGTGGCCAAGGGCGTCAAGGCGGCCGGCGGCACCCCGCGCGAGTTCTGCACCATCACCGTCACCGACGGCATCGCCATGGGCCACGAGGGCATGCGCTCGTCCCTGGTCAGCCGCGACGTGATCGCCGACTCCGTCGAGCTGACCATGCGCGGCCACGGCTATGACGCCCTGGTCGGCGTGGCCGGCTGCGACAAAAGCCTGCCGGGCATGATGATGGCCATGCTGCGCCTCAACGTGCCCAGCGTGTTCCTGTACGGCGGCTCGATCCTGCCCGGCCGCTTCCAGGGCAAGGACATCACCGTGATGGACGTGTTCGAGGGCGTCGGCGCCCACGCGGCCGGCACCATGGACGAGAAGACCCTGTGCGAGCTGGAGAAGCACGCCTGTCCGTCGGACGGCGCCTGCGGCGGCCAGTTCACCGCCAACACCATGGCTTGCGTGTCGGAAGCCATCGGCCTGGCCCTGCCGCTGTCCTCGGCCCTGCCGGCCCCGTATCTGGACCGCGACCAGTACGCCGTGGCCTCGGGCGAGGCGGTGATGCGGCTGATCGAGCAGAACATCCGCCCGCGCGACATCTGCACCCGCAAGGCGTTCGAGAACGCCGCCGTCGTCGTCGCCGCCACCGGCGGTTCGACCAACGGCGCCCTGCACCTTCCGGCCATGGCCCACGAGTGCGGCATCGAGTTCACCCTGAAGGACGTGGCCGAGATCGCCGCCCGCACGCCCTATGTCGCCGACCTCAAGCCCGGCGGCCGCTACGTGGCCAAGGACATGGGCGAGGCCGGCGGCGTGCCGATGCTGCTGCGCACCCTGCTGGACGCCGGCCTGCTGCACGGCGACGTCATGACGGTGACCGGCAAGACCCTGGCCGAGAACCTGGCCGACGTGGTCTGGCGCGACGACCAGGACGTGATCCGTCCGGCCAGCAACCCGCTGTCGCCGACCGGCGGCGTGGTGGGCCTGTGGGGCTCGCTGGCTCCCGAGGGCGGCATCGTCAAGGTGGCCGGCCTCAAGCACCAGGTGCACCGCGGCCCGGCCCGGGTGTTCGACGGCGAGGCGGCCTGCTTCGAGGCGGTGTCGAACCGCGACTACAAGGAAGGCGACGTCCTGGTCATCCGCTACGAAGGTCCCAAGGGCGGGCCGGGCATGCGCGAGATGCTGTCGACCACGGCCGCCATCTACGGCCAGGGCGTGGAGAACATCGCCCTGATCACCGACGGCCGCTTCTCGGGCGCCACGCGCGGCCTGTGCATCGGCCACGTGGGACCGGAAGCCGCCGTGGGCGGTCCGATCGCCCTGGTCCAGGACGGCGACATCATCAGCATCGACGCCACCAAGGGGACGATCGATCTGGAGGTCGAGGCCGAGGAACTGGCGCGCCGCAAGGCCGCCTGGAAGCCGCGCGGCCACGACTACAACAGCGGCGCGATCTGGAAGTTCGCCCAGCTGGTGGGGCCGGCCTATCTGGGGGCCACCACCCATCCGGGCGCGGCGAAAGAGACCCACGTCTACGCGGACATCTGAAAGAAAGGGGCCGGGCGGATCGCCCGGCCCCTTTTCCTTTCGGCCCCTATTTCTTGATCTTCTTGAAGTCCTTGTAGAACAGGTCTTCCGGCGGGCGGTCCTCGGGGGCCGGGGCGCGGAAGTCGTTGGGGCGCAGCAGGCCCTGGTCGAACATCGTCCGGCGCTGCTCCACCGCCGCGGCGGCGCGGGCCGAGGCGCTCAGCCGGACCGGCACGATCACGCCGCGATCCCGGTCCAGCCAGGCGGCGGCCTCCTGGGTGCTGACCACGCCGTCGCGATCGGTGTCGGCGGGCGTGAGGGCCAGTGGCCGCGTCTCGGCCAGGGCGGGCGCGGCGCAGCAGAGGGCGAGGGCGGAAGCGAGAACCAGACGCATCAAGGACTCCCCAAAGGCCAACTGGCAAGCTGACAAGGCATTTGGGCGGTCAAACGCGCGAGGAGTCAAACGGGATCAGTCGTCCAGGTCGAACGGCAGCTCGTCCTGGTCGCCCCTGGGCGGACGCGCGGCCTTGGAGACCGGCTTGTAGGCCTTTTCCGGGATCGGCGGCGGATCGTCGTCCAGATCATCGTCCCACGGAGCTTCCGTGGGGTCGGCGGTGGTGTCGATCTCGTCGAACAGCGGGGCCGTGGCCGCCGGACGCGCCGGCGCGGCGGCGGCGACCGCCTCGAGAGCCGGCGTATAGGGCTTGGGCGCTGGCTCGGGCTCGACGGCCGGCGGGCGGGTCTTGATGGCCGGCTCGGACGTCTCCGGAGCCTGGGCGGCCTTGGCCTTCGGGGCCAGGGGGCGGCGGACGATGGCGTCGGCGCGCAGCAGCCAGCGGTTGGCCTCCTGGATGGCGTCGGCCGGCGAGCGGCTCTCGCGGCGCTGCTGGTCGCCCTCCAGCCACAGGTCCAGCTCGAAGTCGGGGTGGCGCGGATCGTCGAAGATCAGCTTCAGGGTCACCTGGGCGGCTTGCTGGACGATCTGGTCGATGGCCCGGCGCGGCTCGCCCCGGAAGACGCGGCCGATCACCTGGCCGTCCACCGACAGCTCGGCCCCCATCAGCTCGTCGATGCGGTAGATCAGGCACCAGGCGCCGCTGTCCCACGCCACGGCGGCCTGGTTGGTGGTGAAGTTGAAGCCCGCGCCCCGGCCGCGGCCCTTGGCGACGATCACGGTCTCGGGCGCGCCCTTGAGCACGTGGCGCAGGGCGCGGCGGATCCGGCGCTCCTCGTCCATGAACCAGATGGCGGCGCTGCCCACGAAGGTCACCGCGGACGCCGACAGGGTCACGAGCAGCAAAAGACGCCAGAGTTCGCTCATGGGATCAGGCTAGCGAGAGTCCGGGTTTCCGAACAGTTGATGTTTCAAAGGGCCAGCTCGGCGACCACGGGAACGTGATCCGACGGCTTTTCCTTGTCGCGCTCGTCGCGGTGGATGACGACGCCGGCCAGCTTGTCGGCCGCCTGGGGCGACAGCAGCAGGTGGTCGATGCGGATGCCCAGGTTCCGGGGCCAGGCGCCGGCCTGATAGTCCCAAAAGGTGTAGCCGCCCGGCGCGCCGTCGGCCTGCATGTAGGCGTCGGTGAAGCCCAGGTTCTTCAGGGCCCGGAAGGCGCCCCGGCTCTCGGGCTGGAACAGGGCGTCGCCCAGCCAGGCCTCGGGATTGGCCACGTCCTCGGCCTCGGGGATGACGTTGTAGTCGCCGGCGATGACCAGCGGCTCCTCCAGCTTGAGCAGGCCCTGGGCGTGGGCGTGCAGCCGCTTCATCCAGGCCAGCTTGTAGGCGAACTTCTCGGTGCCGATCGGATTGCCGTTGGGCAGGTAGATGCCGACCATCCGGAAGGGCGTGGGCGCGCCGATCACCGCCTCGATGTAGCGCGACTGCTCGTCGACCTCGTCGTCATGCAGGAAGGGCAGGCCCTTGCGCACGTCCTCCATCGGGTGCTTCGAGAGCATGGCCACGCCGTTGTAGGTCTTCTGGCCGTGGACGGCGACGTTGTAGCCCAGGCGCTCGAAGGCCTCGGTCGGGAACTTCTCGTCCAGGCATTTGATCTCCTGAAGCACGGCCACGTCGGGCGCGACCGATTCGAACCAGGCCAGGACGTTTTCCAGGCGGGCGTTGACGGAATTGACGTTCCAGGTGGCGATGCGCATTGACGGCTCCAGTCGGCGGCGGGAGGCTAGGGCGCATGGGGAACGCGCTCAAGTCGGGGTTCCAGATTTCACGACGGAACCGGCGCTGGCTGCTGGTCCTGGCGACGCTGACCTGTGGCCTGATGGCCGTGCCGGGCGGGATCGCCGCGATCTTCACGCCGCTGGTCTTCGACGCCCCGGGCTCGCTGTACAATCCGGTAGCCTGGTTGGGTTTCGTGCTCTGCGCGGGGTTCTGGGTGGTCTGCCTGCTGGCCCCGCTGCTGGCCTGGATCCAGTGGCGGCGCGGCCGCGAGCCCATCGCCTGGGCCGCCATGGCCGCGCCGGTGGCCTGGGGCGCGGCGGCGCTGACGGTGCTGCAGCTGGTGCCGGGGTAAGGCGCTAGCGCGGAGCGTGCGCCGAAGAGGCGGCGGTCTGGCCGGCCTGGAAAGCCGACAGAAGATTGGTCTGGACGCTCAGGATCAGAGCGGACGCCGCCATGATGGATGCGATCAGGGTGATGGCGATGGTCCAGCGCGTCGCCCGATTGTCGGCCCGGCTCTCGGCCCTCAGCGAATTCATTTCGGCCTTCAACGCGTTGGCTTGCGCGAGACTGTCGGCCTTCAGGGATTTCATCTGTGCGAAAATCCCGTGATCGCCGATCAGGATGTCGGTCAGGTAGTCGAGTTTGCCGCCGAGTTCGACGAACCGGGTCTCGCCGCGCGCTTCCACGGCTTCAAATCTGGCGCTGATCTCTTCGCGCGTCATGGGGCTGGCCTTGCTTCCGGAGCGCGTCGAACCCAATGGACTCTTCGGAGCGGCCATCGCTTTCTGACCTCCGCCAGTTCGCCATTTGTTCTAAACCTATACGACCGAAAGTCGCGCGACGCAACCGCCTGGATTGAGTTCTCTCAGATCGAGAAGCTGACGCCGCAGCCGCAGCTGGACTTGGCGTTAGGGTTGCGCACCCGGAACTCCGCCCCCGCCAGCTCGTCGACGAAGTCGATCTCCGAGCCCTTCAGCAGGGCCAGGGAGATCACGTCGACCAGGGCTGCGGCCCCGTCGCGTTCCACCCTCAGGTCGTCGGGCTCGGCCGCCTCGACCAGGTCGAACCGGTACTGGAAGCCCGAGCAGCCGCCGCCGTCGACGGCGACGCGCAGCATCACCGGATGGCCTTCGGCCTCCGAGATCGAGTGGAGCCGGCGGGCGGCGTTGGAAGAAAGCGTTACGGCTGTGTCGGTCATGGCTGTGGAAAATCCATACTTCGCCTATATGAGGGCCTGCGCGCCCCAGGGAAAGAGGGCGATCAGCAAAGGCCTTCCATGTCGTCTCCCTTCTTCGTTCAGCGCGCTCCCTATGCCGAGGATCCGGCCAAGTCCCGGGGGCGGCGCTTCCAGGAGGACGAGAGCCGCACCCGCACGCCTTTCGCCCGCGACCGCGACCGCATCATCCACACCTCGGCCTTCCGCCGCCTGAAGGAGAAGACCCAGGTGTTCGTCGCCCACGAAGGCGACAACTTCCGCACCCGCCTGACCCATTCGCTGGAAGTGGCGCAGGTCGCGCGCTCGCTGGCGACCGCCTTGGGGCTGGACAGCGACCTGGCCGAGACCATCGCCCTGGGCCACGACATCGGCCACCCGCCGTTCGGCCACGCCGGCGAGGACGAGCTGCAGGCCTGCATGAAGAACTTCGGCGGCTTCGACCATAACGTGCAGACGTTCCGCGTCGTCACCGAGCTGGAGCGCCGCTATCCGGACTTCAACGGCCTGAACCTGACCTGGGAGACCCTGGAAGGGATCATCAAGCACAACGGTCCGGTGACCGAGAAGCTGGGCAAGCCGTCCTGGAAGGCGATCTCCAAGTACGACAGCGAATACAAGCTGGGCCTGAACACCTGGGCTTCGGCCGAGGCCCAGGTCGCGGCCCTGGCCGACGACATCGCCTACAACAACCACGACATCGACGACGGGGTCGAGGCGGGGCTGTTCACCCTGGACGAGCTGATGGACGTGCCGCTGATCGGCCCGATCCTGGCGGCCGTGCGCAGCGAGCGCCCGGACCTGGACCTGCGCCTGACCCGCCTGGAGGCCGTGCGCCGGATGATCGGGGCCATGGTCGACGACGTGATGGGCGAGACCCTGCAACGGGCCGCGGCCACCGGCGTGCAGTCGGCCGAGGACGTCCGCGCCCTGGACCACGCCCTGGTCGCCTTCTCGGTCGACATGGCCGAGGACCTGGCCCGGCTGCGCCAATTCCTGCACACCCGGATGTACCGCCACTGGCGCGTCAATAGGACGCGCAGCCAGGCCCGCCGCATTCTGGCCGAGATGTTCAACCTCTTCTTGGCCGAGCCCGACGTCCTGCCGTCGGAATGGTTCGCCCGGTCGCAGAACCGCGACGAGGCCGGCCGCGCCCGCGTGGTCTGCGACTACATCGCCGGCATGACCGACCGCTTCGCCATCGAGGAGCATCGGAAATTGTTCCAGCTGGACGTCTGGAACTAGACCAACGTTCACGGGCGGTTCTGGGTAGGCTCGGGCTTCGATAAACTAGGTCGGCGCGCGTCCGATTCGCTGTGAGCGATCCGTGCGCCTGGAAGTCTGGAGCCTCGACGCGAATGTCCGATCCCCACCGCGGCGCCTATACGCCGCCCACCGATGCGCCGCTTTCGTTCGATGCGCGTCAACCCGTTCGCGGCTCGCGGCCCCTGCCCATGACCCTGATCATCAGCGCCGTGGTGCTGGCGACGCTGGTGGTCGCGGTCATGCTGATCTATCGCGGCGGCGTGCGCGGCCCCAACGAGCCGCCGCGCACCGTGGGCGAGCCCGTCGCCCAGGTGAAGGCCGCCCCGCCGGCCGGCGCCGCCCAGCCGACCGACCCGGCCGCCGGCCTGCAAATCTACAAGAACGAGACCCCCGAGGCCTCGCCGACCTTCGCGGCCCAGCCGGAAGCGCCGATGGCCCGTCCCACCCCGCCGCCGCCCAGCGCGCCGGTCCAGAGCGCCGCCCTGCAGCCGGCCAAGCCGGCTCCTGCCGCGCCGGTCTCGGCCGCGCCCGCCGCGAAGCCGGCCGCCAGACCCGCC
>NZ_JBBEUD010000040.1:0-20098 GCF_037402475.1 Caulobacter sp. CCG-8
CTGACCAGCCACGCCCCCCTGCCCGTCGCCGACCTGGAAGCCTATGTCGACGGCGTGGTGCGCGACCGCATGCTCCGCGACCACATCGCCGGCGTGACCATCGCCGTCGTCCAGAACGGCCAGGTGGTGCTGAAGAAGGGCTACGGCGTGGCCAGCCTGAAGGACGGCCGCAAGGTCGATCCCGACAAAACCCTGTTCCGCATCGGCTCGATCTCCAAGACCTTCACCTGGATCGCCCTGATGAACGAGGTGGACGCCGGGCGCATGCGCCTGGACACCCCGATCAACATCTACCTGCCCGAGAAGCTGCAGCTGAAGGACCAGGGTAAGAAGACCCCGGTGCGGCTGCGCGATCTGATGACCCACACCGCCGGGTTCGAGGACCGGGCCCTGGGCCAACTGTTCGAGCGCGACCCGCGCCGCGAGCGTCCGCTGGAGCTGTACCTGCGCCAGGAGCGTCCCAACCGCGTGCGCGAGCCGGGCCTGCTGCCGGCCTATTCGAACTACGGCGTCGGCCTGGCCGGCGCGGCCCTGGCCAACGTCACCGGCCAGCCGTTCGAGAAGGAGGTCGCCGACCAGGTGATCCTGCCCGCCGGCCTGACCCACACCACCTTCCGCGAGAACCGTCCGTGGCGTGACGACCTGCCGCCCCCGATGGCCGCGAACCTGGCCGCCGACCTGTCGGACGGCTTCCGCTGGACCCCGCTGGGTTTCCAGACCGAGGATCCCGAGTTCATCGGCCACATCGCGCCCGCCGGCGCCGCGTCCAGCACGGCCGGCGACATGGCCCGCTACATGACCCTGCTGCTGAACGGCGGGACGATCGACGGCAAGACGGTCTTCTCGCCCAAGACCAGCGCCCTGTTCCGCACGCCGATGTACCGCCCGGCCGAGGGCGCGCCCGGCTGGAACGCCGGCTTCATGGACATCCCCCTGCCCGGCGGCAAGCGCGGCTTCGGCCACGCCGGCGCCACCCTGTGGTTCCACTCCAACATGGTCATGGTTCCCGAGCTGGGCCTGGGCGTCTTCGTGGCGGTCAACACCGACACCGGCGCCGACCTGCCCGCCACCCTGCCCGCGACGATCATCGAGCGTTTCTACGCCCCGCGTCCGGAAATCCCCGCCGCCAGCCCGATCTCGCACGACGAGGCCCGCGCCTATGAAGGCCGTTTCCTGACCACGCGCCGCTCGTACGGCGGGCTGGAAGGCTTCATCGACCGCCTGATCGGCGAGGCCTCGGTGCGCGCCGCGCCGGACGGTCGCCTGACCCTGACGATCGACGGCCAGTCCAGCCAGTGGACGGCGACCGGCCAGCCCGACACCTTCGCCCCGGTCAGCGGTCCTGGCCTGCTGGTGTTCCAGCGCGACGACGGCAAGGTCGTGCGCTTCTTCTCGCCGATGGGCGGCGCGGCGTTCGAGCGCATCGGCTTCCCGCACCAGTTGGGCCTGCTGATCGCCTTCGCTGTGCTGACCGCCCTGGCGGCCGTGGCCACCCTGATCGGCGTGGCCACCCGTGACCGCCGCGAGGCGCGCCAGACCCCGACCCAGGCCCGCGCCAGCCTGATGCAGACCATCCAGTCCATCCTGTGGCTGATCGCCCTGATCGGCGTGGGCGTGTTCGCCGCAGGGGCCTCCGACGTGGCCAACGTGGTCTATGGCTGGCCCAGCGGGTGGCTGCTCAGCGCCTCGGCCTGCGCCTTCGTCTCCGCCTGGCTGACCATCGCCACCCTGGCCATGCTGCCGGTGGTGTGGCGCGGCGGCCGGCGGGTCGACAGCTGGACCTCGCTGCGCAAGCTGGCCTTCACCTGCACGACCCTGATCTTCCTGGGCTTCACCCTGCTGCTGGGCGCCTGGGGCTTCCTGGAATTCTGGAACACCTGACTTTTATCCGCTCATCCCGGCGAATGCCGGGACCCAGATGGAATGGCTTTGAGGCTGACGCCATCAGCACCGCGCCCTTCCAATCATCCACACCGCCATAGGATCTGGGTCCCGGCATTCGCCGGGATGAGCGGAGTTTAAATCGGCACGTCCCATGCACCACCTCTCCCGAGCAAGCCTCGGGGGAGAGCCGATCGTGTCAAAACTGGACGCCGCCATCTTCGGTCTGGCCGGCCTTATGGCCTGGCTCGCGGCCACCCTGTTCTACGCGGCCTACGGCGGCGGACTGCTGGAGAAGGCCTTCTGGTTCTACGCCCTGAACGCCTTCGCGGCGGCGGCGGCGGCCACCTTCGTCTTCCAGGTCGCCGCGCGGCTGCGGCGCATTCCCCGCGCCCGGCGGCTGTTCCCGGCCATGGCCTTCGGCCTGCCGATCCTGGCCGGCGCCGATCTGGTTCTGGCCCACTTCGAGAAACTGATGTCCGACGACCCGGCCAGCGTGGGCCGCTACGGCGCCTTCATGCTGGTTCTGCTGGTCTCGGTGGGGGCGTCAATCTTCGAGCGTGGACCGCAGAAAGCGCGAGTCTAGCTTCCGCACCACGATGACGATGCGCTCGCGCTCGGCCGGTCGGCGCTCGACCAGCAGTCGGGCCACCTGGGCGTCGTCGTGGAAGGCGTAGCCCTTGATGGCGTCCAGCAGGGCCTTGGCCAGGTTGTCCAGGTCCATCCACGGCGGCTCGCCGACGAACTCCATGCCGATCTCGACCGAGAACTCGCCCCACGCCGGGCGCGAGCCGCGCCAGACCTTGCGGAAGAACTCGTAGATCAGGGGCTTGTAGTACTTGGCCTGGGTGGTCAGGCCGTCCACCACCAGGGTCAACTGGCCGTCCGCCTCGCGGGCCCGGACCTTGCCGTGATGCGTCCAGCCGGTTCCTTCACCAAGAGATGGCACCCTAGGCGACCGGCTCGACCTTCACGGCGGTGCCGTAGGCCAGGACCTCGGTGATGCCTTCCATGATCTCGTTGGCGTCGTAGCGCATGGCGATGACGGCGTTGGCGCCCAGTTCGGCCGCGTGGGCCGTCAGCAGGTCGTAGGCCTCCTTGCGGGCCGCCTCGGCCAGGTCGACATAGATCGACAGCTTGCCGCCGAAGATCGACTGGATCGATCCGCCGATGTTGCCGATCACGCTGCGCGAGCGGACGGTGACGCCGCGCACCAGGCCCAGATGGGCGACGATGCGATAGCCGGGCAGATCGTTGGTGGTGGCGACGAGCATGGGATGTCTCCTGACGTCCCGTCCGTATATCGGACCGCCCGCCGCCTCGCCATCACTAGAGCCGCAGGTGGATCCCCTTGCGATGCAGCGGCGCGATCGCCGCGGTGATCAAGGCCAGAATCGCCAGGGCGCACAGAAACGAGGCCAGATAGGGATCGGTGGCCAGGCGCTGGGCCGTCTCGTAGCCGAAGCCCTGGGGCGTCAGGTCGATCCCGCCCGCCCGATGGGCCAGCGCCAGGCCCGCGCAGGCGCCCAGCACCTGCGAGACCACGAAGGCCAGGATGGCGTTGCCGCCCAGCACCTTCAGCGGCGCGGCGACGATCTCGATCGCCCGGGGCTTCAGGACCACCTGCAGCACGACCAGGGCGACCAGCGACGCGCCGCTGCTGAACAGGGCGAAGCTGGACGTCCAGATCCGCTTGTTGACCGGCACGACCGGGTCCAGCGCCAGGCCGACCACAACCAGGGCCGCGCCGAGGACCAGCAGCGGAACCAGCCCGCCCGCCGTCTCCCCGCCCCGCTCCGCGCGCCGGGTCAGCAGGGCGGCGGCGATCGCGCCGACCAGGACGTTGACCGTGGCCGGGAAGGTCGAGAGCAGCCCCTCCGGGTCGTAGGTGACGCCCACGCCCTCGGTCAGGCCGTAGGGCCATAGGTGCGGGATCGTGAACACCGCCCGGTCGACGAAGGCCGGCAGCGAGCCGTTGGAGTCCAATCGCCCGACGCCGAAACCGGGAACCGGCGTGAAGGCCAGCAGCGCCCAATAGCCGACCAGCAGCGCCGCGGCGGCCAGGGCGACGCCGCCGATGTCGATCCGCAGCGTCCCGTCGACGGCGGGCTTGGCGGGCAGCAGGCAGATGGCGCTGGCCAGGGCGTAGCAGAGGCCGATCCGCTGCAGGATGCCGGGGATGCGCAGATGGGCCAGGTCGAAGGTCGGCAGGGCGTTGAGCACGAGGCCCAGCAGGATCAGCAGGCCGGTGCGCCGGGCGATCTTGATCCACAGCGCGGCGGACGTCGGGTCCCCGGCCCGCAGGCGCGGCGCCGACAGGCCGATCGCCATGCCGACGCAGAACAGGAAGGTGGGGAACACCAGGTCGGCCGGGGTCCAGCCGTTCCAGGCCGCGTGCTTCAGCGGCGCGTAGCTGTGGTCCCAGGACCCCGGACTAGTCACCAGGATCATGCCCGCGACCGCCAGTCCTCTCAAGACATCGAGCGCAATGACTCGCCGAGAGCCGACTTTCGTCGATCCCATGGTCACCTCCCCTATCGTTGCGGGAGTTATGACTAAGAAAGACAGCGCTGTCAAATATGAGATGATTTTTCGATTACCTGATCACTCCCGTGCTGGGATGGATTTCAGGCCGTTTCGAGCTTCAAAGCCTTATGAAACAAACGGATGATCGCAGTCAGAGCCCGACCATCGCCGCAAGCTTCAGGACGGTGTTCCAGTTGCGGGCCGTGCCCAGCGGGGCCCGCTTGGTCTTCTTCCAATCGCGATCCAGCATCGAATGGCCGACGTCGTCGGGATAGTCGATGTAGAGCTCCCGCGTCCCCACCTTGAAGGTCTCGGGTCCCGTGATCGCCGCGCGCAGGATCGCCTCGTCCTCGTCCGGCAGCCGCGCCTTCATGAAGTGCACCAGCAGGTGGTTGGGGTGGCTCTTGACCTCGTCCGGATAGGGATTGCCGTCGAGGATGGCCTTCAGCTCGGCGGGCGATCGGACGAAGAACTCTGTGCGCAGACCCATGCGCTTCTCGAGGCCGTCCTCGAGGCGCTTCTCGATGTCGGCGTCCCCGCCCTTGCCCCACAGCACCAGGTTGCCGCTGGCCAGCAGGGTCTTGGCGTCGTCGAAGCCCAGGTCCTTGGCCAGGCCCAGCAGGTCGTCCTTCAGCACCTTGCGGCCGCCGACATTGACGCCGCGCAGCAGGGCGATGTGAGGGCTCATCAGGCAAACTCCGTTCTTCGAACGTTCTTGTCGTAGCCTCGCCGTCGCGCCTTCGCAAGCCGGGAGCGTTGCCCTCCGCGCGCCTTGGGTCTAGACCCCGCTCGACCGTTTTTCCGGGAGACCCGCCGCATGACCGCCACGCGCAACGAGACCGACACCTTTGGCCCGATCGCCGTCGAGAACGACAAGTACTGGGGCGCTCAGGCCCAGCGTTCGCTCGGCAACTTCAAGATCGGCTGGGAGAAGCAGCCGCTTCCCGTCGTCCGCGCCCTGGGCATCGTCAAGCGCGCCGCCGCCGAGGCCAACCTGGCCCTGGGCAAGCTGGACCCGAAGATCGCCGAGACCATCGTCGCCGCGGCCAACGAGGTGATCGAAGGCAAGCTGAACGAGCACTTCCCGCTGGTGGTCTGGCAGACCGGCTCGGGCACCCAGTCGAACATGAACGCCAACGAGGTGATCTCGAACCGCGCGATCCAGATGCTGGGCGGCGAGATGGGCAGCAAGAAGCCCGTCCACCCCAACGACCACGTCAATATGAGCCAGTCGTCGAACGACACCTATCCGACGGCGATGCACGTGGCCTGCGCCGAGCAGATCGTCCACGACCTGCTGCCGGCCCTCAAGCACCTGCACGCGGCCCTGAAGGCCAAGTCCGACGCCTGGGCCAAGATCATCAAGATCGGCCGCACCCACACCCAGGACGCCACGCCCCTGACCCTGGGCCAGGAGTTCGGCGGCTACGCCCAGCAGGTCGAGAACGGCATCGCCCGCATCGAGAGCACCCTGCCGGCCCTGATGCAGCTGGCCCAGGGCGGCACCGCCGTCGGCACCGGCCTGAACGCCCCGATCGGCTTCGCCGAGAAGGTGGCCGCCCAGATCGCCGCCATCACCGGCCTGCCCTTCACCACCGCCCCGAACAAGTTCGAGGCCCTGGCCGCCCACGACGCCATGGTCTTCAGCCACGGCGCGATCAACACGGTCGCCGCCAGCCTGTTCAAGATCGCCAACGACATCCGCTTCCTGGGCTCGGGCCCGCGCGCGGGCCTGGGCGAGCTCTCCCTGCCGGAAAACGAGCCGGGCTCGTCGATCATGCCGGGCAAGGTCAACCCTACCCAGTGCGAAGCCCTGACCCAGGTCTGCGTCCAGGTCTTCGGCAACCACGCCGCCGTCACCTTCGCCGGCAGCCAGGGCCACTTCGAGCTGAACGTCTTCAACCCGGTGATGGCCTACAACTTCCTGCAGTCGGTGCGCCTGATGGCCGACGCCGCGATCAGCTTCACCGACAACTGCGTCGTCGGCATCGAGCCGCGCGTCGACAACATCAAGAAGGGCGTCGAGAACAGCCTGATGCTGGTCACGGCCCTGAACGGCAAGCTGGGCTACGACATCTGCGCCAAGATCGCCAAGACCGCGCACAAGAACGGCACCACCCTGCGCGAGGAAGCCGTCGGCGGCGGCTACCTGACGAACGAGGAGTTCGACCAGTACGTCCGCCCCGAGAACATGATCTCGCCGGGCTAAGCGCATTCCGCCGAAGTGGAAGCCGGTTCGGCGATCAGAATGCGCGCCAACTAGGAGTCCTTCTTGATCCAGCTGATCCGGATCATCGACGACCTGCCGGACGGCTTCGACGCCCTCCTCGCCGACGCGGCGAGCGAGGGCGTCCGCAACATGGCGCTGTTGGCCCAGGGCTGGGCCGACCGCGACCAGCGCTTCGACCGCGACGGCGAGGCCCTGCTGGGCGCCTTGCTGGCCGGCGAGCTGGCGGGGATCGGCGGCCTGTCCGTCGA
The DNA here is from genome assembly GCF_037402475.1 of Caulobacter sp. CCG-8. Taxonomy (NCBI): domain Bacteria; kingdom Pseudomonadati; phylum Pseudomonadota; class Alphaproteobacteria; order Caulobacterales; family Caulobacteraceae; genus Caulobacter; species Caulobacter sp. CCG-8. Next base: position 6,886 of record NZ_JBBEUD010000040.1, read on the forward strand.
GACCGCCGCCGCCGAGCCAGCCCGCCGCGTGCGCCGCTTCTACGTCCGCCCCGCCTTCCGCCGCCAGGGCGTGGCGCGCACCCTGGCCTCGGCCCTGGTGCAGGAAGCCCTCGACCAGGTCGACCTCCTGACCTGCAACGCCGCCGCCTCCCCCGCCGCCGCGCCGTTCTGGGAAGCGCAGGGCTTTTCGCCAGATACTTCAGAGCCTTGGACGCACGTGCTGCGGCGGAGTCTCGGATGAGCGCACCTCTCGACTTCGCCCGCGACGGCGCGGCGCTGTTTCCCGGCGCGCTCGCCGCCCGGACCGTCGAAACCCTGCGATCCCTGGCCGACGAACGCGTCGGCGCCCGGCCAGGCGCAAGACTGCGGGGCGACGCCATCCTGGCCGACCTGCTGGCGCCGGCCGGAACGATCGGCGCCCTGGCCGCCCGCCTCACCTCCCCCGCCGCTCGTCCCGTGCGCGCGGTGATGTTCGACAAGACGCCCGACGCCAACTGGGCCGTGGCCTGGCATCAGGATCGCGTCCTGCCGGTCGCCCAGCGGGTCGAGGTCGAGGGCTTCGGCCCCTGGTCGACCAAGGATGACCTGTTGCACGTCGCACCACCGTTCGAGATCCTGGCGCGGATGGTCACCTTGCGCGTCCACCTCGATCCCGTCGACGCCGCCAACGCCCCACTGCGGGCGGCCCTCGGCTCGCACCGCCTGGGCCGCGTGGCCGCCGGGGACGCAGCCGCCCGCGCCGCAGAGCATCCAGTGATCGACTGCCTGGCGGAAACCGGCGACGTCTGGGCCTACGCCACCCCGATCCTGCACGCCTCGGACCGCGCCGAACCGCCGCGCCGTCGCCGCGTTCTGCAGGTCGACTACGCCGACTTCGACTTGCCGGGCGGCTTGGCCTGGGCGGGATTGGCCTGACGCCCCGAGCTGTCGGCCCGGCGCCGTGTTAGCCTTGGCCCATGGCAAGGTCGAACTCGACATCGGCGTCGATCCGGAGCTGCTGGCGCAGGCCAAGCGGCTGGGGATTTCCGTCGCCGGCATGAGCGAGACCCAGCTGCGGCTGCACCTCCAGAAGATCGACCCCGCCGGCGCCGAAGAGCGTGCGCGGCGGTGGGCTGAGGAGAACGCCGAGGCGATCAAGGAACACAACGAACGCATCGCGCGCCGAGGCCTGATCTCGGACCACTTCAGAAAGTGGTGATTTGCGGCAGTTCGACGTCTTCCGAAATCCATCTCTGGAAGCTCGGAGGTCGCGCCTTCCTTGTGATGCTTTCATCGCATCACTTGCGCGGCATAGACGAGATCATTGTCGCGCCGCTGGTCAACGATGCCGCCGAAACCGTGGGCGAACTTGAAATCCTTGCGGAAGTTGAAGGCGAACGCCTGACCCCGGTGATCAGCGAAATGTTCAGCGTCATGCCGACTGGACTGCGCGGTGCGGTCGACAACCTGTCCTATCTCGAAGACGATATCCGCCGCGCCGTCGATCGCTTGTTCACCGGCTTCTAGCGCCGGTCCACCACCGTCCGGCCGATCGGGGCGATGGCCGCGATGGCCAGCTGCAGGTCCTTGATGGCGAACGGGATGCCGATGATCGTCACGGCCTCGGCGGCGGCGGCGATGAGGTGCGACAGGGCGATGTACCAGCCGCCCAGCACGAACCAGATCACGTTGAGCACGCAGCCCAGGCCGCCGGTCCCCAGGTCCTCGCGGCCGGTCACCAGCTCGCGGGGGACCATCTCCTTGCCGAACGGCCAGAAGGCGAAGCCGGCGATGCGCCAGGCCGCGCCCGCATAGGGCAGGCCCACGATGGTGATGGCCAGCAGCGCGCCGCCCAGCAGCCAAAGGCAGCCCGAGATGAAGCCGCCGCAGATGAACCACAGGATGTTGAGCAACAGGCGGATCATGACCGTCTCCGACGCGCGCCTCCGGGCGCGACCTAGGCGTGCGACGAATCGCGGACGATGTCGAGCTTCACCTTTCTCCTCCGGCGGACGTGACCTTGCCACAAGCTGACGCTATGTGACGGTCCAGAAACAAATGTCGCGCCTTTGATTCCGAGGCGCCGCGCCGCACGAGGTCACGATGGGTCTGTTCCGTAAGAAGAAGCACCAGGCGATCTCCCTGCCGGTCGGCGTCACCCCCGTCCCCGCCTCGGTCAAGTTCCGCGGCTGCACCTTCCGCATGCCCGACCACTGGGTGATCACCAAGCAGCTGCTGGACGGCAAGAACTACGAGCCGTGGGTGCTGGACTACTTCCTGCAGATCCTGAAGCCCGGCATGACCGTGCTGGACGTCGGGGCCAGCTGGGGGGCCTTCGCCCTGCCCGCGGCCAAGAAGGTCGGGCCCGACGGCCGGGTGATCGCCATCGAGATGAGCCCGGGCAACGGCCGGGTGATCCTGGAAAGCGCCAAGGCCAACGCCATCGACAACATCCGCCTGATCCTGGTGGGCGTGTCCGACCGGCTGGAGACGGCCTTCCTGCGCCGCCAGACCATGCACAACAACCACCAGCTGGAACCGGCCGGCCAGGCCGCGCCCGACGACCTGAGCGACTACGACTTCGCCCCCGTCGTGCCGATCGACCTGCTGCGCGGCGAGCTCGGTCAAGTCGACGTGATGAAGATCGACATCGAAGGCATGGAATACCGCGCCTTCATGGGCGCCAAGGCGTTCATGGCCGAACAGAAGCCGATCACCTTCCTGGAATATTCGCCGGCCTTCCAGGCCGAGACCTCGCGCGCCGAGGGCTCGGCCCTGCTGAGCTTCTTCCTGGACCTGGGCTACGGCGTCGAGATCCTGCACCGCAAGAAGAGGCGCGAGGCCGTGAAGGGCGCGACCGCCGCCGAGGTGATCGCCAATGTCGACGCGGCCTGGAAGCGCCACGTCGAGGACGACAACGGCACCCACCTGGACCTGTGCCTGAAGGCGAAGGCCTAGCCGCCTACTTGATCAGCTGCCACTTGCGCGCCCACCGGCCCTTGCCGAAGCGCTTGAGGATCAGCAGGTAGAGGCCGGCATAGATCACCGTGCCGACGCCCACGAGGCCCATCGCCCAGGGGCCCGGCGCGTGCCAGGGCGGCGGGACCAGCCAGTTGTGCGGCGGGGCGGTCAGCTCCAGCCACAGCCCGCCCACCCAGGCCAGCGAGAACAGCAGCACGGCCGGATAGCGCAGGACCGGGCTCTTCTGGACCAGCAGCAGGAACTGCATGAAGGCCACGACCAGGCCGGCGGCGATCGCCGCGCCGGCCGTCAGCCAGCCGTTATGCGCCAGGGCCTTGACCCGCACGGCGGCCGAGAAGGCCGCCCACAGCGGGGCCCACAGCACCGGACCGAAGGTCAGCAGCAGGATCCCGAAGCCGATCACCACGCCCAGGCCGCCGCCGATCACCTTGCCGGCCGCCTCGCCCGCCTCGTGCGCATGGCCGTGACCGTGCGGGTCGCCGCTGGGATTGTCCGGCGTGGTCTTCAGCACGGTGTTGAGGGACGGCAGCGGGCCTTCCGGCGGCAGCGGAAGCATGTTGCTGAGCTTGGATCCCCCCGGCCCCATCGCGTCAGGTCCGTCGGCTGACCGCGAAGTCGGCCAGGCTTTCCAGGCTGGTGCGCCAGTCGTTGGCCGGGAAGCCCGACAGCGCGGCCTTGGCCTTGTCGGCGTAGCCGCCCGCCAGGTCCAGCGTGGCTTCCAGCGCGCCGGTGCCGACGATCAGCTCGCGGGCCCGGCGGAAGTCGGCTTCGGTCTGCTCGCGGCGGCCGATGGCCCGTTCCCAGAACTCGGCCTCGCGCGGGCCCGAGCGGGCGATGGCCAGCAGCAGGGGCAAGGTGGCCTTGCCTTCGCGGAAGTCGTCGCCGGCGTTCTTGCCCAGGGCCTCGGTCGTGCCGCCGTAGTCCAGGGCGTCGTCGGCCAGCTGGAAGGCCAGGCCCAGGTTCATGCCGTAGTCGCGCAGGGCGTTGGACTTTTCGGCCGACACCCCGGCCGAGACGCCGCCGGCTTCCGAGGCGGCGGCGAACAGCTCGGCGGTCTTGGCGCCGATGATCTCCAGATACAGGGCCTGGGACAGGTTCAGGTCGTGGCTGCGGGTGAGTTGAAGCACTTCGCCTTCGGCGATCACCCGGCTCGCACGGGCCAGGATCTCCAGCGCCTTCATCGAGTTGGTCTCGACCATCAGCTCGAAGGCCCTGGCGAACAGGAAGTCGCCGACCAGCACGCTCTGCGCCGCGCCCCAGATCAGGTGGGCCGCGACCTTGCCGCGCCGCAGCTGGCTGCCGTCGACCACGTCGTCGTGCAGCAGGGTGGCGGTGTGGATGAACTCGACGGCGGCGGCCAGCTTCAGGCAGGAGTCGTTGTCCGAGCCGGCCAGGCGCGCGGCGGCCACGGTCAGCAGCGGGCGCAGGCGCTTGCCGCCGGCGGCGATCAGGTGCTCGGCCAGGGCCGGGATGACCGGAACCTCGCTCTGCATGCGCGCGGTGATCAGGGCGTCGACCCCAGCCATGTCGGCGGCGGCCAGCCGCACGAGACGATCCACCGATCCCGGCTCCCGGGCGAGGGTCGCTGCAGCTGCGTCCAAAACCATACTCTCCCTGCTGACGCCCGCCGGAGGTCGGCTTGCGCCTCGCGTCCCTTGGGCTTGATCAGCCGTTGCGAGCGACAATGCTGGCGGGATAGGTCAGGGTCAAGGCGAGCACAAGGCTTGAAACGTTGCCGGACGCGTTACCCACATCCCCCGAGCCCCTCGCGGTGACCGAAGACGCCGTCCTGAACGGCCGCGTCAAGCTGCGCCAGGCCGTGGCGGGCTACCGGGCCGGCATGGACGCGGCCCTGCTGGCGGCCGCCTGCGACGCCGCCCCCGGCGACCGGGTGATCGAGGCCGGCTGCGGCGTGGGCGGCGCGCTGCTGGCGGCGGCGACCCGCCGTCAGGGCGCCCGATTCGTCGGGCTGGAGCGCGATTCCGCCGCCGTCGAGCTGGCGCGGGGCAATGTCGCCCTGAACGCCCTGGCTGATCGCGTCGAGATCGTCGCCGGCGACGTCGAAGCCGGCTTCCGCGCCCTGGACCGGCCCGTGTTCGACGCCGTGATCAGCAATCCGCCCTTCTTCGACGACCCCGCCGCCCTGCGCGCGCCCGCGCCGGAGAAGTCCGGCGCCTGGATGGCCGACGGCGGCCTGAAGGCCTGGACCGGTTTCTGTCTGAAGGCGGTGCGCGAGGGCGGGACCATCACCCTGATCCACCGCGCCGACCGCTTGGCCGACCTCCTGGCCCTGCTGGCGCCCAAGGCCGGCTCGTTCCGGATCCGCCCCGTCGCGCCCTTCGCCGACGCCCCGGCCAAGCGGGTGATCGTGCGGGCGACCAAGACCGGCAAGGCGCCGCTGGTGCTGCTGCCGCCCCTCGTGCTGCACGAACGGGAGGGATCGGGGCACTCGACCCAGGCGGAGTCGATCCTGCGCGGCGACGCGGCGCTCGGCTGGTGAAAATCATATAAGGATATCTTTATATCCCTCTTGACGGTCGGCTGGAACGGGCGCTCTCTAGGCTCGTCGTGGTCTGCGGACGTTCGCGTCCGGAGCTAAGAGGGAAGTCGGTGCGGGGGTGAAATCCCAAATCCGGCGCTGCCCCCGCAACTGTGAGCGGCAAGCCGCTGTCCGATACGTGTCACTGACGCGCCGAAGCTGGATCGGTGGCGTGTCGGGAAGGCCAGGACAGGGGCGCTGACCCGTGAGCCAGGAGACCTGCCCCGACAGATAACGTCCTCCGGCGGGGTGCCCGGTCTGGTCGCTTGCAAAGGCGCGGCCGGGGCGTGAGCACCCGTGCGCGACCGGCCGCGCGCGCCCCGATCAGCCTCCGCCCTCACACCGGCAGAGGCCTTTTGAAATGACCGTCACCGTCGCCACCCTGGGCTTTCCCCGCATCGGCCCGCGCCGCGAGCTGAAGCTCGCACTCGAGGACCACTGGGCGGGCAAGACCGACGCCCCTTCCCTGCTCGCCACGGCCGCCGGCCTGCGCGCCCAGGCCTGGAAACGCCAGAAGGCCCTGGGCGTGGATCACGTACCCAGCAACGACTTCTCGCTCTACGACCACGTGCTGGACGCCAGCGTGATGGTCGGCGCCATCCCCGCGGCCTACGGCCGGATCGGCGACGCCGTCGACACCGCCACCTACTTCGCCATGGCGCGCGGAACCCAGGGCCAGGTTAAGGCCTGTGAACACGGCCATGTCCATGGCCACGGCGCGGGCCTGCCGGCCATGGAGATGACCAAGTGGTTCGACACCAACTACCACTACCTGACCCCCGAGGTGTCGCGCGACCAGGTCTTCGCCCTGGCGTCCACCAAGCCGATCGACGAGTTCCTGGAGGCCAAGGCCCTGGGAATCCGCACACGCCCGGTGCTGCTGGGCCCGGTCACCTTCCTGAAGCTGGCCAAGAGCCGTGATCCGGACTTCTCACCCCTCACCCTGCTGTCGTCGCTGATCCCTGTCTATGTCGAGGTGCTGCAGCGCCTGACGGCGGCCGGCGCCGACTGGGCGCAGATCGACGAACCCTGCCTGGCCCTGGACCTGACCGAGTTCGAGCGCGGCGAGCTGCGCCGGGCCTACGGCCTGCTGACCCACGCCACGCCCGGCCTGCGGATCATGCTGACCAGCTATTTCGGAGCCTATGGCGACAACCTGTCGACCGCCGCCAACCTGCCGGTCGACGGCCTGCACATCGACCTGGCCCGCGCGCCCGAGCAACTGGACGCGGTGCTGTCGGCGGCCCGCGAGGGGCTGGTGCTGTCGCTGGGCGTGATCGACGGCCGCAACGTCTGGCGCGCCGATCTGGAGGCCCTGCTGGACCGCCTGGACCCGATCGTCTCCAAGCGCGGCGGCGACCGCGTGATCCTGGCGCCGTCGTGTTCGCTGCTGCACACCCCGATCGACCTGGAGTTGGAGACGGCCCTCGATCCGGAGGTCCGCCAATGGCTGGCCTTCGCCGTCCAGAAGATCGAAGAGCTGGCGATCCTGGCCAAGGCGCTGAACGAGGGCCGCGAGGCCGTCCGTCCGGCCCTGGAGGCCGCCTCCAAGGCCGCCGCGGCGCGTCGGGCCTCGCCGCGCATCCACGACCCGGCGGTCCAGGCCCGGCTGGCGGCCGTGACGCCGAAGGACGCCCAGCGCGCCGCGCCGTTCGCCCAGCGTATCGCCCTGCAGCAGGCCCGCCTCAACCTGCCGCCGCTGCCGACCACTACGATCGGCTCGTTCCCCCAGACCAGCGCCGTGCGCAAGGCCCGCGCCGCCCACGCCAAGGGCGCCCTGGCCGACGCCGACTACCAGGTCTTCCTGCGCGAGGAGACCGCCGCCGCCGTGGCCTGGCAGGAGGAGATCGACCTGGACGTGCTGGTGCACGGCGAGTTCGAGCGCAACGACATGGTCCAGTACTTCGGCGAGCAACTGGCCGGCTTCGTGTTCACCAAGCACGCCTGGGTGCAGTCGTACGGCTCGCGTTGCGTGCGGCCGCCGATCATCTACGGCGACGTCTCGCGTCCGCGACCGATGACGGTGGAGTGGTGGCGCTACGCCCAGTCGCTGACCGACCGGCCGATGAAGGGCATGCTGACCGGCCCGGTCACCATCCTGCAGTGGTCGTTCGTCCGTGACGACATCCCGCGCAGCCGGACCTGCCGCCAGATCGCCCTGGCCATCCGTGACGAGGTGCTCGATCTGGAGGCGGCCGGGGCCAAGGTCATCCAGATCGACGAGGCGGCCCTGCGCGAGGGCTTGCCCCTGCGCCGCGCCGATCGCCAGGCCTATCTGGACTGGGCGGTGGAGGCCTTCCGCCTGACCGCCTCCGGCGTCCGCGACGAGACCCAGATCCACACCCACATGTGCTATTCGGAGTTCAACGACATCATCGCCGCGATCGGGGCGATGGACGCCGACGTCATCTCCATCGAGACCGCGCGCTCGAAGATGGAGCTGCTGGACGCCTTCGAGGCCTACGCCTATCCGGCCGAGATCGGGCCCGGCGTCTACGACATCCACGCCCCGCGCGTGCCGGGGTCCGAGGAAATGGTCGCCCTGCTGGCCAGCGCCGGCGCGCGCCTGTCGCCCGGCCAGCTGTGGGTCAATCCCGACTGCGGCCTGAAGACCCGCAAGTGGGACGAGGTCCGCCCGGCCCTGGTCAACATGGTGGCGGCGGCCAAGGCCGCGCGGGCGGCGTTGTAGCCTGAAGAAGGGGACACACACTCACCCCACGGTCTTCGCCGAACTGGCTAGGCCTTGCCGTGAGTGTGTGTCCCCACCTTAATCCCCTACTCCGCGTACAGCGCCAGGGCGTCCAGGCACATCTCCAGGCCCGTCAGGTCGTGCAGCGGGTCATCGGTGATGATCACGAACAGCCGCCGGGCCTCGGCCCACAGCATCAGGGTCTCGGGCAGGCCGAAGTCCTCGACCACGCAGCCGTCGCCGTCGCGCCAGACGCCGTGCTCGTCGCGCTGGGCGCCGACGTGCACCTCGACGCGGTCGACATATTCGGCCTCGCTCTCGTCGGCGATGTTGACATAGGCCATGATCGGCCGCCCCAGCCCGGCCAGCACGCCGGCCTCGAAGGCGGCGGCGCTGGCGCAGGACGGGCCGCGGAACGGGGTCAGGTTGATGATCCCGGCGTCCGCCTGCCGCAGCTTGGCCATCCTCTCGGCGTACAGTTCCCGGGCCTGGACCTCGACATTGTCGGCCTGGGTCTCGACGATGGCGGGAGCGGTCAGGCCGGTGAAGCCGTTATCAGCACAGAGGGCGCGTTGGCGCGAACCTTGCGCCTCGGCGTCGGGAAGCCAGGGTTCGGGTCCGGCCAGCCAGATGGAACGTACGGGTCTCATGGCCCTTAGAACTTGCCGAAACGGGACGCTGTCAACCGCCTTGAGGACCATGCTCGCCCCCAAAACCGTCCTGGACCGCCGCACCCTGATCGCCGCGACCGCCTCCGCCCTGGTCCTGCCCGGGCTCGTCCCCGCCCGCGCCGGGGCCGCCATGAGCGACCCGTGGCTGGCCTATGACCGCCGCCTGCGCCGCCAGCTGGCGGAAAACCGGGGCGACTTCGATCCCGATTTCGAGACCGACCTGCACGATCTGGGCGACATCTTCCGGCGCGCCCAGGGCCTGGCCGCCCTGGCGCCCGATCCCGGCCTGACCCTGGCCGCCCGCGCCCACGCCGCCGACATCGCCCGCACCGGCGTCTTCGACCACATGACCCGCGAAGGGTTCGGCCCCGCCGCCCGCGTGGGCCTGCTGGCCCGCGACCTTGTGGGGGCCCCGGGCGAGAACATCGCCGAGCGCCTGAACGCCAGCGGCGCCGTGCGGCCCGACCAGATCATGGGCCAGTGGAAATCCAGCCCCGGCCACCGCGCCAACCTGCTGGCGCCCGGCTTCACCCACGTGGGCTACGGCGTCCTGCGCCAGGGCCGCGAGGTGATGGCGGTCGGCGCCTATGCCGAGGTCTCGGCCCGCCTCTCCGCCCCCGCCCCGCTGCGCGTGGCGTCGGTCGGCGTGATCGCCGCGGCCCTGTCCGGCGCCGTCCCGCGCATCGACCAGTTCTCGGTGTCCGAACCGGGCGGCGAGGCCCTGGTCGAGACCTATGTCGAGAGCCCCAACGCCCAGACCCTGCCGCCCGGCGCATGGCAACTGCGCCCGCACCTATCGACCGGGCCTCGGAAGTACCAGGTGGCCTGGGGGCCGGTCTTCGTGCTGGGGTGAGCGCACAACGAAAAACGGCGGGCCCTTTCGAGCCCGCCGTTCGTCGTTTCAGCGATGAAGCCGAAGCCTAGTTCTTGGCCACGTCCACCAGCTTGTTCTTGGCGATCCAGGGCATCATGGCGCGCAGGCGGCCGCCGACTTCCTCGATCTGGTGCTCGGCCGAGCGGCGACGAGTCGCCTTGAAGCTGGGCTGGCCCACCTGGTTCTCAAGCATGAAGTCGCGGACGAACTTGCCCGACTGGATGTCGTCCAGCACGCGCTTCATCTCGGCCTTGGTCTCCGGGGTGATGATGCGCGGACCGGTGACGTATTCGCCGTACTCGGCCGTGTTGCTGATCGAGTAGTTCATGTTGGCGATGCCGCCTTCGTACATGAGGTCGACGATCAGCTTCAGTTCGTGCAGGCACTCGAAATAGGCCATTTCGGGCGCGTAGCCGGCTTCCACCAGCACTTCGAAGCCGGCGCGGACCAGCTCGACCGTGCCGCCGCAGAGGACGGCCTGCTCGCCGAACAGGTCGGTTTCGCATTCCTCGCGGAAGTTGGTCTCGATGATGCCCGAGCGGCCGCCGCCGATGGCGCTGGCGTAGGCCAGGCCTAGGTCGAGGGCGTTGCCCGTGGCGTTGTGGTGCACCGCGATCAGGCAGGGCACGCCGCCGCCCTTCTGGTACTCGCCGCGCACGGTGTGGCCGGGGCCCTTCGGGGCGACCATCAGCACGTCGATGGTGTCCTTGGGCTCGATCAGGCCGAAGTGCACGTTCAGGCCGTGGGCGAACAGCAGGGCCGCGCCGTCGCGGATGTTGGGCGCGATGTCGTTCTTGTAGATCGCGGCCTGATGCTCGTCGGGGGCCAGGATCATCAGCAGGTCGGCCCAGGCGGCGGCTTCGGCCACGGTCATGACCTTCAGGCCTTCGCCCTCGGCCTTCTTGGCGGTCGGCGAGCCGGCGCGCAGGGCGACGGCCACGTTCTTGGCGCCGGAGTCCCGAAGGTTGAGCGCGTGGGCATGACCTTGCGAACCATAGCCTACGATCGCGATCTTCTTGTCCAAGATGCGAGCGAGGTCGGCGTCGCGATCATAATAGACGCGCATGTTTTTTCTCCAGGACTGGTCAAATACGGCCGCCCCGCGCAACGGCGAAGCGACAAAGGCCGGGCGTTTGAGCGTTTTTTTGCCGTTTCGTCAAGGCGATGACGACAGAACGTTGTGACCCGAAAGCCTCTGTGGCGACGTTTTAAGCCTTGAGGCGTTCCACCGCCATGGCCAGTCCGCGAGAAGCCCCCGAAGACGCCCCGATCGTTTCCCCTGAACCCGCCGAGGATCGCGCCCTTCGCGTGCTGCTGATCGCCGGCTCCCAGCGGCGGCACAACAGCTGTCCGGGCCTGGACTCCAAGGCTCGGGCGCTCATGCTGCGAATGGCCGCACGCCTGCCGGCCGCGTGGCAGATCGACACCGAGGACCTGGGCAACCAGCACGGCAAGCCCAAGATCCAGGCCTGCAACGCCTGCGTTTCCTCGTCGATGGCGCTCTGCGTCTGGCCCTGCAACTGCTACGGCCCGCGCAGCACCACCCAGCCCGACCTGATGTGGGACCTGGACCTCTATGGCCGACTGGCCCGCGCCGACGCCTGGGCCTTCATCGGTCCGACCAACTGGTACGGGCCCACGACCAATTTCAAGCTGATGTTCGACCGGCTGGTCTGCGCGGCGGGCGGCAATCCGCGTCCCGACCTGATCGACAAGAAGGACACCCTGAAGGCCCAGGCCCTGGAGCGCTCGCCCCAGTGGCGGCGGCTGACCCGCAACCACCTGGAGGGGCGCACGGCCGCCTTCTTCACCTATTGCGACGGCGGGGCCAACGAGATGGCCGAGGACGGGCGGCCCAGGCTGGTCAAGGAGAAGGCCTGGTTCGATCCGAAGAAGGAGCCCTACGCCGACGAGCGGCTGGCCTATCAGGGCCTGGTCTGGCAGTGCCGCTACAGCGGGATCGAGGTCCCGGACGAGCTCTGGACCGCCGGGGTGTTCGGTGAAGGCAAGCCCTATGCCGACGACCAGGCCGACGACATGATGGCCGAGGCCGATCATGTCGCCCAGTTCGACGCCTGGGTCGAACGCTTCGTCGCCCATGTGGTCCCGAAGGGGATCGTGGCCACCAAGGACGACGAGCGGGCGGCGAAGTCGACGACGAACGTCTAGGCGGTCGCCCCGTCGCGCCACGGGAACAGCGCCCGCAGCGCCGGGGTCCGCAGCCACAGGCCGCCCCACATGAACAGGCCCAGATAGATCGAGAACAGCTCGTGGCTGAACAGCGGGTTCTCGACCCGCACCTGGGTGGCCATGGCCCCGCCCAGCAGACCGGTCATCAGCACGGCGCCCAGCAGGGCGGTGCGCGGGAACAGGTACAGGGCGACGAAGGTCAGCTCCATGATCCCGATCATCAGGACATAGTCGGCCTTCCAGCCCAAGGCCGTCAGGGTGTCGGCCGCCACCGGCATGCCGGTCAGTTTCGGCAGGACGGACGCGCCCAGCATGAACAGGGCGAACAGGCCGGTCAGGACGCGTCCGGTCCAGACCATGGGCGAAGCTTTCAACATCGTCGTTCCTTTCGAGGCCGCGACACGGCGGGGAAGGCGTTGCGCCTGGGCCCCTAGGACGCGCGTTCGGCCCGCCGGCCGACACGCCGCCTCGAAAAACTTCACCGCCCTGGCCTTGGCCCGCGGGCGACCGCGAGAAACGACAAACCCCGGGCGGATGGGAATCCGCCCGGGGCTCGCTCAGGACAGGACCGGTCCTACCAGAACAGGCCGTAGTCGACGCTCAGCACCTGGCCGCTCCAGACGTCGACCAGCAGGGCGTCGTTGCCGACGCGGACCCACTCGCAGCCGACCGGCGGATACGGCAGGCCGTACTGCCAGGCGTCCAGGTAGTAGGACGACCCGTACCAGCCGCCGGGCAGGTAGTCGCCGAACGACCAGTGGCGCACGTAGAAGCCGCGCGGATAGCGATAGGCCGGGGCGCGATAGCGCTGCACGGCGCGGTAGGACGGACGGTACTGGCGCTGGTCGTAGCGCGGGCGGTCGTTGTCGCGGTCGCGCCAGCGGCCGTCGCCCGGGCGCGGACCGGGACGGCCCTGGTCGCCGCGTCCGGGACCACGGTCCCAGCCGCCGCGACCGTCACGGCCGTCACGATCGCCTCGGTTCTGGTCGCCGCGATTCTGGTCGCCACGATTTTGGCCCTGGTCGGGTCGGCCTTGGTCGGGACGGCCCTGGTCGCCGCGGTTCCAGCCGCCGCCGCGTCCGCCTTGGCCGCGCCAGCCGCTGTCGCCGCCCTGTTGCGGCGCCTGAGCCTGGGGCGCGGGGGCGGGCTGCTGGGGCTGAGGCGCCGGCCGGTCGCCGCGGTCGGGACGGCCGCCGCGGTCACCACGGTCGCCGCTGCCGGACTGACGCCAGCCGCCGCGATCCCCGCCGCCCGACGGCGGCTGCGACTGTTGTTGAGGCTGCTGCTGC
>NZ_JBBEUD010000041.1:0-11849 GCF_037402475.1 Caulobacter sp. CCG-8
TGGCGATGGCCGGCCCGTCGTTGGAGACGGGCGGCGGCGCCTGCTCGGTCCGAACGGCGGCCTGGTCGCGCTTGCCGAACATGCCCTACTTCTTCTTGAACAGGCTGGAGAGGATGGACGTCTTCTGGGCCGCCGGCGGTTCGCGGCGGCTGATCAGTCGCGCCAGGTGGTCGATGCCCTCGGCCGCCTTCGACTTGGGGGCCACCTCGGCGACCATCTGGCCGTTGTTGGCGGCCTGGCCGAAGGGCTTGGGGTCGAACGGCAGCACCAGGGACGGCGTCAGGCCCAGGGCCTCGCCGAAGTCCTTGACCGGGATCTCGGGACGGCCGGGCACGCCCACCTGGTTCAGCACCAGGCGCGGCGGCGCGTCGTTGGGCCGAGCCTGGCGGACCAGGTCGACGATGTTCTTGGCGTTGCGCAGGGAGGCCAGGTCGGGCGTGGCCACCACGACCAGGTCGTCGCTGCCGATCAGCACCTGGCGGGTCCAGGCGCTCCAGCTGTGGGGCAGGTCCAGCACCACGAACGGCGCGACGCCGCGGATCTTCTGGGTGACCTCCTCGAAGGCGTCGGCCGGGATCTCGTAGTCCTGGTCCAGGGCGCCGGGCGCGGCGAACAGGCTCAGGCGGTCGCCGCAGCGGACCATCATGCGGTCCATCAGCACCGGGTCCAGGCGGTCGGGCTGGGTCAGGGCGTCCAGCACGCCCTGCAGCGGGTCCTGGTTGAAGTCGAGGCCGGCCGTGCCGAACGGCAGGTCCAGGTCGACCATCACCGTGGCGGCCTGCACGCGCTCGGCCATCGACCAGGCGAAGTTGTGGGCCAGGGTCGAGGACCCGACGCCGCCCTTGGCGCCGACGAAGGCGATCTGCCGGCCGACGAACGGCGCGGAGGGGTCGGCATACAGGCTGGAGACCGCGCGGATGATCTGCAGCGGGCCCTGGGGCTGGGTGATGTACTCGCTGACCCCGCGCCGCATCAGCTCGCGATAGAGGGCGATGTCGTTGGTCTGGCCGATGACCACGACCTTGGTGCCCGGGTCGCAGACCTGGGCCAGGCCGTCCAGCAGGGCCAGCATGCGCGGCGCGGCGTCCAGGCTCTCGACCAGCACCAGCGAGGGCGTCGACTGGTTCTGGTAGTAGTCGACCGCGGCCTCCAGTCCGCCGGGACGGGCGAGGGTCGAGGCGCGGGCCATGCGGCGGTCGGCCGAGGCGGCCTCGACCAGGGCCACGGTTTCGGACCGGGCGCAGAACGCGTGGATGGTGATGCGCGGCACGGCCGCCTCGCCCATGTCGGCGTCGGCGGCGGCGAGCACCTCCTGCACCATCGCCTGGGTCGAGCCGACCGGGTGGGCGGTCGGGGCCACCGGCTCGGCGGCCTCGATCGGCACGTCGCGGACGGCGGTCGGCGCGGGCGCCGAAGCGGCGGCGGCCGGAGCCGGCTGGGGCGTATAGGGCGGCGCCGAGGGCGGCAGGTCGGCGAACGGCGCCGAGGCGGTTTCGCGCGGCCGCACGGGCGGGAAGTCGGCGAACGGGTCGTCGGCGCCCGCGCCCACGGCCGAGGTCGGGGCCGGCGCGGCGCGCCAGGGATCGCCGCCCGCCGGCGCGAAGTCGTCGTCGGCCTCGAAACCCAGGTCGAAGGGGTCGTGATCGTTCCGCCCGGCCATCAGTTGACGGCCTTCGAGACGACGCCGTTGGACTGCTCGTCCTTGGCCGACGAGGTGACCTCGCCCTTGCGGTACTTGTCGAGCACGGTGGCGCGGCGGCCGGAATCGATCGGCGTCTCGTTGCGCGGGCTCAGCAGGTCTTCGGGATTGGCCACCTGGGCGGCCATGTTGGCGGTCACCGCGCAGCCGAAGTTCTCGTAGGCGGTGTTGTTGCGGGTGGCGGTGATGTTCTCCCACCCGCCGCACTGCGGGACCTCGGCGGTGTAGCGCAGGAAGCCGACCTTCAGCGGCGCGCCCGGCGCGCCGGCGGCGTCGTAGCCGGTCACGCGCACGGAGGCCGGAGGCGCGCCCATGGAGATCAGGTGCTGGCGCGCGGCCACCGCCATGCGGCCGGCGATCTCGCCGCCCGTGCCGCCGATCGGGGCCGAGACCACGATCTCGCGCGCCTCGGCCGACATCCAGCGGCCCACCAGCCCGTCCAGGGCCTGGGTCTGGGCGGCCGACAGCCCTTCGGCGTGCGGCGCCAGCAGCACCTCGTCCGGATGCGACAGGACGTGGACGCGATCGTTCCACTGCGAGGTCTCGGTGCGCGGCGGCGGCGCCTCCGGCTCGAGGCCGTGCGAGGCGCAGGCCGACAGCAGGACCAGGACCAGGCCCGCGGCGGTCAGGTTCGGAAGAAGATGGGGTCGCGTCATGTCCGCGTTCTCACTCGATCACGTAGCCGACGGGGCCCTGGTAAGCGCGCCCGTTGTTCGCGCCGGCCGGCGCCTTGACCACCTTGTTCAGCCGGCCCAGCAGGACCGTGCTCATGTCGCTCGCGGTCTGCAGGCCGTCGGCCGGGGTCTGCAGGTTCTGCGGCTTGGTCGGGTCGACGATGTAGGGGGTGATGATCACCACCAGCTCGGTCTCGCCGTTCTGGTAGTCGCGCGACCGGAACAGCGCGCCCAGGATCGGCAGGTTGGTCATGCCCGGCAGGGCGTCGATGTTCTGCTTGGTCTGCTGCTGCAGCAGGCCGGCGATCATCAGCGAACCGCCCGACGGCAGCTCGACCGTCGTCTCGGCCCGCCGCACCGTCAGGCCCGGCACCACCAGGCTCGAGCCGCCGCTGGTCCCCGCCGACAGGGTGAAGGCCCCCGCGCTGCTCAGTTCCGAGACCTCGGTCGACAGCTTCAGCGAGATGCGGCCGCCCGACAGCACGACCGGCGTATAGCCAAGGCCCACGCCGTACGGCTTGAACTCGATGCTGACGCGGCCGGCGGTGTCCAGGCCCGTCGGCACCGGGAATTCCCCGCCGACCAGGAACTTGCCCGCCTCGCCCGACACGACGGTCAGGTTGGGTTCGGCCAGGGTCCGCACCAGGCCCACGCGTTCGAAGGCCTGGATCATGCCCTTGCCCGAGTTCAGGCCCGCGCTGCCGGCGGTGTCCTTGACCGTCGCCGTGTTGCCGTTGGTGACCTTGATCGGGTTGCCGTTCGAATCGACGGCGTCGAAGACCGTCGAGTGAACCACCTGGTAGCAGGTGCCGCTGACGCCGGCGGCGCAGGGCACCACCATCTGCGGCTGCTTGGTGGTGTCGCGGGCCCAGCCGCCGACGACGCCGCCCAGCAGGCTGTTGTTGACGCCATAGGTCGGGGTGAAGCCGAACTTGTACTGGGTCTCGCCCAGCTGACCGAGCACCACGCTGGAATCGACGCCCAGCTGCTTGATCATGTTGCGCTGGACCTCGACGACCCGGACCTTCAGCATCACCTGGTCCTTGCCGGCGATGGTCAGCATGTTCAGGACGTTCTCGGGCTTCTCGACGAACTTGGCCGCGATCTGCGAGGCCACGCCGGTCTCGTTGGCGTCTGCGACCGAGCCCGTCAGGATCACGCTGTCGCGGATCGCCTGCACCTGGATGTGAGCGTTGGGCAGCACGCGGCGCAGGGTGTCCTCCAGGGCGGTGGAGTCCTGCTCGACCCGAATGGCCAGGCTCAGGATCTTACGACCCGAAGCGTCGAAGAACACCGCGTCGGTCGAGCCCAGGGCCATGCCCAGCACATAGATGCGGCGCGGACCGCGCAGCACGGCGTCGGCGACGGCCGGATTGGTCACCAGCATGTCGCGCACATCGACCGGCAGCTCGATGATCGCCGACTTGCCGCGCGACAGCGACAGGTTCTGGGCGCCCGAGGCGGTCAGGTCGATGCGCAGCACCTGGTCGGCGGGCGCGGCCATGACCGGCGTCTCGACCGCGCGCGGGGCCGCGGCGCGGGGCTGGGTCGCGTAGAAATGGGTGCCGGCCGCCGGGCCGTCGGCCAGGGCGGCGGTCGTCGGCGCCAGCGCCAGGAGCGCCGCGAACGAGGCGGAGAGGAGCCGGCGGATCATGGGCGGACCGAGATGCTGGAGGTCTGGCCGCCGCGATTGATGCGGACGACCGAGGAGTCTGGCGGGGCGACGGCGCCCGAGGGGCCGCCCAGGTCGGTGTAGGCGCGCAGGGTCAGGGTCACCGGCCCGCCGGCCTTGGCGCGGGACAGGGCCTCGGCCTCGACCGGGCCGACCTCGAGGGTGGCGGTGGAGGCGACGATGGTCTTGGCGTCCTTCTTCTCGGCCGCCGTGGTCTGGTCCAGGGCCAGGACGCGGACGTTCTGGATGACGGTCTCGGCGACGACCTGTTTGCCGCCGCCATCGCCCTCGCCGACGGTCGTCTGCTCGTGGGTCTGGATGACATCGACGCGGTCGCCCGGCAGGATGAAGCCGCCGACGGCGGTCTCGGAGGTGATCGGCACGGCCATGGCGCGCTTGCCCGGGCC
Source organism: Caulobacter sp. CCG-8 (assembly GCF_037402475.1). Lineage (NCBI taxonomy): Bacteria > Pseudomonadati > Pseudomonadota > Alphaproteobacteria > Caulobacterales > Caulobacteraceae > Caulobacter > Caulobacter sp. CCG-8. The sequence continues at coordinate 4,453 of NZ_JBBEUD010000041.1, forward strand.
CAGGACCACCGACAGGTAGCCGCCTTCGCCGCCGCGCACGATCTTGCGGGCCGTGATGGGTTCGCCGGACAGGATCGGGTCGCGCACGATCGCGCCCTCGACGGCCTTTTCCGGGCTGACGCCGCCGATCATCTCGGCCGCGTCGCCGACCGCCTTGGCGGCCTTGGCCGAGACCTTGGTCGGCGCGGGCTCGGCCGCGCCGTTGGTGATGAAGGCGGCGTTGACGGTGTCGGACGGCCAGGGTTGCCAGGCGACGTCGCCGCCGGTCAGGCGGTCGCCGATGGCCAGGTCGCGCTTGGCGACCAGGACCTGGGTCATGGGCTTGCTGGCCGGAGCGGCCTCGACGACGGGCGCCGGCGCGGGCTTGCCGCCCATCGCCTTCTGCATGACCACGGCCAGGCCGATGGCCGCGACGGCGGCGACCAGGACGATCATGACGCGTAGAGGATTCATACGGATGGGCTCTGGCGACGGAAACGAAAGGTCGTGCGAGCCGCCTTCAGGCGATCACGCGCAAATCGTCGAACGGCCCTTCTGGCCGCGTCGCACACTCGCGCGACCATGGTTAACAGCGGCTAAAGGCTCAGCTCCGAAAGGCCGGGCCGGGGGCGCGACAGGCTGACGCGGGGCGCCGGCCGTCGAAAGCCTAGGCGCCGACCGCCAGGGTCAGGGCGCCTTGCGGGAAGGCCATCAGGGCGCCGACCGCGATGGCCACGCCGTAGGGGATGTCGCCGTCCTTGGCGCCCAGCTTGCGGATCCAGGGCGGGCTGCCGGCCAGGACCGGCTCGAACCAGCCCGAACGCAGGCTCAGCAGGCCCAGGGTCAGGGCGCCGCCGGCCAGGGCGGTGACCAGCATGAACGGCCCGGCGGCGGGCCAGCCCAGCCACAGGACCACGGCCGCGAACAGCTTGGCGTCGCCGCCGCCGATCCAGCCGGCCGCGAACATGCCCATGCCGACCAGCAGGGCGGCCAGGCCGGCCGCCAGGCACAGGCCCAGGGTCGCCAGCGAGGCGCCGCTGACCAGGGCCACCGGCGCGAACGCGGCGATCAGGGCCAGGGAGATCCAGTTGGGGATCGTGTAGCTGGTGGCGTCCTTCAGCCCGGCCACGACGACCAGGGCGGGGAAGACGAGCAGCAGGGCGAACTGAAGGGTCTGCATGGCGGCCTTGCCGTTTCAATCGGCGCCAGCTTGCCCCGATCGCATGAAGCAATGGTTTCCCGCGCGGCGAAAATCCCGCCGCGGGGCTGGAATAGCGAAACGTCCGGCGAAGCCTAGCCGGCCGTGAAGATGTCGGCGCCCTTCTGGAAGGCGTCCTTCACGTGGCCGCCCATCACGCCGACCACGCCGACGATCACCACGGCGATCATGGTGGCCATCAGGGCGTATTCGATGGCGGTGGCGCCGGAGTCGTCCTTCAGGAAGCGAATTGCGAACTGCCGCATGGCTGGGTTCCCGATCAGGAAAGGGGAAAAAAAAGGCCCCGGCATTGCTGCCGAGGCCCTCTTTTTCGAGCGGTAGCGGATTACGAGGCCGAAGCGCCCGTGACCGCGTCGTCGGCCTTCTTGAAGGCGTCCTTCAGGTGGCCGCCCAGGGTGCTGACGATCGTGGCGATCACGACGGCGATCAGGGCGACGATCAGGCCGTACTCGATGGCGGTGGCGCCGGATTCGTCCTTCAGGAAGCGGGTGACAAACTTCGACATGGTGGATCTCCTGGTCAGTAAGTGGATCTGGGCTCTCAAGCCGTGTCGACTTGCTCACCCCCGAAAACACGATCAATTTCGCCCAGCTCGCTTAATGGCCAGTAAACACCGGATAGTTTCGCGAATTTTTTCGTTGGTTTATTTTAGTTTACCATTATTTTCTTTTAACTATGCCATACCTAGAGAGGCGAAAACCCCTTGTGCATCAAGGTTTTCTCAAGTGTCGGAAAGAATACACAAACAACGAGCTTAGTTCTTTATTGACCATTCCGAGGCATCCTCGTCGTGTACAAAGCCTGGGAAGACATCGTCATGCGCCGCCTGACTCTCGCGCTCTGCGCCGGTCTGAGCCTCTCCATCGCCACGGTCGCCGTCGCCGACAGCCCGTCCGCGCCGCTGTCGGTCAGCGCCGGCGCCGCCGCGCGGATCGTGCTGAGCGCGCCCGTGCGCGACATCGTGGTGGGCGATCCGGCAGTGGCCGACGTCAGCCTGGTCAACGACCGGACCCTGGTGGTGATGGGCAAGAAGGCCGGCGCGACCACCGTCCTGGCGTTCGACGCGCGCGGTCGCGCCCTGGCCGACCGCGATGTGGTGGTGTCCGACATCCCGACCCAGGCCGTCGTCGTCCAGCGCGGCGCCAGCGCGGCGACCTATGCCTGCGGCGACCGGTGCTCGCTGCTGAGCGCCACCGCCGCCCCGCCCGCCCCGGCCGCGACCCCGACCACGCCGTAAGCCCGTTTCCGTCCCCTGGTCGCGGCGACCTAAACCACTGATTAGGGACGCCTGGCCTAGATTGCGCGCCTGACGTTCCTCAAGGGCGCTGACGCGTGGCCGATCGAACCCGACATTATCGCCGCCTGCTGGCCCGCCTGGGCCTGCTGCGCCGCTTCGCGCGCGACGACGACGGCGCGGCGGCGGTCGAATTCGCCTTCGTCTCGATCCCCTTCCTGCTGCTGGTGTTCGGGATCATCGAGCTGGGCATCGCCTTCCTGGTGTCGATGAGCCTGGAGAACGCCCTGATCATGGCCGATCGCAAGATCCGCACCGGCGACGCCCAGAACACCACCAAGGAACAGTACCTGAAGGACGTCTGCGCCCAGATGTCCTGGCTCGGCGATTCCTGCGCCAAGTCGATCACCCTGGACGTCCGCGTCCTGCCGTCGTTCGCCGACGCCAGCAAGCTGAAGAAGCCCGTGACCGGGTCGACCTGCTTCGACACCGGCGGCCCCAGCTCGATCATGCTGGTGCGCGGCTACTACAAGTGGCCCCTGATCACGCCGCTGCTGCAGCAGGCGGTGGGCGGCACGGCCGGCGACCGCGAGGTCACCTTCGCCACGGTGTTCGTCAACGAGCCGTATTCGGAAACCCCGGTCGCGATCAAATGCTCATGACCGGCCGCCTCATCCGTTTCTGGCGCGATCGCCGCGGCGTCTCGGCGGTCGAGTTCGCCCTGATCGCCCCGCTGCTGCTGCTGTTCTATTTCGGCATGGCCGAGCTGACCGAGGCCATGATGGCCCAGCGCCGGCTAAGCCACCTGACCGCCTCCATCGGCGACGTGGTGGCCCGCGACACCCAGTTCAGCAACGCCCGCCGCGACGACGTGTTCACCGCCGGCAAGGTGATGATGGCCCCGTTCCCGACCTCGACCCTGCGGATGTGCGTCTACAGCGTCGTCTCCAACGCCGCGGGCAAGGACACGGTCGCCTGGGTCGAGAAGTCCAACTCGCCGACCAACTGCCCCGCCGCCAACGACGTGGTCGACATCCCGGTCTCCGTCCTGCCGGCCAGCCAGAGCGTGATCATCAGCAAGGCCAGCTACGAGTACGACACGGTGTTCAAGACCGTCGTGCCCGAGACCATGACCTTCCGCCGCACCTTCTATCTGCGGCCGCGCCTCTCTGACCAAGTGACGCGCGTCCCCTAGGTGGGTTCGCGGACCGCCTCCGCCAGCCGCTCGACCAGGGCGTGGGGACCGAAGGTCTCGCCCTCGAAGCGCCGCGCCGGGCGCACGCCGATCAGGCTGTTGGTCAGGAACACCGCCTCGGCCTCGTCCAGGGCCTCGGCGCCGGTCGACACCTCGTGGACGTCGACGTCCAGGCTCCGCGCCGCCGCGATCACCCGTCGCCGGGCGATGCCGTCCAGCACGCCGCAGTGCAGGGCCGGGGTGAACAGCGAGCCGCCCTCCACCCAGAACAGGTTGGCCGCCCCGGCACAGGCCAGGTCGCCGTGGTTGTTGCGGATCACCGCCTCGTCGGCCCCCGCCGCCTTGGCCTCGGCCCGGGCCAGGACGCTGTCGAGATAGGACAGGGTCTTCAGCCGGGCGGCGGGCGAACCCTCGTTGCGGCGGGTCCTGGCCAGGACCAGGTCGACCGGGGTGGTCACCGGCGCGGCCGCGGCGGCGCTCGCCGCCAGGCGGAGCATGGGCGCGGCGGGGCGATCCAGGCCCCGCCCGCCCGAACCGGCCGTCAGGGTCAGGCGCACGGCGGCGCGGACCTCGGCCAGGCCGGCCCGCTGCGGCGCGGCCAGGCAGAGGGCGCGGACCTGCTCCCGGTCGAAGGCCGGCAGGCCCAGGGTCTCGCAGCCGGCCGCCATCCGCGCCAGGTGGGCGTCCAGATGCGGCAGGCCGCCGCCGGTCCACAGCATCGTCTCGAACAGGCCGTCGCCGAGCAGCAGCCCGCGATCATCCAGAGGAAAGGCGTCCAGGGGGAAGGCGTCGGGAGAGGTCATCCGCGGGGCGGCTCCATCAGCGCCCGGCGCAGGGCGGCGAACTTGGCTTCGGTCTCCAGGCGCTCGGCGTGGGGATCGCTGTCGGCGACGATGCCCGCTCCGGCCCTCGCCTCCAAGCGCCAACCGTCCGCATCCTGTTCCAGGCCCACGGTGCGGATCAGCACGCTGGACTCCAGCGCCCCGTCCGCCCCCGCCCAGAACAGCGAGCCGCAATAGGGGCCGCGCGCGGTCTCCAGCTGGGCGATCACCTTCATGGCCTGGACCTTGGGCGCGCCGGTGATCGAGCCGGGCGGGAAGGCCGCGCGCAGCAGGTCGGCGCTGGTCAGGCCCGGGGCCAGCCGGCCGGTCACGGTGGAGACCAGGTGATGGACGTTGGCGAAGGTCTCGACGCGGAACAGCTCGGGCACCGCGACGCTGCCGGGCGGGCTGACCCGGGCCAGGTCGTTGCGCATCAGATCGACGATCATCAGGTTCTCGGCCCGGTCCTTGGCGCTGGCCGACAGCTCGGCGATCAGCCGGGCGTCCTCGGCCTGGTCGGCGCCGCGCGGGCGGGTGCCCTTGATCGGCCGGGTCTCGATCGACAGGTCGCCGCCGGTGACCTTCAGGAACCGCTCGGGCGAGTTGGACACCAGGGCCCGGCCCGGCAGGCGCAGATAGGCCGAGAACGGGGCGGGGCTGTCGGCGCGCAGGCGGGCGAACAGGTCGAACGGGTGGGCGCCGGCCGCCAGCCGCCCGGTCCAGGCGCGGGCGATGTTGGCCTGGAAGATCTCGCCGCCGACGATGCGCTCGACCACCTGGGCCACGGCGTCCTCGTAGGCTTCGCCGTCGCCGACCGCGAGGCCGTCGCACAGCACGCCCTCGTGCACCGGCGGCGCGGGGGCGTTCAGCCAGGCCAGGGCCGCCTCGGCCCGGGCGCGGGCGAAGCTCTGCGATCCGCCCCGGCCGACAGCCAGCACCCGGCGCTGCAGGTGGTCGAAGGCCAGCAGGGCCGGATAGCGGGCGCAGGCCAGGTCGGGCCAGCCGGTGCGCGCCAGGTCCAGGTGCTCGACGCGGTCGCCCAGCTCGTAGGCGGCCAGGCCCACCACCCCGCCCTGGAACGGCGGACCGTCGAGGTCGGCGCCCTGGGGCGGCCCGATCAGCTCGGCCAGGGCGGCGAACGGGTCGCGCGACTCTTCAGCCGTGACCGTCAGGGTCTGGTCCGGCTCCCGCAGCAGGTAGGACCACCGCCCCGCCTGGCCGCCCGAGATCAGGGCGCAGGCGAAGGGTTCGTCCCGCCACGGGGCCGCGGCCCAGACCGGGTCGCGCCAGGGGGCGCTGATGAGGACGACATGACGCATCGGCGGGTGATACCGCCGCGGGCGTCGCGGCGCTACGCCTCGCGTTCGCCGCCCTTGACCATGAACAGCACGCAGAAGCCGGCCAGCAGCAGGGCCGCCACCGGCACGAAGCCGCCGACCTGGGTCTTGAACACCGCCGTGGCCAGGGCCACCAGCAGCGAGCCCAGCCACATGGTCGCCGTGCCGGACAGGGCGTAGAGGCCGAAGAAGGCCGCCGTCTTGTCGGGCGGGCACAGGCGGATCAGCAGGGTGCGGCTCGACGCGTACTGGGCGGTGACGAACACCGCGATCAGCAGGCCCAGGCCCAGATAGATCAGCTCGGGCACGGTGCGGAACAGCGGCCCGTTCCAGACCGGCGCGTGGGCGGCCGGGTCGTAGGCCCAGAAATAGAGGATCTTCTCGCGCCCCATGCCCAGGCTGCACAGCAGCACCGCCAGCGAGCCCGCGATCTCCAGCTGCACGGCCTTGCGCGGGCCCAGCACCTTGTCGAACCACGGGGCGATCAGGCCGCCGCCCACGCCGAAGATGCTGAGCGAGATGCCGTAGGCCAGCATCTCCAGCGCGCCCCAGTGCATCAGGCCGGCGGCCAGCAGGCCGCCGAAGACCAGCAGGGCGGTCATGCCGTCGTTGTAGAGCAGCCGCCCGCCCAGGAAGAGGGCGATGTCGCGGTGACCCTTCAGGTTGGCGAAGATGTCGCGCAGCATGCCGATGCCGTCCCGCGCGCTGGCCATCCAGCCGCGGCCGGTGCGGGCCGCGTCGGGGGTCCACAGGAAGAAGGGGATCGCGCCCAGCAGCATCACCGCCGCCGCCAGCGGGCCGGAAATCCGGCTGGGCTCGTTCTTGGCGGGGTCCAGGCCGAACAGCGGGGCGTGCGGCACGCCCGGCCAGTCCACCTGGCCCGGCAGCACCATGCCCCACAGCATGAAGACCAGCAGGGCCACCGACAGGCCGTTGGCCACGGCGTAGCCGAGCCCGGAGATCAGGGCGGCGCGCCCGGGCGCCGTCCCGGCGGCCCGGCCCAGCAGCGAATTGCTCAGCACGTCGGCCAGATTGTAGGCCACGCCCAGCACGATCAGCAGGCCGCTGGTCACCCACAGCGGCAGGCCGCCGGCGGGCATGGCCCACCACAGGGCGACCAGGGCGGGGACCATCACGGCGGTCGTCAGGCCCAGCATCGACTTGCGCGGCCCGTACTGCTCGATCATCGCCCCGATCAGCGGCGCGGTCAGGGCGGTCAGCAGGCCGTAGATGGTCGAGATGTTGGCCACCACCGCCTGGCCCTGGACCGGATCGCCGACCAGCACCCGCGAGAAGTAGGGCGAGAAGATGTAGATGGTGATCAGGATCACATAGGGGTCTCGCGCCCCCTGCTGCAGGATCCAGGCGAGCGCACCGCGCGACAGGCCCGACTTCAGCGGGGCGACCGGCTCGCCTTCGCTGGGGACCGCCGCGGCGGCCGAGAACTCACTCATGCGGTTCCACCCTCGTCACAGGGCCGTCGTCTGACGCGGCGGCTTGGGAGGAGCGTGGCGATTAAACGGGTGTTTGTCACGTCCCCCTTTTCAACCGTCATCCCGGGCCTTGTGCCCGGGACCCCTGTTTCAGCCCGCACGTGAAGCGCATTGGCGGG
>NZ_JBBEUD010000042.1:0-7417 GCF_037402475.1 Caulobacter sp. CCG-8
ACCCCGGCCCCGGCCGCCGCCAAGTCCTGATCCTTTCGGGACGGACCGAGATCAAAGGCCGCGAAGTTCGCTTCGCGGCCTTTTTCTTTGCCTCGGCCATTGCCTGGTTTGAGGGCGCCGCGCCCCTTTGCAGACGGCGTGGGGCCGTCCGCAGCAAAGCTGGGCTTGCGGCCTTTTCCCATTCCGTGAGTAGAGTATCGAACCGTACCGCTTCACCGGAACCGTTCGACCATGATCCTTCGCCCGCTGGCCGCCGTAGCGCTCGTCGCGACGCTGATCGCCGCCCCCGCCTCGGCCTTCGCCGCCAAGGCCCCGACCGTCGCGCTGAAGTCGCTGGCCGACCTGCCCACACCCCTGCCCTATCCCTATGACGAGAAGGCCGACGCCGAGGCCGACGTCGCCGCCGCCCTGAAGCGCGCCAAGAAGGCCCACAAGCTGACCCTGATCGATTTCGGCGGCAACTGGTGCCCCGACTGCCGGATCTTCGCCGGCCTGATCGAGCAGCCCGACCTGAAGAAGTGGGTCGACAAGCACTACGAGGTCGTGACGGTGAACGTCGGCCGCTACGACAAGAACATGCAGATCCCGGCCCGCTACGGCGTCGACAAGTTGAAGGGCGTGCCCAGCTTCCTGGTGGTCGACGGCAACGGCAAGCTGGTCAACGACGGCGCCTTCTTCGCCCTGACCGACGCCCGCCACATGACCCCGCAGTCGATCGCCGACTGGCTGGCCCAGTGGCCGAAGTGATCTGAACGGCGGAGGGACGCCCCCTCCGTCGCCAGCTAGGGCCGCCGCCACCCCGTCACGCCGCCGCCGCCCGCCGCCTCGACGCGGGCGATCGCCTCGGCCAGGGGTTCGGCGGCCACGGCCATGTGGTGGGCGTTGGCGTGCAGGATCGTGTCGGGGTCCAGCAGGATCGCCACGTGGCCCTTCCAGAACACCAGGTCGCCGCGCCGGCGCTCGGCCTCGGCGATGGACGCGAAGAAGGCCAGCTGCATGTCGGTGTCGCGCGGGATCGCCCGCCCGCAGGCCGCCAGGGCCTGCTGCACCAGGCCCGAGCAGTCCAGGCCCAGCGATTCGCGCCCGCCCCACTGGTAGGGCGCGCCCAGATAGCCCTCGGCCACCGCCACGTAGTCGGTCAGGGCCACGCCCACCGGCGCCAGGTGGGCGGCGACGAACCAGCCCGTGCCCTCGCCCTTGGCGAAGCGGCCCTCGGTCGCCTCGATCGTGGTCAGGGCGTTCAGCGAATAGAGCCCCGCCGGCCGCGCCTTGATGTTCGGCTCGCCGAAGGCGTAGGTGCGCGGAACCGCCACCTGGTGGGTGGCCGGTTCGCCCAAGGCCGCCAAGTCGGCCTGGGCCACGAAGCCCACATAGCCGTCGCGCCCCGCCTGGCCCCAGGCGAAGCCGTCCTGCACGTCCAGCACCCGGAACAGCTCGCCGAACAGCAACTGGTCCCACTGCTCGGCCCTCGGGTCGGGCGCCTTGCGCAGGGCGGCGGTCGGGACCGCCACGCGGCGCACCGTCGGGGCCGCGTAGCGCTCGGCGGCGACCAGGCCCTGCAGGTCCAGATCGGCCAGGTCGGGCCGGGCCAGGGTCACCCGGGGATCGAAGCCGCTCATGCTTCAGCCTTCGGGAAACGCGATTTCAGCATGCCGTACAGCCCCCTGATCACCTGGGCCTCGCCGCCGGACGCGAAGCCCGGCCGCGCCTTGGGGTTCCAGGCGAAGATGTCGAAGTGCGCCCACGCGCCCGTGGTCGGGGCGAAGCGCTGCAGGAACAGGGCGGCGGTCATCGAGCCGGCCTGGGCCCAGGCGTCGGGATCGTTCTTGAGGTCGGCGATGTCGCTCTCGACCGCCTCCCGGTATCCATCCCACAGGGGCATGCGCCAAACGGCGTCGGAGGCGACGCGGGCGCCCTCCTCGATCTCCAGGGCCAGATCGTCGTCGGGCGTGTAGAACGGGATCACCTGCGGCCCCAGGGCGACACGGGCCGCGCCGGTCAGGGTGGCCAGGTCGATCGTCAGGACCGGCTCCAGCTCGGCGGCGCGGGCCAGGGCGTCGGCCAGGATCAGCCGCCCCTCGGCGTCGGTGTTGCCGACCTCGACGGTCAGGCCCGCCCGGGTGTCCAGCACGTCGCCGGGCCGCATGGCGTCGCCGGCGATGGCGTTCTCGACCACCGGGACCAGCACGGTCAGGGCCACGGGCAGGCCCGCCGCCATCACCATCCGCCCCAGGGCCAGGACATGGGCGGCGCCGCCCATGTCCTTCTTCATCAGCCGCATGCCGCTGGACGGCTTGATGTCGAGCCCGCCGGTGTCGAACACCACGCCCTTGCCGACGAGCGCTACGCGCGGATGGGCTGCATCGCCCCAGGTGATCTCCAGCATGCGCGGCGCGCGGGCCGGGACGGCGGCGCGGCCCACGGCGTGGACGGCCGGATAGTTCCGCTCCAGCAGGTCGTCGCCGACCACCACGTCCAGGGTCGCGCCGTAGCGCTCGGCGATCTCGCGGGCGATGGTCTCGATCTGCAGCGGCCCCATGTCGTTGGCCGGGGTGTTGACCATGTCGCGGGCCAGGGCGCAGGCGTGGGCGACGGCGCGGACCTCGTCCAGGTCGAGCGTCTCGTCCGCGACCAGTCGTCGCGGCTCGTCCTTGCCCCGGGTGCGGTAGCGGTCGAAGCGATAGGCCCCCAGGGCGAAGGCCAGGGCGATCTGGGCGGCGTCGAGGTCGTCGGGGACGGTGGCCAGGCGGTAGTCGCCGGCCGGCAGCCGGGTCGGCAGGGCCCGGAACAGCATCGGCTCGACCTTGTCCCGCGTCCCAAGCCCCAGCAGCACGCGGTCCACGGCCCCTTGCGGCGTCGGCAGGACCAGCACCTGGCCGGCCTTGGCCTTGAAGTCCTCCAGGGCCACGAAGCCCTTCACGAAGCTGGGCCGCGCCTCGACGAAGGCGTCCAGCTGGTCCTCGTACAGGCAGTGGATGGGCGTCGGCGCGCCGTCCTCCGGGGAGCGGGACGAGGAGGCGATGATCGGTTCCGACATGGGCGGGCCCTGAAGGTGGAAATTATGCTTAACGATTCCTTGAGGGCCCCGCGCGAGGATGCGGGACCGTCGGGAGATTCCTCTTCATGTGTCGCAAGCGCGCGCTCCTCGCAACCGTTCTCGCCCCCGTTGTCGCCCCCATGGTCGTTGGCCTCCTCGCCGCGGCCCCGGTCCAGGCCGCCGACAAGCGGGCCAAGGACGCGCCGCAGCCCGCGGCCGCCGCCGCGCCCCAGGCGCCGCGCAAGGCCACGCCTGCCGAGCGGGCCGAGGCCCAGCGCGCCGATCCGCTGACCCGCATGGCCTTCTGGTCGACCGAACTGGAGCGCGACGGCCGCGACGTCGAGGCGGGCGTGGGCCTGTCCCAGGCCCTGCGCGCCCTGGGCCGCTACGACGAGGCCGCCGACGCGGCGGCCGGCATCCTGATCTTCGCGCCCGACAACTACGACGCCCTGATGGAACTGGCCCGGGCCAACGTGGCGCGCGGCCAGGGCTTCTACGCCATCGAGCCGGGCCGCAAGGCCGCCGCCCTGCAGCCGCGCGATTGGCGCCCCCTGTCGCTGCTGGGCGTGGCCTACGAGCAGGCCAAGCGCGACGACGAGGCCCTGGCGGCCCACCGCCAGGCCGTGGCCCTGGCCCCGAACGAGGCCGTGCCGCTGAGCAACCTGGCCATGCACCTGGCCTCGAGCGGCGACCTCAAGGGCGCCGAGACCGCCCTGCGCCAGGCCGCCGCCCTGCCCACCGCCACCATCCAGGTCCGCCAGAACCTTGCCCTTGTGGTCGGGCTGCAAGGCCGCATGGACGAGGCCGAGAAGCTGGCCCGCCAGGACCTGCCGCCGGAGTCGGTCGACAACAACCTGGCCTGGCTGCGCGCCGCCATCGGCCAGGAGAGCGCGACGCGGTCGTGGAGCGCTGTGAAGGCGGGGGGCTGATCCAGCCTTCCCTCCCCCTTGTGGGGAGGGTGGACGCGAAGCGGACGGGTGGGCCTGCCGACTCGCCCTGCTGACTCGTCAAACCCCGCCCGACCCTGGCTCCGCCAGGGCCACCCTCCCCACAAGGGGGAGGGACGGATGCCGGCCGCCCCCTACCGCTGTTTCAGCACGTCCTGGATCTTGATGATCGCCGGACCCATGATCACGATGAACAGCACCGGCAGGAAGAACACGATCATCGGCACGGTCAGCTTGGCCGGCAGGGCCGAGGCCTTCTTCTCGGCGGCCGACAGGCGCAGTTCGCGGTTTTCCTTGGCCATCACCCGCAGGGCCGCGCCCAGCGGTGTGCCGTAGCGCTCGGCCTGGATCATGGCCGTGGCCACCGACTTGATGCCCGGATGGTTGGTCCGGCGGGCCAGGCCCTCGTAGGCCAGGCGGCGTTCGGGCAGGTAGCTGAGCTCGGCGGTCAGCAGGCCCAGCTCCTCGGCCAGCTCCATCGAGGCCGAGCCGACCTCGGACCCGACCTTGGCGATCGCCGCCTCGATCGACATGCCGCTTTCGACGCAGATCAGCATCAGGTCCAGGGCGTCCGGGAACGCCTGGACGATCGACTCGCGGCGCTTCTGGGCGATGTTGGAGATGTAGAGGTTGGGCGCGTAGTAGCCGGCCGCCAGGGCGACGAAGCAGGCGGCGATCTTCTGCATGGCCAGCAGGCCGAAGTCGTTGACCACGTAGAGGTAGAACGCCACCACCATCGAGAAGGCGAAGGGCATCACGAAGCGGAAGAAGTAGAAGGTCGAGACCGGCTTGGGCCCGCGGAAGCCGGCCTGGGCCAGCTTGTCGACGACCTTGGGGTCCTCCAGCAGCTTGGACAGCTGCAGGCGGTCGACGACGTTCTTGTACATCCCCTCGTCGGCGTGGCGCAGGCTGCCGCCGCCGCCCTTCTGGGACAGAGCCTCGCGCGAGCGGCGGCGCAGCTCCTCGCGGCGGTTGGCCACCGACTTCAGCCGGCCCTCCAGGCCGTTGCTGCTCATCATCGGCGCGGCCAGGGTGACGATGGTGGCGAACACCACGATCGCGATGAAGGCGCTGAACAGGGTCTGGGGATTGGTGAGCAGATCGATCATGGCCGCCTCCCCCTAGAACTTGAAGTTGATCATCTTGCGCATCACGAAGATGCCGCAGGACATCCAGAAGGCGGCGATCATCAGCATGATCCGGCCGCGCGGATCGCTGAACATCGGCGCCATGTAGGCCGGGGCGGTGATCGAGATCATCGTCGCCACGCCGGGCGGCAGGCAGCCGATAATGAAGGCCGACGACACGGCTTCGGCCGACAGGGCCTTGATCTTCTCGCCCATCAGCTTGCGGGCCCGCAGCACGGTCGACAGGTTGCCCAGCGCCTCGGCCAGGTTGCCGCCGGTCTTGGACTGGATGGTCAGGACGATGGTGAAGAAGCGCAGCTCGTTGGTCGGCATGCGCTCGTACATTCGGTCCAGGGCCTGCTCCATCGACATGCCCATGCCGGTGTTCTCGGTCAGGATACGGAATTCGCCGGCCAGGGGCTCGGGGCACTCCGTGCCGATCATCCGCAGGCAGTCGTGGACGGGCAGGCCCGACTTGATGCCGCGCACGATGATGTCGATGGCGTCCGAGAAGGCCTCGGTGAACTTCTTGGTGCGGGCCTTGGCCATCATGCCGATGACCCAGCGCGGCAGGCCGAAGCCGGCGGCGAAGGCCGCGCCCAGGGCGATGATCGGCATCTGGCGCAGCAGAAGCAGCATCAGCCCGACCAGCACGCCGACCACGCCGCTGATGATCCAGAACATCTGGACGTTGTCGCCCAGGCCGGCGGCGCGCAGGCGCGCGGCGATGGTCAGCGACGCCTTCTTCTTCTGCTGATCCTGTTCCTTCAGGGTCTTCAGCAGCTGCTTGCGGCGGGCGTCGGGGGTGTTGGCGGCGGCCTTGGCGCGGGCGGCCACGGCCTGGCGGTCGCCGGCGATCAGCTGGGCGCGCTTGACGGTCTTGGCCGAGGCGCCGCCGCCCCCGCCGGCCAGCACGAAGCCCAGCCCCGCGATGGTGATGAAGCCGAGGACGCCGGCGAGGATGATCAGCATGGCCCTATTCCGCCGCGTCGAGGGCTTCGGCCAGCTCGCGCTCCAGGCCGTAGTAGCGGGCGCGGTCCCAGAAGCGGGGCCGGCCGATGCCGGTCGAGCGATGCTTGCCCAGCACCCGGCCCTCGGCGTCCTCGCCGTTCATCTCGTAGACGAACAGGTCCTGGGTGACGATCACGTCGCCTTCCAGCCCGACCACCTCGGTGATGTGGGTGATCCGGCGCGAGCCGTCGCGCAGGCGGGCGGCCTGGACGATGACGTCGACCGAGCCGACGATCATCTCCTTGATGGTCTTCGACGGCAGGCCGTAGCCGCCCATGGTGATCATCGACTCGATCCGGCTGATCGCCTCGCGCGGGCTGTTGGCGTGCAGCGTGCCCATCGAGCCGTCGTGGCCGGTGTTCATCGCCTGCAGCAGGTCGAACGCCTCGGGGCCGCGGACTTCGCCGACGATGATCCGCTCGGGACGCATCCGCAGGCAGTTCTTGACCAGGTCGCGCATGGTCACCGCGCCCTGGCCTTCCAGGTTGGGCGGACGGGTTTCCAGGCGCACCACGTGCGGCTGCTGCAGCTGCAGTTCGGCCGCGTCCTCGCAGGTCACCACCCGTTCGGTCGGGTCGATGAAGGCGGTCATGGTGTTGAGCAGGGTGGTCTTGCCCGAGCCGGTGCCGCCCGAGATGACGATGTTGCAGCGGCAGGCGCCGATGACGCCCAGCACGCGGGCCCCTTCCGGGCTGATCGACGCGAAGTCGACCAGGTTCTTCATCGTCAGCTTGTCCTTCTTGAACTTCCGGATGGTCAGGGTGGGACCGTCCAGCGCCAGGGGCGGGGCGATGACGTTGACGCGGCTGCCGTCGGGCAGGCGGGCGTCGCAGATCGGCGAGCTCTCGTCGACCCGGCGGCCGACCTGGCTGACGATCCGCTGGCAGATGTTCATCAGCTGGAGATTGTCGCGGAAGCGGACGTTGGTCAGCTGGACCTTGCCGCCCACTTCGATGAACACCCGGTGCGCGCCGTTGACCATGATGTCGGCAATGTCGTCGCGGGCCAGCAGGGGCTCCAGCGGGCCGTAGCCGAGGACGTCGTTGATGATGTCCTGGACCAGGTGCTCCTGCTCGGACACCGACATCGAGACGTTCTTGATCGCCACCAGCTCGGCGACGATGTCGCGGATCTCCTCGGCCGCCGCCTTCAGGTCCAGCTGGGCCAGCTGGGACAGGTCGATGGTGTTGAGCAGCGCGTTGAAGATCGTGGTCTTGGTGGCGTGGTAGTAGTCGCTCTGCTCGCGGACCACGTTGGCGGTCGGCGGCGCGCCCTGGGCGGCGCGCAGCTGCTCC
>NZ_JBBEUD010000043.1:0-5817 GCF_037402475.1 Caulobacter sp. CCG-8
GATTGACAGGGGTTTGGGCTTTCAATAGAAGGCGCGGCTCCGGAGGGTTTGGTGAGGGGTTCGCAAGAATTCGACGCCAGGTTCTTCAAGTCTAGAAAGAGTTTCCTGGAAATTCTTACTTGACTTGGTTGGCGCTCTTCTCTAGAAGGTCGCCACGGTCTACTGGGTTCGCCTTCGGGTGGTTTGGTTGGACCGGTTCGAACGGTTTTGAAGAAAAACGGTTTGACACGGAATTCGAGGTTGGATAGATAGCCGCCTCCGCCGACATCGGGCGCTAAACGATGGGCTCCTCGGGAGAGGGGTTCGGGTCTTTGACATTGTTGATTTGGAAAGAGAAACGCAGGCGGCGGCGCTCTGGCGATGGACTGAGAAGGTCCATCTCGACGCTGACAAATGCGGTCTCTTGAAGACACCATACATACGCCGATCGGGCTTCGGTTCGGTCGATGTGTGATGGGAACTCGTCAAGAAACTATGCAAACCAGAACGCCGATCCTTCGGGATTGGTAGTCTGGGTCAATGTCAACTCAACCTGAGAGTTTGATCCTGGCTCAGAGCGAACGCTGGCGGCAGGCCTAACACATGCAAGTCGAACGGATCCTTCGGGATTAGTGGCGGACGGGTGAGTAACACGTGGGAACGTGCCCTTTGGTTCGGAACAACTCAGGGAAACTTGAGCTAATACCGGATGTGCCCTTCGGGGGAAAGATTTATCGCCATTGGAGCGGCCCGCGTAGGATTAGCTAGTTGGTGGGGTAAAGGCCCACCAAGGCGACGATCCTTAGCTGGTCTGAGAGGATGATCAGCCACATTGGGACTGAGACACGGCCCAAACTCCTACGGGAGGCAGCAGTGGGGAATCTTGCGCAATGGGCGAAAGCCTGACGCAGCCATGCCGCGTGAATGATGAAGGTCTTAGGATTGTAAAATTCTTTCACCGGGGACGATAATGACGGTACCCGGAGAAGAAGCCCCGGCTAACTTCGTGCCAGCAGCCGCGGTAATACGAAGGGGGCTAGCGTTGCTCGGAATTACTGGGCGTAAAGGGAGCGTAGGCGGACTGTTTAGTCAGAGGTGAAAGCCCAGGGCTCAACCTTGGAATTGCCTTTGATACTGGCAGTCTTGAGTACGGAAGAGGTATGTGGAACTCCGAGTGTAGAGGTGAAATTCGTAGATATTCGGAAGAACACCAGTGGCGAAGGCGACATACTGGTCCGTTACTGACGCTGAGGCTCGAAAGCGTGGGGAGCAAACAGGATTAGATACCCTGGTAGTCCACGCTGTAAACGATGAGTGCTAGTTGTCGGCAGGCATGCCTGTCGGTGACGCAGCTAACGCATTAAGCACTCCGCCTGGGGAGTACGGTCGCAAGATTAAAACTCAAAGGAATTGACGGGGGCCCGCACAAGCGGTGGAGCATGTGGTTTAATTCGAAGCAACGCGCAGAACCTTACCACCTTTTGACATGCCCGGACCGCCGCAGAGATGCGGCTTTCCCTTCGGGGACTGGGACACAGGTGCTGCATGGCTGTCGTCAGCTCGTGTCGTGAGATGTTGGGTTAAGTCCCGCAACGAGCGCAACCCTCGCTATTAGTTGCCATCAGGTTTGGCTGGGCACTCTAATAGTACTGCCGAAGTTAATTCGGAGGAAGGTGGGGATGACGTCAAGTCCTCATGGCCCTTACAAGGTGGGCTACACACGTGCTACAATGGCGACTACAGAGGGCTGCAATCCCGCGAGGGGGAGCCAATCCCTAAAAGTCGTCTCAGTTCGGATTGCACTCTGCAACTCGAGTGCATGAAGTTGGAATCGCTAGTAATCGCGGATCAGCATGCCGCGGTGAATACGTTCCCGGGCCTTGTACACACCGCCCGTCACACCATGGGAGTTGGCTTTACCCGAAGGCGCTGCGCTAACCGCAAGGAGGCAGGCGACCACGGTAGGGTCAGCGACTGGGGTGAAGTCGTAACAAGGTAGCCGTAGGGGAACCTGCGGCTGGATCACCTCCTTTCTAAGGACTGCTTCTCCAAGACTTCGGTCTTATTGAAGCGTCTAATTATACAGATGAGCGGATCGCCGCCGTCTTCGTTTCTCTTTCCACTCCTTGTTGACCGATCAGGTCGACGAGGCGATCGCGAGCCCAGGAACGGGTCTCGTTCCTCAGCCTGGCTGGGGAATGAGGATCTGGTCTATGCGGCCTATGGGCCCGTAGCTCAGTTGGTTAGAGCGCACGCTTGATAAGCGTGAGGTCATAAGTTCAAGTCTTATCGGGCCTACCAACCTTCCTAGTTACGGAACGCAACCGACCCAGTTCTCCTGGGCTTAAGCAACTCACCGCACGGCGGCGAGGGGCCATAGCTCAGTTGGTAGAGCGCCTGCTTTGCAAGCAGGATGTCGTCGGTTCGAATCCGTCTGGCTCCACCACCGGCCACCGGGTCGGTGCGAAAACGCGATCGAGGATATCAAGTTTGCCGCTCAGCCTAGCTGAGGCCGGCGAAATGACATCGTGAAGGTAGGGTTCACCCGCCGTCTGCATCTCACCCTTGGGGCGCAGCTGGTTTAAGGGCGGACTTTGAAGAAGACATCAAATGTCTGACTGTAAAGCACATGCCGCCGGTCCCTAGACCGGTAGCGCATGGGTTTTGCTGAGAACGATCAAGCGCATAAGGGCTTCTGACGGATGCCTTGGCATTGAGAGGCGATGAAGGACGTGGCACGCTGCGATAAGAGCCGGGGAGGCGCGAGCACCCTTTGATCCGGCTATCTCCGAATGGGGAAACCCACCTTAATGACCATTCCACTTTGCTTCAGCTTCGGCTGGAGCGGTAGTGGTGTGGTTGTGACAGGTATAATGGGCTGAATACATAGGCTCCATTAAGCAAACCCGGGGAACTGAAACATCTCAGTACCCGGAGGAAAGGACATCAACCGAGACTCCCGTAGTAGTGGCGAGCGAACCGGGACCAGGCCAGTGCTGTCGTGACATAAAGCTGAACGACTTGGAAAGGTCGGCCATAGTGGGTGATAGCCCCGTAAGCGTCAAATAGCGACAGACTCGAGTAGGGCGGGACACGTGAAATCCTGTCTGAACATGGGGGGACCACCCTCCAAGCCTAAGTACTCCTCAATGACCGATAGCGAACAAGTACCGTGAGGGAAAGGTGAAAAGCACCCCGACAAGGGGAGTGAAACAGATCCTGAAATCGGAAGCCTACAAGCAGTCGGAGCCACCGCGCGTGGTGACGGCGTACCTTTTGTATAATGGGTCAGCGACTTCATGTGCCGTGCAAGCTTAAGCCGTTAGGTGTAGGCGCAGCGAAAGCGAGTCTGAATAGGGCGAATAAGTACGTCGCATGACGACCCGAAACCAGGTGATCTATCCATGAGCAGGTTGAAGGTAAGGTAACACTTACTGGAGGACCGAACCGGTGAATGTTGAAAAATTCTCGGATGACTTGTGGATAGGGGTGAAAGGCCAATCAAACCTGGACATAGCTGGTTCTCCGCGAAAACTATTTAGGTAGTGCGTCAGACGGACTCCTCGGGGGGTAGAGCACTGAATGGATGCGGGCGGAGCGATCTGTACCAATTCTAATCAAACTCCGAATACCCGAGAGAGATATCTGGCAGACACACGGCGGGTGCTAACGTCCGTCGTGAAAAGGGAAACAACCCTAACCATCATCTAAGGCCCCCAAGTTCTGGCTAAGTGGGAAACGATGTGGGATTGCTTTGACAACCAGGATGTTGGCTTAGAAGCAGCCATCATTTAAAGAAAGCGTAACAGCTCACTGGTCAAGCGATCCTGCGCGGAAAATGTAACGGGGCTCAAGCCAGACGCCGAAGGTATGGGTTTGCTCTATGAGCAAGCGGTAGCGGAGCGTTCCGTAAGCCGGTGAAGGTGAGGCGCGAGCCTTGCTGGAGGTATCGGAAGTGAGAATGCTGACATGAGTAGCGATAAAGAGTGTGAGAGACACTCTCGCCGAAAGCCCAAGGGTTCCTGCGTAAAGCTAATCTGCGCAGGGTTAGTCGGCCCCTAAGGCGAGGCCGAAAGGCGTAGTCGATGGGAATCAGGTGAATATTCCTGAACCAGTTGGAAGTGACGGATCTGGTAAATTGTTCGGGCTTATTGGATTGCTCCGGGCAGTGAACAGGTCCCTGGAAATAACTCCAACGGAGACCGTACCCGAAACCGACACAGGTGGGCAGGTAGAGTATACCAAGGCGCTTGAGAGAACTATGCTGAAGGAACTCGGCAAATTGCACGCGTAACTTCGGGATAAGCGTGACTCTTCTTTGGGCAACCAGAAAAGAGTGGCACAGGCCAGGGGGTAGCGACTGTTTATCAAAAACACAGGGCTCTGCGAAGCCGCAAGGCGACGTATAGGGTCTGACGCCTGCCCGGTGCCGGAAGGTTAAAAGGAGTGGTGCAAGCTGCGAATTGAAGCCCCGGTAAACGGCGGCCGTAACTATAACGGTCCTAAGGTAGCGAAATTCCTTGTCGGGTAAGTTCCGACCTGCACGAATGGCGTAACGACTTCCCCACTGTCTCCAGCATAGGCTCAGCGAAATTGAATTCCCCGTGAAGATGCGGGGTTCCCGCGGTCAGACGGAAAGACCCTATGAACCTTTACTGCAGCTTCGCCTTGGCGTTAGCAGCAACATGTGTAGGATAGGTGGGAGGCTATGAAACCGGGGCGCCAGTTCCGGTGGAGCCATCCTTGAAATACCACCCTTATTGTTGCTGACGTCTAACCGCGGCCCGTTATCCGGGTCCGGGACATGGCGTGGCGGGCAGTTTGACTGGGGCGGTCGCCTCCCAAAGTGTAACGGAGGCGCGCGATGGTGGGCTCAGACCGGTCGGAAATCGGTCGTCGAGTGCAATGGCATAAGCCCGCCTGACTGCGAGACTGACAAGTCGAGCAGAGACGAAAGTCGGCCATAGTGATCCGGTGGTCCTGCGTGGAAGGGCCATCGCTCAACGAATAAAAGGTACTCTAGGGATAACAGGCTGATTTTGCCCAAGAGTCCATATCGACGGCAAAGTTTGGCACCTCGATGTCGGCTCATCACATCCTGGGGCTGGAGCAGGTCCCAAGGGTTCGGCTGTTCGCCGATTAAAGTGGTACGTGAGCTGGGTTCAGAACGTCGTGAGACAGTTTGGTCCCTATCTGCCGTGGGTGTACGAGACTTGAGAGGATCTGTCCCTAGTACGAGAGGACCGGGATGGACACACCTCTGGTGGACCTGTCATGGCGCCAGCTGTGCAGCAGGGTAGCTAAGTGTGGAATAGATAACCGCTGAAAGCATCTAAGCGGGAAACTAACCTCAAAACAAGGTCTCGCTGAGAGCCGTGGAAGACCACCACGTTGATAGGCCGGGTGTGGAAGCGCTGTGAGGCGTGTAGCTTACCGGTACTAATAGCTCGATAGGCTTGATCGTTCTTCAGTCAAACCCATGACTGCTTTACAAGACATGCGATGTCTTCTTCACAACAATGCTCGGGTCGCCACAAAGCGACCCGACAGCATCCTTTTTGCTGACCTGGTGGCTATGCCGGGGGTTCCCCACCCGATCCCATTCCGAACTCGGTCGTTAAGTCCCCCAGGGCCAATGGTACTTCGTCTCAAGGCGCGGGAGAGTAGGTCGCCGCCAGGTCCGCTAAAAGGATGCTTCGTTAGAGCGCACGCTCCAAAGTCCAAACCCTACCACACGATCACATCACTACCCTCTTCGCCGCGGGGTGGAGCAGCCCGGTAGCTCGTCAGGCTCATAACCTGAAGGTCACAGGTTCAAATCCTGTCCCCGCACCCAAG
>NZ_JBBEUD010000044.1:0-4446 GCF_037402475.1 Caulobacter sp. CCG-8
GGCCTTTTCACTTTCGTCTATGAGCTGGCCGAGGCCGCTTCGAAGGACAAAAGCGCGGCGACGAAGCCCTTGAAGACAGGGTCTTCGCAAATTCGTCACCGAGTCGATTGAGGCTGCGGAACTTAGCGATCCACCCTTTCGAATGCAAGCCCCGGAGGCCTCGAATTCGTCCGGAAGGCCGTGGCCCCGAAGCGAGGGCGGTGTTTAGCCACCGCCCCGGAGAGTCGCAACCGCAAAAGCGACCCGATCAATCGCACGCATCGCATTGTCTGTGTGTGGATCTGTGAATGGTTTTTGGGGCCGGCCCCTCATCGCCCGGGGGCGACGACGCTTGCGCCACCCCCTCCCCTGGCTCCATAGACCTCCACAAGAGGAGGCCTCGCGTCCATGTTGTCCCAGAAAGCGCGTTACGCCCTGCGCGCCATGATCGAACTGGCCCGGGAAGACGGGCAGGTCACCGCCGGCGAACTGGCGGTCCGCGCCGACGCGCCGCGCAAGTTCCTCGAGGCCATACTTCTTACACTGGCGCGCCAGGGCCTGGTGATCAGCCGCCGGGGCAAGTTCGGCGGCTATCTGCTGGGGCGCGAGCCCGCCCAGATCAGCTTCGCCGAGATCATCCGCCTGGTCGACGGCCCGCTGGCCCTGACCCCGTGCGTCAGCCGCACCGCCTTCCGGCGCTGCGAGGACTGCCGCGACCTGGCCACCTGCGCCCTGCGCGAAGCCCTGCTGCGGGCCCGCGACGCCACGGCGGCGGTGCTGGAGGGCTACAGCTTGGCCGACGCCGTCGCCGGTTCGGGCGCGGAACTGCTGGAAGAGCCGGCGTCCTGAACGACGCTCTATATAGGCGCCCTATATAGAGTGCGGGGACGCTCCTCTCCGGACCGCCCGCCGTCCCTCTCGCGACGCGACCTCAGCCGGCCGCGATATAGGCCTTCAGGCCTTCGGCCTCGGCCTGGGCCTCGCTGATCTTGTACTTCACCAGGTCGCCGATCGAGATGATGCCCGCCAGGCGCTTGCCCTTGCAGACCGGCAGGTGGCGGATGCGGCGGTCGGTCATCCGCTCGAGCAGGGCGTCGACGGTCTCTTCGGGCTGGGCGAAGACCACGTCCCTGGTCATGCAGCTGGAGATCGGCTTGGACAGGGCCGCCGCCCCGCCCTCGGCGATCACCCGCACGATATCGCGTTCGGACAGGATGCCGGCGATCGTCTCGTCCTCCTCGAGCACGACCATGGCGCCCACGCGCCGGGTGTGCAGCAGGGCCGCCGCCGCCCCCACCGTCTCGTTCGGCGAGGCGGTGAAGACGAGATCGCCCTTGTCCTTCAGGATCTGAGAAACCAGCAAAGCTTAATCCTCCCTGAGACTTATATTCCGAGCAGGGTCTCGCAAAGCGGCCCCCTTATCAATGGGCCGCGCGCCGGAGCGGCCGCATATTGTCGCGGGCCAGCTTAACCAAATCGCGAGACCTTCGGGCGTAGACCGAACGCTGTCCGATATTGGCACGGGGGTTGCTTGCCGTTCGGACACGTCGGTGTTCACGAGGTCCAGATGGCTGCGAGTGTGAAGAAACTGCCGGGCGCCGGCCGCCTGCTGGCGATCAGCGCCGCCGTGCTGGCCCTGGCCGCGGCCGCGACGGGCCTGGTGCTGTCGAGCCCCGCCCGCGCCCAGACCCTGGACACCAACTCCGCCTCGTTCAACGCCGGCTACGGCCGCGTGGCCGGTTCCGAGAACCACGTGGTCGAGTATTCGACCCGCGACGCCAACGGCAACCGGGTGATCGTCGACGGCGTCATGCTGACCGGCGCCGACCAGAGCGTCTATTCGTCCAGCCGGTCGTCGGGCTCGCTGGACTCCTATTCGGGCGTCGGCTCCCTCGGGGGCTGGGGCAGCTCCACGGCGATCGGCAACAACCTGACGGTCGTCACCCAGGGCAACAACAACACCGTCATCGTCAACTCCAGCCAGATCAACAACGGCAACATCAGCGCCGGAACGAACGTCGGGAAATCGGGCAATGGCCAGTAAGCGCCTCCTCCTTCTGCTGGCGGGCGCCTGCGCCGCGCTGAGCGCGTGCGGCGGCGTTCCCAAGTCGATGACCGACGGCAACTACGCCACGCCGATCGGCTCGGCGCCCGTGACCGCCAATCCGACGCCCTACACCGCCGGCCTGGTCTGCCTGGCGCAGTACGCCCGCGCCAACCACGTGGTCGCGCCGCGCGTCGCCATCGGCCGCATCGCCGACTACACTGGCAAGGAAGAGTCCGACGGTTCGGGCCGCAAGGTCACCCAGGGCGCCTCGCTGCTGGCCATGACCGCCTTCGCCAAGGCCGGTATGCCCATGGTCGAGCGCTTCGACACCTCGGTGTCGGAGTACGAGCTGAAGTACGCCAACAACAAGCTGATCTCCGACAACCCCAAGCCGGGCGCCGACGCCCCGGCCGACTACCGCCGCATCCTGGCGGGCCAGGTCCCGGGCTCGGACTTCTATGTGGCCGGCGGCATCACCGAGCTGAACTACAACATCCGCTCGGTCGGGGCCGACGCCTATATCGGCGACAAGGACACCGACGGCCTGAAGGGCAACTTCCGCCGCCGGGTGTTCGTGATGAACATCGCCCTGGACCTGCGCCTGATCAACACCCGCACCCTCGAGGTCGTGGACGTGATCTCCTACCAGAAGCAGGTGGTCGGCCGCGAGATCAGCGCCGGCGTCTTCGACTTCCTCAATGGCAACATCTTCGACATCTCGGCGGGCCGCGGCGCGCTGGAGCCGATGCAGCTGGCCGTGCGCTCGCTGATCGAGCGGGCCACCATCGAGATGAGCGCCAACCTCTACGGCATGCCGGGTCCGCAGAGCTGCCTGCAGTACGACCCCTACGCCGCCAACACCGTCGGCGCGACCGGGGCCTTCGTCCCCGCCTACAACAACCTGGGAACCAACAATGCGCAGACCCGCGAAGACCCGTCTCGCTGGAACGATCGCAGCGATCCCAATGTGCGTGATGCTGGCAAGCGGGGTCGCTACTAGCCAGACCGTCCCCGTCCAGGGCTCCAACGACCAGTTGAACCTCGGCGGGATCTTCGCCGACCAGACCCTGAACGTCGTCACCGCCGACGAGGGCGTCACCGCCACCACCACGGCGGGGGGCAACACCTTCGGCGCGACGACCGTCAACGCCGACGCCGGCCTGACGTCCAACCAGGTGAACCAGGGCGCGATCGGCGCCCACGGCGTGGTCAACGTCTCAGGCTCCATGGGCGACTCCAGCACCGTGACCACGACGGCCGTCGGCAACAGCGGCACGGCCACGGCGGCCTACGGGACGCTGAGCGGCTTCATGGTCCAGACCAACAGCGGCGCGGTCACCGCCCGCAGCCAGATCGAGGGCGAGACGGCCCAGGCCGGCGACGTGATCGAGACCAGCTCGGCGGCCGGCAACAGCCAGGGCCTGCTGATGGTCAACGGCGCGATGGGCGCGCGGGTCAGCCAGAACAACCAGGCCGACGTCGCCGCCGACGGCGGGGCGGTGCTGCAGTACGTGGCCGGGACCGCGGTCGTGGCCGGCACGGCGGCGGGCAACAACATCGACCTGACCGGAGCCAACCAGTCGGCGGCCCGGGTGATCACCGACCAGAACAACGGCGCGGCCAATGTCACGGCCACCAAGTTCGCGGCCTACGGCAACAGCTACCTGACCACCACGGCGGCCACGGCCTCGGGCAACAACCTGAACGCCAGCAACGACGGCACGCTGCTGGACGTGGCCAGCCACCAGTACAACACCGCCTATGTGCGGGCCCAGGCCGAGGAGACCTCGTACCAGTTCGGCGGCGCCCAGGCGACGGCGTACGGCGTGGGCAACTCGGCCATGGCCAGCAACAGCAACGGCCCTGGCCTGGTGCTGGACAACGTCCAGGTCAACGACGGCGGCGGGGTCGAGGTGATCGCCAGCTTCGACGGCCACGACGGCTACGACGCCGGCGCCAGCGCCACGGCCATCGGCAACGCGGTCAGCGGCTACGCCTGCAACCTGTGCAGCGGCACGATGACGGCCACCAACAGCCAGTCCAACAATGTTGACGTCAGCGCCCGCTCGACCGTGACCGTCCGCTCGTCGGGCCGCGCGGTCGTGGGCGTCTCGACCGCGACGGGGAACAACGCGACGTTCTCGGTGACGAACTAGGGCCGGCACGGGCCGGACTCCCTTCTCGATCAGGCGCGGTCAGCCCTTGCCCCCTACGGACCGCTTCGCGGTCGTCTTCCCCCGGAGGGGGAAGAGCTTTGCTGAGCGGACCGCGCGAGGCTCCGCCCCCTACGGGGGCGGACAGGCGGCGAAGCCGCCAGGTGGGGCAAGGGGGTCAGCCACGGTTTCTCGGCCTCACGCTTTCGCTATGAGTTGGAAAGGGACGCGGAGCGCCGGACATCGTCCGGAGTGTTTGAAGCAGTA
>NZ_JBBEUD010000045.1:0-1283 GCF_037402475.1 Caulobacter sp. CCG-8
TCGAATTTTGCTGAGCATCAGCAGATCATCGCGACTGAATACCTCACAGAACCTCGGAATTCTTATCGAACTCTTCGCTTCAGTGAGGAGCGGCGCTTCTATTGAAGCATCACCCCAGAGTCAACCGCCTCGTTTTTCCATCCTCTCAAAGGGCCGAAGCCACAACGAAGAGACAAAAAGGGATCCGTGGGCCGCCGAGGCTGCCCGCCTGGATCCATTACCGAGTCGATTGGAGCGCGGAAACTAGCGAAACCGAGCGAAGAAAGCAAGAGCCTTGCGGCCATTGCCCTCTGCGGTCGCGATCGCGTTTCCGAGCGAGGGGCGGATATAGGCGCGTGACGCGGCGATGACAACCCCCGCCGAGGCGAATCCCGACCTGGGGCCTGGAGTTTGTCGGCCGGGCCTCGTCGCCCGGCCGCAGAGGACGAGGCGCCACCCTCCCCACCCGCCTACCAATGCCGGCGAAGGGCGCGAGAACCGCCGCCTCCCCTTCCTCGAGCGAGCCTCGAGCACCCGAGTGGTTGGAGGCGCCGACCGCGGCGCGGAGATCGGTCGGCGGGTCGGCGGGTCGGCGAATCGTCACACCGGCCAGGTCGGCGGCCAGCTTCATCGCCGAATGCGGCGACTTCCGCGCCGACCGGACGCCTCGGGACCGATTCTCCCGAAGGCGTTCGAGGACTGGAGGCGGGCCGGACCGCCCGGATTCGTCGGGTTTGGTGTGTTTCCGCTTCGGGGAATCACTGCCTGGCGCTGCCTCCAGGCGGATGGACCGCCGATCGAGCGCGAATCGAAGGCGGGAACTCAGAACCGGCCAAGGTTCGTGACGGCGATTCCCGCGGCGCGTCGCGTGAACCGCGTTCCCGTTGGCCGCCGGCGAAGACGGACCGCCCGCGCGACCTTCTGGGCGGCCAGGCGGAATCACCTCGAGCTGACCCCGAGCCCCACGAAGAGCAGGCGGATCTCGCCGGCGGAAACGTCGGAGGCGTTGATTCCCGCGTGGGCCGCGGCGATGGGGCCGGGCGAGTCAGCCTGGATCGCCGGGCCCTAGGACCGAGCTCGCCATGTTCGCGCGCGATCCTCGCGGTCAGCGTCCGGAAGGCGGCCGATTCCGCCGCCGGCGGCGGGACTGAAGGCGAGCGCGCCGAAGGCCTCCGTCCGTGGCGGGGCCGCCGGTGACGGGAACCGGACCTCCGAGATCCGACGACCTGGTCGTCAGGCCCAGGCCGCGACGCCAGGCAGGGCCCAAACGAAAAATGGCCTCCCGAAGGAGGCCATTTCTTGAT
>NZ_JBBEUD010000046.1:0-1193 GCF_037402475.1 Caulobacter sp. CCG-8
GATTACTCGACGATCTTGGCCACGACGCCGGCGCCGACGGTGCGGCCGCCTTCACGGATGGCGAAGCGCAGCTTCTCTTCCATGGCGATCGGGGTGATCAGCTCGACGTCCAGCTCGGCGTTGTCGCCCGGCATGATCATTTCCACGCCTTCGCGCAGCTTGATGATCCCGGTCACGTCCGTGGTGCGGAAGTAGAACTGCGGGCGGTAGTTGGTGAAGAACGGGGTGTGACGGCCGCCTTCTTCCTTGGTCAGGATGTAGGCTTCGGCCACGAACTTGGTGTGCGGGGTGATCGAACCCGGCTTGCACAGCACCTGGCCGCGCTCGACGTCTTCGCGCTTGGTGCCGCGCAGCAGCACGCCCACGTTGTCGCCGGCTTGACCTTGGTCCAGCAGCTTGCGGAACATTTCCACGCCCGTGCAGGTCGTCTTCTGGACCGGACGGATGCCGACGATCTCGACTTCCTCACCGACCTTGACGATGCCGCGCTCGACGCGACCGGTGACCACGGTGCCGCGGCCCGAGATCGAGAACACGTCTTCCACCGGCATCAGGAACGGCAGGTCGATCGGACGATCGGGCTGCGGGATGTAGGCGTCGACCGTGGTCATCAGTTCCAGGATCGACTGCTCGCCGATGATCGGGTCGCCGCCGTCGATCGCCACCTTGGCCGAGCCCTTGGTGATCGGGATGTCGTCGCCCGGGAAGTCGTACGACGAAAGCAGCTCGCGCACTTCCATCTCGACCAGCTCGAGCAGCTCGGCGTCGTCGACCAGGTCGACCTTGTTCATGTACACGACCAGGGCCGGCACGCCGACCTGACGGGCCAGCAGGATGTGCTCGCGGGTCTGCGGCATCGGGCCGTCGGCGGCCGAAACCACCAGGATCGCGCCGTCCATCTGCGCCGCGCCCGTGATCATGTTCTTCACGTAGTCGGCGTGGCCAGGGCAGTCGACGTGGGCGTAGTGACGGTTGGCCGTCTCATATTCCACGTGCGCGGTGTTGATGGTGATGCCGCGGGCCTTTTCTTCCGGCGCCGCATCGATGTCGGCGTAGTTCTTGGCCGTCGCGCCGCCCGACTTGGCCAGCGTGATGGTGATCGCCGCCGTCAGCGTCGTCTTGCCGTGGTCAACGTGACCGATCGTGCCGATGTTGCAGTGCGGCTTAGTGCGTTCGAACTTTTCCTTGGCCAT
>NZ_JBBEUD010000047.1:0-449 GCF_037402475.1 Caulobacter sp. CCG-8
TGGGGACACGCGCGAGCGCATGTCCCCGACCGGGGAAACCCGGCGGGTGGGAGGCGGCGGAGCGTCCGGGCCATGCCCGGCGTAGGATTGTGGAGAGTACCGTTTCGACAGGGTCTGGACGCTCCGCGCGGATCGTTTTCCGGTGAGCCTTCGAGGTGCGGGGTTTTAACCCGCTCCCGATGGAGGCCCCCGACGGGCGGAAGGTTGACGACCCTTCCGGACCGCCCGAGCGATTTCAGCTCGGGCCTGCCGCGTCCGCCGATCCTCCGCCGCCTGGGCTTCGTCCCGATGTTTCAGGGAAACCTGCCCAGGACGCCCGAAGCGTCACTGAAGACCACCGACGAACGCTTCCCGCTCGACCGCCCCTGTCGCACGTATCGGTCGCCGGCCGGACGTCCTCCCCACGACAGGGCGAGGACCAGTATGCGGGCGGTTTGAACGCGGCGGCG